>CAIWFB010000172.1 GCA_903911825.1 uncultured Verrucomicrobia subdivision 3 bacterium
CAATGATATAGTACCCTTTGGTATCATAGATAATGGACTAAATGATAATTTAGATTCTGACATGGGAGATAAAGAATTGTGGGTACTGGATAGACAAAGCCAAAAAAGAACGAATTTTTTCATGGTTAAAACCGGGTTTTTGCGAAAAGTTAAGAACGACGTTCTTTGGATCTGCTAGCCGAAGTCGGGCTGATTGAGCCGCTGATGGTCTATCCGCAAAAAAGTGGTGGGCGCTTACTTTTGCTGGACGGGCATCTGCGACTACCCGTGATCCATGAAAATGGCGTAATGCAGCGGCTGCACGACACCCGCCTGCTTCGCGGCGCCCGCCAGATTTTTGTTGTGCTTCTTAATCTCGGCCCGCAACCGCAGCCGTTTCTGAGCCGCCTGCAACGCCCGGTCGTAGGCCAATTCCTGTCGGGGTGTCTGGCGATGGAATTTTATGCGGCGGCGAATGGCATACGGACTGCGTAAAATTACGCCAAGCCGCAGAACTCCAAATCGTCGGAGTGCCGATCGCGTCGAAAAACTTATTTTTCGTTTCCAATCGGGGAAATGGTAATAGCAGCGACGAAAACTTTGGCGCGGTCGAGATCGGCGTAACGTTTGGGGAGAATGCAGAGGCTTGAAAGTTTGGTTTCGGCAAGGCGATCCATGAGGAAGTCGAGTCGCCAACCGAGGGCCACGACATCGGCGTTGGCGAACTGGAAGGAAAGCATTTGTGGTGGATCATTCCGGCCGGCATCGGCTGCAGGATTGGGGTCGAGCGCGTATGCAATCAACTGATTGGTGTTAAACGCGCGGCGGCGATGTTCGTCGAGGTGGAACGTGATATAGCCGGCGTAGGTGCTTGCGGTTTGATAGCACTCATTTTTGGTGAACAAGGACATGATGTTATTTTAGGTTGAGGGTTTAGTGTCGGATGCCACGCGACTGGCGCGGCGGCGGTTCGGGGAATTTGATGGCAACGCGTTTTTTCACCGGCGGTTCGGGGCGGATTTTTTCAGTTTCGATTTTTGGTGTTTGAATTTTCTCGGCCTCGACTTTTGTGGGTAAAAATTTCTCGGCTTCGTTCACTATTTCGGTTGGTTGAATTTTCAGCGCCGCCTCGTTTGCGACTGCTTCCAACTGACCGAGTCCAAGCCAGCGACGGGCATTTTCGACCAGTTGTATGACTCTTTGCACTGGTGAAAGGCGGGTGAGGCGGCGCAGACGCGGCATCAAGTCACGCATCGGGCGCACCGTGCGAAAGTCATCCTTGCAGACGGCCACCGTTGGCGGCGCAATGAGTTTTTCCAACTTTTCTTTTGGCGTATAGCCTAGCTTGGCGAGTTCTTGGTGGAGCGCCAACAGTTCCACGGCGGCGGTGCGTTCGTGCGTAGCGGTGACGCGGCGAGCGAGCAGTTCCGAATCGTCGGTAAAAATCTGGACGCGCTCGCGGCCACGCGAGATTGAAACGTAAAATTGTTCGCGGTTGACTGCGGGAAACGATTTTGACGACGCAACCAAAAGCACCTCATCCACGGTCTTGCCTTGGGACGAATGCGATGTGACGGCGTAGCCATGCGTGAACGTGTTGTAAGCAGCGGGCAGCGTGCGGCCATCGGCGAGGGCAATGCGGCCATTTTGAACCGCTTTCACCTGCACCCGTTCGCCGTTAATAAAATCTCTGCCGTGATTCGCCTGCAATAAAAGCCAATCGCCAGAGGCAACTTTTAATTCGCGCGACTCGCCGACATCAAAACTGGCGGCGGCACTGGCGGGAATAAAATCGACTTCTGTGCCATCGTCACGGTGGACGCGCAACCCGTTTTCCATGACAGCGACAATTTCCACCGTTTCACCGCGTTCAAATTTTTTGGTATGGCGGACGAAGCGGAGGCGGTGACCTAGTTCAAACTGACGGGCATTTTTCTTTTGCGCTTCCGTCCATGAGAGTGAGTCAAAGACGTGAAACATCTGTTCGTCTTGCCCGATTTGGTGGCCGACCCGCAGAGTCTCGCGCACTTTTTCCGTCACCGCCTCAATTTCCGCCCACGTTGGCGAGACGAGCAGTGCAGACTTGCCTTGTTTCGTGGCCGAGACATACGCATCGGCGGCACGCTGGTAAAGTTGGCCATTGTCATTGGGTAACTCATTGACCGCGCCGAGTTCGACCAGTTTTGCAAACGCCTTGTCGGTTTGTTTGGCAGCGGCGAGTTCGACTGCCTCACGAAAAGCAGCGGGTTTCTGGCGGCGGATCGTCGTCAGTTCGCTGAAACGGTAGCTTGAATACTGTTCGATGATGCGAAGCGCATCGCCGCGCGCGACGCTGGCGTGTTGCCCGGTATCACCGGAGAGGACGATGCGACACTCCTTGCGCAGGGCTACCTCGAACAGATTCACCATATCGTCGAGGCCGACCGCACCGGCCTCATCAAGAATAATCACCGAGCGGGGGCCGAGCCGACTACGAACGCTCAAGTTGGTATGCAGTTGTGCCAGTGTGTTGGCTTCGATGCCGTCTTTGCGGAGCGTGTCCGCCGCCGAAGCCGTCGGCGCAAAAACCACGGCGTCGAAACCTTCGCGATACAAACTGCGGGCGAGTTCCTTGAGCAATGTGCTTTTGCCGGAACCGGCGAGGCCGCGAAAGCCGGTGATGCGATCTGGGCTGGTGAGGACGTGCGCCAGCGCCTTGCGCTGATCGGAGCCGAGATGGGCCGATGGTTCACACTGATGCACGAATGGCACGACCGATCCAATTCCTTCGTTTACCGAGTGAATCAACCGTAGTTCGTTGTTCAAAATCGAGCGCGTCGAAAACTCGGAACCCACCCGCACCAAACTCGGTCTTCCGTCCAGTTCGGCTTTCAGTCGCGCCAAATCCAGTTGCCCGAAGCCATGCACCAACGCAGTTTCCAAAATCTTGTGTTTGGGCGCAACGGAACGCCGTTCAAAAATATGGCCGAGGCTGTGGGCGAGGGCATCATCCGTCACCACTTTTACCGAGAATTTTTTTGGCAGTCCATCCGCCGCCGCGACGACTTTTCGCAATGCCCGTTTCTCGAAGAAACCGATCTCGCCGAGTTGCTGGTCACGCACTTCATCATCCGATGCGCCCTTAATTTTTTTCGGGCGGGACTGGTGGACCACATGGGCAATTTCTTGGTTGGTCAGTTTGCGACCGAGTTTTGTTTCCTGCCGTTTCACCGCCACGTCGCGTTGTTGAGAGCGTTTCGAGAACCGTTCGATAAATTTTGGGTCAACCCCCTCGATTTCAAACGCCGTCCCGGTGCGCTTGATCGCGTAGCCAATTTGGTGCAGCCGCTTGGCGAGTTCGTTGCGATACACCGCCGTGCCGTAGTTGATGGCACCAAACATATCGCCCGTCTGCAATGCCTTCCAACGTTGCTCCGTTTTATCCCAGGTCGCGTTGAACAAGACGAAATGCGTATGCAACTGTGGATCGAGTGAACGTGATGTGGTATGCAGGAATGCCGCGCCGACCAAACTGCCAGTGACGCGGTCCTGCTCCTGAATACCACCCTTGCGAACTCTGGCAGCGGCGAAGGATTCGAGTTCACGCATCGCCAAGTGCGAGGCTTCCTTATGCGCTTCGATGATGCGCTGGTCATTCATTGTCACTGCCAGAATGGAAACGGATTTTGGCGGTGAGCAAACGAAGTCGAAATAAATCCGCCGCTCCTTGAACTGCTGCGGCGTGAGTTGTTCCCCGGTGATCGGATGTTGGTTGTCGCACAATTTCAGAAAGGAATCGCGCGTGACAATGCCGCCGGGTTTCAGTCCCAACTGTTCTGCCCCTATGCCAAGCCAATGCCCACGCTGCGTTTCTCCCTGCGTGTAATAATCGTTCTGCGAAAGATGTTCGTCAAAGTAGGACTCCGCACCTGCCCGATTCTTTTGAGGTATGCCGGTAAACATAAATCACCACGTTAGCAGAACCTTGATCCAGAGGTTGTGATGATATCATCCCAACCTGACCATTTCGTTTCAGTTAAGATTCGGTTCATGGTGTCCACGGTAGCATGGAATTTATGACGGAATGCGCTGAGTCCGGTGCATTCGTTAAACCGGTTCATGCTACGGTGAGGATGCAAGTAGTGCCGGGTGTTATGGGGTCAGGTTTGGTGGGTAAATGGGGAAAAGTAGCCATGACACTAACCCCGCCTTTCTGGGTGAAAGGGGCGGATTGAATAAAGCATCGCCGAAAAATCGGATGCGGATCGAACGAAGATCGAACAAAAATCAAATACGAATCGAACGTAAATCGTATGAAGATCGGATGTAAATCGAACCAGAATCGGATAAAAACTAAAACGCCAATCGAACCACAACTCAAATAAACTTATGAGCCAACGAATCAATTACGCTGAAACCGCCGCCCAACTTAACTACGCGGCGCTCAATCAAAAACTGGAACTGTTATCGCAGACCGAGCCGCCCGGCAGCCGGAACACCGCGATGGCCATGCTCGAACCGCTGCGGGAAAAGTTACTTGCTTTACAGCGCAACGGCTGGAGCAGTCAACAACTGGCGGCAGAATTGAAAACGGCTGGTGTGCCCGTCACTGTGGCGAGGCTCCGTGACTGTTTGAACCGCTGGTCACGCGGCGGGACGCGGAACGTCAAAGCGCACGTAGGCAGACGCAATAAAATCGCAAGTGCAACGCCAGCGGCGAATCAAGTGGGGCGAACTAAATCACCGACCGCTGATGCCTCGACAAATTTCAAATTGCGTGAATCGTGAGCCGAACATCACCGTAGAACGCTCGGCGCCGGTTGCCTTTCGCACGCTTTGCCCAGCGGCTCCGCGCCCAAAAGGCAACCCGCTGCCAGCGCTGAAAGAAGTTTGAGCCGGTTCGTGATCGGCGCCCGTCCCGCCGACCGGAGCGGACGTAATTGAGTTTGTTTGAGTGTCCGCTCCGAACGTCGGGCCGTTCGCCGTCACCAACCGGACAGCATAACGAATCCGCGTCGGCAGCGTGTCGGTGATTTGCTCGTGCGTTGCCGCGTAGCTCGTCGTTGGTCGGTTCGTCGAAAAATCAGACGGCTTTTAGGGTTGGATTGATGGCTTGTCGGAACGGTGGCTGAACCTTTGTTGCTTCACCGCGCGATTGAGCGTCGCGGTCTGGCTTTTTAGGCGCTCTGGCTGCCGCGCCGGGCAGCACCGTTCTACGTCACGCATCACTCGCTGGTTGTCCGCTCGTTCGGCTGTTGCTGGCCGCGCCCTTTTTCCTCGCGTTCATTTTTCATTTGAACGCCGCTTCATCTGTCCGGTCAAATCTTCACCTATCATAGGTCAGGCTATTGCCTGCAAAGCGAAAGCGACCCTCAATTGAGGCTTCTATTGGCGAGAGTTCGACCGTCGTTTGGCGCGTCAGCTTGATGACCCCACAAAAATACTTCCCCAGCGCGGAATGATTCCGCGTTGGCGGACGCATCTGTTCTGGCCAAATCGTCCAGCCAAAAGTTGTAAGGAAATCATTACAACCTGTCTGCCTGGTTTGCGCTAAAACTGGCGGCGCAATCTTGTGCGAAAATCGCACAACCCAAAGCCGACCACCTGAAATAATGCTCTGATTGCCGATGAAGAAGCTGAATTTAATTTGGAAACAAGTTGTCAAACTGCGCCGAGATCGCGACTGGACGCAGGAGAAGTTGGCTGTCGAGTTGAACCACGCTGGCTGGCACAACGCCACCCGCAGCACCGTTTCCAAAATCGAAGGCGGCACGATTCACATCGCGGACTTTGACGTGCTAATTGTCGCGGCGGCGTTGAAGGTGCGCCACACCGACTTGTTTCCCCCAATTGATTGGCAACGCCCCATGGATGAAACCATTCACCGCCATCTGCCCGAGGACATTCACGAAATTTCGCCTGACTCTGAACCAAAGGAAACCCTATGCCAAACCATCCCGAAATCGAACCAGTGACCGTTTCACCGCCGACCGAACGACTGGCGTATTCCATCCAGGAATCCGCCGATATGCTCGGCGTCAATTATTTCAGCGTCTATCGCCTCATCCAACGTGGCAAACTCAAAGCCTGCCGGGCGCTGCGCGGCAAATTCCTCGTTCCAAAAACTGAACTGCTGAAACTATTGCAAAGCGATACACAGTAAAATCTAAACCGCACAAAAAATTTTAGCAATTCCAGCCACCTCCGGAAACCATACTTTGCTTTTAGCCGCTTAAAACCAAAGTGCTTTTATATGATCGAAAGTTTTTGTGACCGCGCGGATTGTCAGCCTGTTCCGTAAGCAGTGCGGGGAATTGATTCACTCCACCGCCGTGCTGCCCAGCAGCCACTCATAAGCCGGCTGCACTTCCACCCCTGGCCCGCTCACACTTGATGCTGCATCCCGGTCGAGAACCAGCAGCCGGCAGGTGGCGCGCGGATAGGTTTTGGCTGCTGCCCGAAGGGCGCGCAATTCGCGCTCGCGCGTTTCCTGATTCCGTAGGTCGGCACAAACTTGGATTAGCTCCGAGCCTTTCGTCGTGTGCCGCGCCAGAAAATCCACTTCAAATCCCTCGTCGGTTTTGACGTAACTCACGTCGAAGCCGCGCCGTTCCAACGCGGCCATCACCACCGTTTCGAGCGCATGGCCGGTATTGCTCCGACCGCTGTTGTCAAATGCCCGTATTAAACCGGGATCAGCGGGGTAGATCTTCCGGGGGTTTGAATTTCGCTGCCGTTCGGATTCTGTGGCCAGCGGCACGGCGGTTAAAAGAAAAGCGTCCAGCAAATGTGCCAACATCGTATGCACGGCATCCTTGGCCACTCCATGCCCTTGCGATTTCATGTCCTGATGCAAACGGTGGACACTAAAGCTGGACGCCGGATTACGAAGACAGTGACGCACCAGCCAGCGCAGTGCGGCTACCTGCGTCAGTTCATACCGCTCCACCACGTCACGAAACAGCACCGTGTCCACGTAACCTTGCAATAGCTCGACCTGCAACGCCGCTGGTAATTCCTGGGCTTCAGGAAAACCACCTTGTGCGAGGTATTCTCGAAAACGCTTCTCGACCAGCGAACGTGCCGCCGCCGTCCAACGGCGCGGCTCCTTCTCCGGCTCCTCGCCGCGATGCCGAAGAAATTCCCGAAAACTAAAAGGCCGGATCACCGTCGCCAATCCGCGACCACGCAACGAAGTGTGAACTTCCCGCGACAGCATCTTGGCCGACGAACCCGATACCACCAGTTCCATTTTTTCGGAATCAAGCACCCGGCGCACAAACCGCTCCCAGTTCGGGACCAACTGGATTTCATCCAGGAACCAATGCACCGTCTGCTTGCCGCGCAACGCGGGAAACTGCCGGTAATACTCTTCCAGCAAAAAGCCAAGTTGCTCCACGCCGATGCCGACCAAACGGTCGTCGTCAAAACTCAAGTAAACTGCCCGCTCGGACGACAGCTTGACCCGCTGCTCGGCCAACAGTTGCCGCAAAAAAATTGTTTTGCCCGCCCGTCGCAGACCAATGACCGCATGGACTTTGCCCGGCACCGCTGGTAGGCGCGCGTCCCGGACGGTCAACGGCATTTTTGCCGCTGGCTCAAGGGCGGCACTCAATTTTTCGGCCAGGACCGGGTGTAAACTCATGGCGAAACGATTCCCTAAATGTATCCTTTTGTAAAGGACAGGTTTTGCATAATGCGGCTTTTTCTAAAGGCCACCTTGGAAAGACTTCTGGACTGTGAATTTTCGTTGTGTTGTCGAGTTGGTGGTGTTACGCACGATCTCAACCGCGCGACTAACCAAGGTGGAGAGTCTGGAAAATTTCTGCGCCGTGGTATTTTTTGACAAGTTCAAATCTGATACTGCAATTTGATACTGGTTGCTGTTTTTAGGGCAAAAAAGACGCAATTAGAGCAAAAGTCTTTAAATGTGAAACCGCAATAATCGCTAATATAATCAATGGTATTATGCTAAAGCTAAACGCAGCAAAAAGTGGCTTTTTCAATTTCGAGTCAGGTGCCTTTAACCACTCAGCCACCCTTCCAACCGTTTATTTGCAATTGCACAATGATTTTTAGTTCATTATCAACTGAACCAGCGGGCATTTATTTCGCACGAATCCGGGCTCGGGGCAAGCGGATTCGGCGCGAGCAAAACCCCCGCGCCGCCTGAATCATGGAAGCACGGTGGAATCAAACAAACTCGTTGATGAGGTTTTCGAGGAATTCCTGGCGGCCGCTGGTGTTCGGGGCGGCCTCGCCCTTTTTCAGAATGTAAGTCTCCAGTTCCTTCAGCGTGGCTTTGCCCGATTCAATCTTCGCCCCGATGCCCGTATCCCATGAGGCGTAGCGCTGTTGGGTGAATTCCGCCAATCGGCCATCTTGACGAATCGCCGCCGCGATCTTCAGGCCGCGCGCAAACGCATCCATCCCCCCGATGTGCGCGTGGAACAGATCCACCGGCGCGAAACTTTCCCGCCGCACCTTCGCGTCGAAGTTCACCCCGCCCGTCGTCAGGCCGCCATATTTGAGGATGCTCAACATCGTGTAGGTCGTCAGATAAATATTCGTCGGAAACTTGTCCGTGTCCCAGCCCAGCAATTCGTCGCCGGTGTTCGCGTCAATCGAGCCCAGCGCGCCCGCCGCCCCGGCCACTTCGATTTCATGCTGCATCGTGTGGCCCGCGAGTGTCGCGTGGTTCGTCTCGAGGTTCAATTTGAAGTGCGGCAGCAAATCGGATTCGCGCAGGAAATTCAGGCACGCGGCGGCATCGGAATCGTATTGGTGCTTGGTCGGTTCTTTCGGTTTCGGTTCGATGTAAAACTGGCCTTTGAACCCGATTTTCTTTTTGTAATCCACGGCCAGGTGCAGCAGTTTCGCGAGATGTTCCAGTTCGCGCTTCATGTCCGTGTTGAGCAGCGTCATGTAACCTTCGCGGCCGCCCCAGAA
>CAIWFB010000173.1 GCA_903911825.1 uncultured Verrucomicrobia subdivision 3 bacterium
AAAGAAACAACGAAACCATAAAATCAAACCAATGCTCGGACTAACAAATCAGTGGTCCAGAAAAGCGAACCCTCTCACATCCACGGCTTCGAGCAGACCGGAGCGTTCCACCTTGCGCGGCTGGAAGACGACGTCGCCGTCCGAGAGGATCACCGCCGGTCCCCATTGCTTGACGTGTTCGATGGCGTCGAGCGAGTTCGGATAAAGCCGGTTGGCGAAGGGATAATTGATGAGAAAGTTGGAGACGGTGAGCAGCTTGGGGTCGCGCGGATGTTCGATGCGGTAGCGTTGCAACGCGCCGAGATAATCGGCGTAACCGAGTTCGCTGCGCAACTGCTCGAAGATGGTCCAGTAATGCTGCGCGCGTTCGGGGCCGACTTCGCGCTGGAGGTAACGCTGGAGATCGGCGGTGACGCGGTCGTTGTTGAGCAGCGTGTTGTCCACGTCGAAGAGAAAGATGATTTTGTGCGCGACCATAATCTTAGTCGGATGTTGCCGAAACCATCGCGGGCGGCAATCTTTTAAGCAGCGGCGTTCAGTGGCGGCAACCACATTGAATCGCCGCAAGCAAATTTCCAACCTACTCTGCCTTCGCCCGTCGTAAAACCACGTAACCAACCCGTAAAAAAAGCTTCCGGAATCAGGTTTTACTCATGTTTTGTCAGAAAACTGATCTTCCCTGCAGAAAACCAATCAATCCCCGTAACAAATCGTGGCGCTAAAGTAAAATTAGCGCCACAGAATGCTCTGCCGATGACATGGTTAGCTCTATCGAATGTCATCCCCGCTCCATTTCGTGGCGCTATTTTTGGTTTAGCGCCACAGACTGAAGCTTTGTTGATCTAGTTTGTTCCCTCCTTGAGGTTTCTCAGGCTTTCCTGTGGTGCTATTTTTACTTTAGCACCACAACTGGGAACGGAATTGATAAGGATGATGACAGTTTGTGGAGCTAATTTTACTTTAGCGCCACGGTCTTGACGGATTTTGAAGATAGGATTAAGAGTTTAGTCACGACATATGCGAACCCAGCGAACAGCAAACGCTCCGGTAGTCGGTCATCCTTTAAATCAGCGCCCTCCCCGGTCGAGAGCCTTTGGTTTCTGTGCGCGGGTTTCGTGTCTTTCGCGGTCAACGGCTTTAATGCTTTAACCAACTGAAAGGATCTTTGTTATGGCTCGCATCAAACTCACGTTTCGCAACAAGTCCGCGCTGGATCAACTCACGCTGGCGGAGCAGACGCTCGCGGGCATCGCCGCCAAACCGGAGCTGCAATTCGACCCGCAACAACTCACGGACGCACAAGCGATGGTGGCGGCGTTGCGCACGAGTCATGAACGGGTGATCAGTCTGCGCGGCGAAATCAAGATGGAGGTCACGCGGCGGAATGACTTGCTGCGGGAGGTGCGGAATAAAGTGTTGAATGCTTCGTTAGGCGTGCAGGTGAAAACCGGCGGGGTGCCGACGAAATTGCGGGAGGCTGGACTGGCGCTGGAAGCGCCGAAGACGGTCAAAGTGGGTAAACCTGCCGCACCGACAAATCTGCGCGCGGTGCCGACGGCATCAGAGGGCGAAGTGCGATTGCGTTTCGTGCGTCCGTTGTGGCGCTGTTCGTTTGATATCGAAGCCCGCACCGACGCGGAACCGGACGGCTGGAAATTGATTGATTCATGTTTCAAGCAGACGGCGTTGCTGGAAGGGTTGCAGTCGGGCGTGAAATATTGGTTTCGCGTGCGCGCGACCAATGCGCACGGCGAAAGTCCGTGGAGCAATCTGGCGACCGCGCGGGTGAAATGACCGACGGCTAACAAACCCGCAGCGTTTCCGTGCCGTCGAGCCGCAGGGATTTATTAAGCGGATCGCCGACGGAGACTTGCAGCGGGTTCACTTGATACGCCCAGACTTCAAAGTAAGTGAGGTTGGCTTCGCCGTAGATCGTGGCAAACGCACCGTCCACCGCATCCGCGCCGTGCGCGACTTTCACGCGGCCGATGCGCGGGATGTTGAAACGCGGATCGAACGTGAGCCATTCGTTGCCGAGATAGACTTCGCAGTAAGCGTGAAAATCCATCGGCGTGCCCGGATCAATGAAACCGATGTCGGGCAAATGGCCGGTGACGTAGCGCGCCGGCAGGTTAAAAGCACGACACAACGCGATGGCGGCGTGAGCGAAATCGCGGCATACACCATGGCGCCGTGCGATGACCTCGGAGGCGGATAGATCGGAACGTCCGGAGCCGAAGCGATATTCGATGTTGTTGTGCACCCAGTCGCAGATGGCCTGCACGCGCGGGAGGCCATGTTGAAATTGGCTGAAATGATTCCACGCAAAATTCATCAGCTTGTCGGAATCGCAGTAGCGGCTCGGTAGCGTGTAACGGAGCAGTTCGTGCGGCAATTGGCCGACGGGCACGATGTTGCCGTAGATCTCGCGGCTATCGGGCAAGGACGAGACGGCGACGAGCGCGTCGTGCCGCACTTCATTCCGCCCCGGCATGAACGTGGAACGATAGGTGATATTGCCGTGCGAATCTTGAAATTCATACGAGGGCAAACCGATGCCGAAGGAGAGCCGTTCCTGCATGACGAGCACTTTGCCTTCGAGCCGTGGCCGCAACACGAACAACACGGGCGTTTGCACGGTGGTTTCGTAAGCGAGGTGGCAACCGACGCGGACGGTGAGATTAAGTGGAGACCAATTCATGATTCAGATTATTTGGGTGGGTTGTTCACCGTGGCTGCGGGTTGACTGACGCTGGTTTCAACGCGGGCCTTGCGCGCCAATCGCTCAAAACGCGTTTTGATCTTATCCAGCTCAACTTCCGATAACTCCTCGATGTCTAAGAGCGTATTACGCGCTTCCTTGGTAGCACGAATCAATTCATCAAGTTTTAATTGCACCGCTTCGCTCTCGCGATTCTGGGCGTTGCGGATGAGAAAGATCATCAGGAAAGTGATGATGTTGGCGACGGTATCAATGACGAGCAGCCAGGTGTTGCCAAAATGAAAAAACGGCCCCGTGAGTAACCAGAGGACAATCACGCCAATGGCCAACCCGAATGCCATCGGATGACCGCTCGTCCGCACGACGGTGCGCGCGAATTTCTGAAAGCTGCCTAGGAGGCGGTTGGTCATGCGTCGTTCGTTTGAAGTTTCAGGTTATTAGAAAGCCACGGATCAAACCCCTGCTGAAAAATTACCGCGATAGTCCGTGGGAGATTGACGCACAATTTTTTTAAAAACTCGATTGAAGTGGGTGAGCGACTGAAAACCGACGGCATAAGCGATTTCACTGACGCGCATATTAGGATTGAGCAAGGAATTCTTCGCTTTTTCGAT
This sequence comes from uncultured Verrucomicrobia subdivision 3 bacterium, assembly GCA_903911825.1. Taxonomy (GTDB): domain Bacteria; phylum Verrucomicrobiota; class Verrucomicrobiia; order Limisphaerales; family UBA11358; genus UBA11358. The sequence goes on from CAIWFB010000173.1 coordinate 3,337, forward strand.
GCGCGTCCGCGAAACGAACTGGGTGAAACTCAAGCCGGTTGCCTTACGAAATTGTTTACTGAAATAGAACAAGCTCAAATTCACCGCACTGGAGACCTGACGCAAGGAGAGCTGTTCCGAGCAATGGTTACCAATATATTCCTTAGCCTTGGAGATGACCGGCGACTCCGCATGGGTGGTCTGAACATAGAGTTGGTTGCTTTTCATCGCCAGATGATCAGCAAAAATGGTCAGCAGACTTGTGGCAGTATCCAGCTTTCTTTGGGAAATTACGGGGGTCGTAAAATACGCCTGCTTCATGACTTGGTTATCGATGTCCACCTCAAGTTTTTTGGCGAATCGGACGGCTTGTTGAAAAGACTTTTCGGTCGGTGGCGTGCGCAAGACCTGGCCGGTTTGAAGAAAACCGATCGTTTGTAGACCAAGTTTCACCGGCACGGCAGTTTCACACAGCCCAAAAGCGCAGGTTCGTGTGGCTGGTTTATCCAGCGCGTCACGCCCCAAATCTTCCTGGAATTGTAGACACGCCGCACAGGTTTGACTTTTCTCGGCCGTCAACGCGCAGAAAGAATTTTCCATCCGCTTGCCATGATAAGGCAATTGCCAGGTCTCGACCGCCCGCAGCGTCAAGGGCAACTGCATCGCTTCCGAATAAGCGCGCTCGTAATCCAGAAAAATTTCTGAACGTGCCAACGTCTCAACTAATTGCTGGTTCGCACTCACGACGACAGCGTTTTTGAATTGGCTTTTTCTGCGAGTCGCTGCTGCGTGGCGCGGAGACATTGTGTGGCGACTTCGGCGATTCGCTTCATCAATTCGTAACCGAGTTCATGATCTTGCTCGCACTGCTCACGCAGACGGGTGCCGTAGAAAAAAATGGTCTGCGTCGGTTCCAGCGCCCGCGCGCTCAAGTGCATGAGATACGGCGGAAACAGCCAGGACCAACCCAGATTTTCACCCGCCCCCAGCGTTTGCACCGGCAGCATCTTGCCAGGTTCGGCGAGTTCGGACTCCAAAACCACGCTACCGGATAAGATGAGATAGAAACGGTTGGCGGGGCAGCCTTCTTGAAAGATGGTTTGGCCCGTTTCAAACTTCATTTCCAACGCGGAACCCGCGAGCAATTGAAGTTGTCGTTCACTCAATCCCTTGAAAAATTCCTGCTGCGCGATAAGCGTGAATAACGATTCTGATAACGTGCTCGGCGGCGCTTCGGGAAACCAATCTAGTGGTGGGTTTGAGATATTTATAAATCCTTTTTAGCGGCCGCCCGCGTGGCTTGCAGCATCTGCTCATGCTCGGCGGCGGCAATGCCTTCAGCGTAGAGTCGATCATTATCGCTGCGCCCTTCGGCGTCTTCATCCTCACTCGGTGCCACGCGCACTTTATGTCCGGTGGAACCGGGCACCGGATCCCAGCGTTC
>CAIWFB010000174.1 GCA_903911825.1 uncultured Verrucomicrobia subdivision 3 bacterium
CATAGAGGAAAGCCTTTGTTTGTGCGGCTTTATTGTATGTCACTAACTCCAGCTTGTGAATTTTATTTGGGAAATATGGGCTTAATAATAATCGCGTTCGCAAAATAAACACAGAAGGCATTATAGCAACAGTCGTAGGCAATAGGGTTGCAGGATTTTCTGGTGATGGTGGATTTGCAACAAATGCCGCGATCAACCAAGGATACGGAGTTGCTTCGGATACGAATGGCAACCTGTTTTTAACTGATTCATTCAATCAGAGAATTCGCAAGGTAAGCACCAATGGAATCATCGAGACGGTGGTTGGCAATGGTAGTGTAGGATTTTCTGGTGATGGGGGGGCAGCGACAAATGCATCCTTGCGCTACCCCCAGGGAATAGCCTTCGACAATAATGGTAATTTATTTATCGCGGACTCTCTTAATAATCGCATTCGTAAAATAGACTCAAGTGGCACCATCAGCACCGTGGCAGGAAATGGGATCCAAAACTTTTCTGGGGATGGCGGAAAAGCTACAAACGCTTCTTTATTTAGTCCAAACGCTATTGCCTTCGACAAAGATGGGAACATGTTTATTGCGGATTCAGGAAACGGAAGAATTCGGAAAATAAACTTAAATGGCACGATCAGCACCGTGGCAGGGAAAGGACCTACAGCTTATGACATTCCGCCATTTGCTGGAGACGGAGGGATGGCAGTTAATGCTCAATTTTGTGAACCCATGAGTTTGGCTACAGATTCCGCAGGGAACTTGATAATTGATGATTATTGCAATAGCCGAATCAGAAAAGTTTCCACGAACGGCATTGTTTCAACGATAGCTGGCAACGGTGTTTTCAACTTAAATTTAATCAATGGAGTAGCGGGAACAAATTTCGGCTTATTCTATCCTAGAAGTATCGCAGTGGATGCTTTTGATAATGTGTATATCGCCGATTCGGGAAATAATGGCATTGTGCAAATAGGAAGATCTTCTGAATCACCTACGCTATCATTTTCCAAAGCCTCCCTGACTGATGCAGGCAATTATTCAGTAGTGGTCACAAGTTCGTCAGGCAGCATCACCAGCAGTTTTGCTATTTTGAATGTTGTTGAGGCGACAAAAATAATTGATCAACCATTAAGTCGCACAAATTTTGCAAGTTCAACTGCTGCATTCATGGTTAATGCAAGTGGAATATCGCTAACATACCAATGGTTGAAAAACTCCGCGCCGATTTCAGGCGCTGTGTTGCCGGCTTTCACTCTATCAAATGTTCAAGACCAGCACGCCGGTGTTTATTCAGTTATTGTCAATGGTTTGGCTGGTAGTGTTACCAGCTCTCCAGCCGTATTAACCATTGATGACACGCTTTTCATCGCTTCGTCCCCACAAAACCAGACCGTTAATCTCGGCGGCAATGCTACTTTTACCACCACTGCTTATGGCGCAGCCCCGCTGGTTTTTCAGTGGTATTTTAAAGATTCCCCCATCGGAATAGCCACTACTGGTTCGAATGTTTCAACATTTTCGGTGACTAATATACGTCCTGACAAGGCAGGAAATTATTCTGTGCGAGTGTTTAACGGAAATGACAACGTGAGCAGTTCATCTGCCCTGCTCTCGATATTGCCTTTTGAAATAATACCACCAACAGTATCGCTGAATTTTTTGGTCGGATATCCGCTCCTAAATTTGAATGGGATGTTGAGCAGTAATTTTCTAGTGCAATACAGCACCAATCTTACAGGTAATAACTGGATAAATTTGCGTTCCATTTCCAACCTTCCTACTTCCCCATATCAAATACTTGATCCAGCCGGAATTGTTCCGCCAGCTCGTTTTTATCGGGTTTTGATGCAATAAACTTTATTTCTCAAACCATCTGCATGGGCTTCATCCATAAAAAAATTCTCCGTCCCCTGCTCTTCCGGCAGGATTGCCAAGCGGCGGTGGCTGCATTAGCTTTTGCTTCATGAATCGTAAAGCAGACAAAGTGGATACCGCTTGGCGCAAGTCGCGCGTGGCGGCGCGTCTGTTGCTCTGCCAAGCCTCCCGTCCGTTGCGCCCGCGCGAGCAGGCTTTGGCCATCCGCTTGAGCCAAGATAACGAGGTGAGCAACCGACTCATCCAGCAGGCGCTTTACTTCCTCGGCATCGGCTCCCGCAAACATGAATTCGATCAAAAATTGGTGGGCCGGGGAAATTGACTGGGCCACGCCCGCCGGTGAATTGCTCCAGAAATTTCTGGCCTCGCTGCCCAAGAATCGCCCGTTTCATCTGACGCTTTACGGCTCTGCCCCACTCCAACTCACGGTGGATCGCCAGTTGATGAGCGGTGATGTGGATTTGTTCTCGGATGATGACGAAGATTTGTCCGCTTTAGTTTCAGCGGCAGGACTGGACAAAACGCACGGCGGTTTTTATCTGGAGCCGGGCTATGAATTAAGTTTCCGCACCAGTCCGCGCTGGCGGCAACGCGCCAAAACCATTCAGTTGGCGAATGTGACGCTCACCATTCCGCATCCGTTTGACATTCTCATCGGGAAATTAAACCGGCTGGAACCCAAAGACCTGACCGCCTTTCAACGCACCTGCGAACTGACCGGCCATCCCACCGAAGCGGAATTGAAATGGGAACTCCAGAACGCAGTAGATTTATTTCGCCCGGCTTTTGAAGAAGATTCGCCAAACGGTTATCCCGAAAATACCCAGCGGTTATGGCAGGCCATCTTTGGTCGGGAAATCAATATCCGCTCGGAAATCATCGAGCCGGCGATCGCGCGTCGAAAATCTGGCTATGGGGAAACGCCGCCAGACTACAAACGGGCGTTGGGCGAATAAATTTCAGAAAAATAATCTTTCATGGGCTTCATCCATAAAAAAATTCTCCGTCCCCTGCTCTTCCAGCAGGACTCCGAACGCGCCCACAACGCGGTCGTCAAACACCTCGGGCTGGTCAGTCGTGATGAGTTACTACTCAGTCTCGTGGAAAAAATCTACGGGGCACCAGCACTACCGACGGAAGTGTTCGGGCTGAAATTTCCCAATCCCGTCGGCCTTGCGGCGGGTATGGATAAACACGCGGCCGCCGTCCCCGGCTGGGCGGCGCTGGGTTTTGGTTTCACGGAACTCGGCGGCGTGACGTGGCACGCGCAACCCGGCAACCCGCCGCCCCGGATGTTCCGCGCCATCCCCGACGAAGCCGTCATCAACCGGATGGGTTTCAATAATTCCGGCGCGGAAGCCGTGGCGCAAAAACTGGCCGAATGGAAAGAGTCCGGCAGCTGGCCGAATCATCCCATCGGCATCAATCTCGGCAAATCCAAGATCACCCCGCTCGAAAAGGCGGCGGAAGATTACGCCAATTCCTTTCGCGTGCTGCGCGAGCTGGCTGATTTCTTCGTGGTGAATGTGAGTTCCCCCAACACGCCGAACTTGCGCCAATTGCAAGACAAGGCCGCGCTGGACGAAATTTTTTCTGCGCTACAATCGCTAAACGCAACACGCAAACCCATTCTCGTAAAAGTCGCACCGGATTTAACTTTCGAAGCGCTGGATGAAATTTTGGAATTAGTTACGCCGCGAAACATCGCGGGCATCGTAGCCACGAACACGACAATTAATCGCCCAACGACGAGCGACGCGACGCTGCAAAAGGTTTATGCCGAAACCGGCGGCTTGAGCGGCAAACCGTTGCGCGCACGCAGCACTGAGGTGGTGCGTCATCTCTACCAGCAGACCAAAGGCACGGTGCCCATCATCGGCGTCGGCGGGATTTTCAGTGCGGAGGATGCGTGGGAGAAAATCACCGCCGGCGCGTCACTCGTGCAATGCTACACCGGTTTGGTTTATGAGGGACCAGCGCTTGCGGGTAAAGTGGTTTCCGGACTGCGCGATAAACTCGCCGCTAGCGGTATGAAAAATTTATCGGATGCCGTGGGCCAAACGGAACTTCACTCCGCCGGTAAAAAACGAAAGTAATCGAAACTGGCCGAACCAGTCGTGGGCTGAGACTGACGTTTGAGGCTGTAAATGCCGACCTTGGCGCCAATCCAAACGCCGAGTTGCGCGGTGAACGTTTCCGGTAAATGAGTCCACTGACCATCGGCTCGAAAACTGAAACGACAGACACCGCCGGAGTGGACAGAAACTTTTAACCGAACGGACGGCGCGGAAAGTTTGGCCTGAAATTTCAGTTCGCCATCCACTCGCCAGACTAGATACGAGCCGTCGGTGCACTTCTGCAAACTGAGCGCAGCGTCATTTCTACCCAGCACGATCAAGCCCGCTTCTTCGCCAACTCGTGACGCGTCTAATTCCAGTTGGGTTTCCACCGCGAAGGTTTGCGCGGGAAATTTTTGCGCCAGCACGTTGGGAATTTTTTTAAAATCGGCGCCGGCGAAAAATTGCGGCAGCAAATTCAGGCGGCTTCGGTTCGGTTCCAGATGAAACCAGTCGGGCTGATGATTGGCCTGCCACTGCCATTGTAAGCCGAGTTTGGGTGCGTCGAACTCGTCGCTCGTTTGCGGGTTGGCCGGAGAAACGGTTCCAGTCACTTCGGGCTTTTGAAATTCACCGACGGGTTCGCCGACGCCATACGCTGACTGATTGATGCCGATGAGCGGCCAATCATTTTCCCAACGCATGGGTTGGAGATGAATGATGCGACCATAAACTCCCGCGTCCTGAAAATGCACGAACCACCAATCGCCTTTGGCGGTATCTACGAGTGCGCCTTGATGCGGGCCATTGATGGCGGTTGAGCCTTGCGCGAGCACGATTTTATCTTCGTAAGGTCCGTAGATATGACGTGAACGCAGAATGACTTGCCACCCCGTCGCCACGCCGCCCGCCGGTGCGGAGAGATAATACCAGCCGTTTCGTTTATGAAACTTTGGCCCTTCGAGTGTGGGATGTTTTTCCGGCTCGTGGAAAACCACTTGGCCGTCACCGAGAATATTTTTCCCGTCGGGCGACATGGGGCGAACTTGTAGCCGGTGCTTGATACCCGCGCGCGAAGCAGCGTAGGCATGAATTAGATACGCTTGGCCGTCGTCATCCCACAGCGGACAAGGATCAATCAAACCTTTGCCCGCCAGCAACAGCCACGGCTCGGACCATTCAGCGGTCGGATGTTCGGCGGTCGTGACGTAAATGCCTTCGTCCGGCGTCGGAAAAAAAATCCAGAATTGATCCGCGTGAAAGCGTATCGCTGGAGCCCAAACGCCACAGCCCGGTTGAACTTCGGCGTAGCGTGGATGCGGCAGGTTTTTCAGGGCATGATTAACGATCGTCCAGTTCACCAGATCGCGGGAATGCAAAATCGGTAAACCGGGTGTGCAGTTAAAACTTGAAGCGACGAGATAGTAATCCTGACCGACACGAATCACATCCGGATCCGAATAATCCGCGTAGATGACGGGGTTGGTGAACGTGCCGTCGCCATTATCCGGGTGCCACGGGTAGGCGCAGATTTTTTCTTGGTCAAGGCTGGGAGTCGAGTTGGACACAGAAATTATTTGATGGTGGCGGCTTTGATTTTTGGCACGCCGAAGTGGAAGATTGTCCATGCCACGACATACGCACTGCCACAGATGAGCATGATCATTTTGTAGGAACCATTGTCCTGTAACTGCGTGCTGACGAACCAGAAAAACGCCAGCGACACCAGCGACGCCAAGGTGCCACCGAAGCCCACCACTGAAGCGATGGCGCGTTTGGGGAAAATATCAGAGACGGTCGAATACATCGTGGCCGACCAACCTTGATGCGCTGCACCGGCGAAAGCAAAGAACGTCGCCGCCAGCCACGCGCTGCTGACGTGCGGTGCGAGAATCACCGGCAAGGTGGAAACGGCACAGATGAACAGCGCTGTCTTGCGAGAACGGTTCACCGTCCAGCCGCGTTTCAAAAACCACGCACTTAAACCGCCGCCGCCGATGCTGCCCATGGCAGTAATGGTCGCTACGAATGCCAGCGGCAAACCGAAGCTTTTCAAGTCGAGATGAAATTGATCGTGGAAAAAACCCGGCAACCAGAAACCGTAGAACCACCAGACCGGCCCGACGAGCACGCAGGTTCCGTAGTAGGCCCATGCTTCGCGGTAGCCCAGCAGCTTGCGCCAAGGAATCTTTTCTTCCGCCGTCGCCGCCAAGCCAGTGCGGATGTGGGTCAGTTCTTCCACCGTGACCCGTTTTGATTTTTCCGGCGATTGATAATAGATCAGCCAGAAGATCAACCACACAAAACCTGCCGCGCCAAGCGAGATGAACGCACCCCGCCAGCCAACCGTGAGAAACAACCACGGCACGAGCAGCGGGGCAAAGATGGAACCGACGTTGGAACCAGCGTTAAAAAGGCCGGTCGCCACTGAGCGCTCTTTGGGCGGAAACCATTCAGCAACGGTCTTGATGGCGGTGGGATAATTGCCAGACTCGCCTAAGCCAAGCGCCACGCGGCAAACGCTCCAGCCAAAAACGCTCGTCGCCAGTGAGTGGCTCATCGCCGCCAAGCTCCAGAAAACGATGGCGAAGGCGTAAGTAGATTTGGTGCCGATCCACTCGATGAGCGGACCGAATGCCGTTTGACCAAAAGCATACGCTGACTGGAAACAGATGTTAATGAGACCGAAATCTTTTTCCGTCCAGCCGAAAATCTTCATCAAGTCCGGCTTGAGCAAACCTAGGACTTGGCGATCCATGTAGTTCACCACGCACGCGAAAAACAATAACGCGCAAATCACCCAACGAAATCTTCCTAACTTATTCATTTCGTCAGTTCTAATTTAGAATTTTTGACACGCAACGTTTTCACCAGAGTGTCACTATTATTTTCCAACCGCACATTTACAAACGTGATGTTGTCCGCGTCCGTCACGGACGCGCCGAACTGCGACGTCATGGTCACATTTTTCAGTGAGATATGGTTGAGCGGCATTTCGGGCAAGCCCTGGAGCACAATGGCGTTCTTAGCGCCAAGGCAAACGATGTTCTCAAGGTGAATCTCACGGAATTGCGGCGTAGCCTCGGTCACGGGTGGAAAGTTGGTTTCGGCATTCGCGGCGGCTTCATCCAGCGGTGATTTACCGCCGTAGTAGAGGTTGAAATTGATCGCGTCGCCGGGGATGTCCTGCATGTTCACGTTGGAGACAAAAATATTTTCTACCACGCCGCCGCGGCCGCGCGTGCTCTTGAAGCGCAGGCCGATGTCCGTGCCGAGGAAGAGGCAGTTATTAACGCGCACATTCCGCACGCCGCCGGACATTTCGCTGCCGATGGTGAACCCTCCGTGCGCGTGATACACCACGCAGTTTTCCACCAAAACATCTTCGGTCGGCACACCGATACGGCGGCCCACGTCGTCTTTGCCAGACTTAAGGCAAATGCCGTCGTCACCCACATCGAACGTGCAGCCGCGAATGATCGCGTGACGGCAGGATTCCAAATCGAGCGCGTCGCTATTCTGAGCGTTAGGCGAATTGAAGACGCGCATATTGAGAATGGAAACGTCGTCGCACAAAACCGGATTGACCGTCCAGTTCGGCGGATTCTGAAACGTGACATCTTGAATGAGCAACCGTTTCACACCGATGAGACGCACCATTTTCGGGCGCAAGAATTGATGGGCGGGTTCGTAATCTTCCAGTTTGAGTGAATTCGCTTTGCGCAGAGCGGCCACCATTTTTTCCCCGTCCATCACCGCGCGACTCGGATACCAGGTGGCCCCTTTTTCATCGAGAACACCGCCGGATTTAACCTGCGCCTTCCAGTCGCGCTCGGTCAATTTATCTTTCTTGAGCGGACGCCACGCATCACCACCGCCGTCAATGATACCTTCGCCGGTGATGGCAATGTCCTCCGCATTTTCCGCCGAGATGGGCGATGTCGAATCCACTTCTTTCTCGCCGCGCAAATTGATCACCGTGAGCGGATAGAGTTTCCAATCGCCGGAAAATTGGATGAATGCGCCGCGTTGCACGTGCAGTTCCGTGTGGCTGCGCAATTTGATCGGACCCGTGAGCCAAAGCCCCGGCGGCACGATCAACTTACCACCGCCCCGCTCCGCCAGCTTGGCCAAAGCTTTTTCAAACGCCGCCGTGTTCAGGGTTTGACCATCACCTTGACCGAAGTCTGCAAGACTGACGATGTTCGCGGGCATCTTGGGCAACGCGGGATTGGGCGAAATTTCACGCACCTTTCCGTTGGCCGCAGGCGTGAGGACACTCGTCACCAGCAGCAGCGACCAGAGTAAAAGGATTCGCGGGGATTGAAATTTCATGGATGTCAGACTCTAACAAGTCAGTAATTAAATTGCCCCATTGCTTTAGGCACTACTCATTGAAAAAGATGCACGGCGACTTCAAAATTTTCCCAGCGACAAATCCCCCTCGATTGGCGGATGTCGCCGATCATCCCAGTAACGCCAGCTCACCCAAATAATCGCGGCGCCCATTCCCATCCAAGCAATTCCTTTCAACGCACCAGCGATCTGCAGGTCGTATTCCAAAATATTCCAGCGTGTGAGAATGGTATTCCAATCGTGATCACCGCCGCCGACCAAGGGCAATTGCAACGCCCGCGCATCAGCCATATAGCGCGCGATGTTCAGCCAATTCTCAAAAAACCAGATGACTGCCGCCGCGCAGGACAGCGCCTGCCGTTGGCGCCAGAACGAAATCGCCAGCAGCACCGGAAAGGTCAATTGCCCCAGCGTGCCACCGTAAGTCTCCAACCGCGAACTGAACAAAACCACAACCGGATGCCCCGCTTCGTGGAACAAAAGATTGGCGTGATCTAAACCAAAAACAAAACCCGGCTCGCTGACCGCCAGTAACGCGAAAAACGCCGCCAAGCCGAGGCCAAAGCCTGCGAGCTTGGCACCGGAAATTCGTTCCCATGGTTCTGAATCCATGCCCCAAGATGAGCCTAGGAATTTCCTCCGGCAAGCCTAGTTCCAAACCGGCCTGACAATTTCCCAATCCCGCACTTGAGTCAGCCCACAGCACCGCCTAGATTCAGCCCGCATGAGCAACACGTTGAAAGAACAAGTCGCACAGACGAACGCTTGGATCACCAAACTCCGCGCCGAAATCGCCCACGTCATCGTCGGTCAGGAACAACTCGTCGAACGCCTACTCGTCGGCCTGCTTGCCAATGGCCACGTCCTACTCGAAGGCGTGCCCGGTCTCGCCAAGACGCTGAGCGTGCGCACGCTCGCCACCGCCGTGCAGGCGAAGTTTAATCGCATCCAGTTCACGCCCGATCTGCTGCCCGCCGACATTCTCGGCACGTTGATCTACAATCCTCAGGATTCCAAATACCACGTCACGCGGGGACCGATCTTCGCCAACTTCGTCCTCGCCGATGAAATCAACCGCGCACCAGCCAAGGTCCAAAGCGCGCTGCTCGAAGCAATGCAGGAGCGCCAGGTCACGCTCGGCGGCGAAACGATGAAGCTGCCGGCGCCGTTCCTCGTGCTCGCCACGGAAAATCCGATTGACCAGGAAGGCACGTATCCGCTGCCCGAGGCGCAGGTGGATCGTTTCATGTTCAAGGTGATTTTGGATTATCCGAACGAAGCCGATGAACGGAAGATTCTCGACCGCATGGCTTTTACTAGCCCGGAACAACCGGTGAAACCCGTCGTCTCGCTCGATGAAATTCTCGCGACGCGCAAGCTCGTGGACCAGATTCATGTGGACGACAAGATCCGCGACTACATCGTCAAAATCGTTTTCGCCACGCGCAAGCCGCAGGATTTTAAATTGGACGTGAAACATTTCATCCAGTTCGGAGCGTCACCGCGCGCGACCATCAACCTGACGCTCGCCGCCAAGGCGTGGGCGCTGCTGCAAGGCCGCGATTATGTGATTCCCGAGGACGTGAAAAGCATCGGCCCCGACGTGCTGCGCCACCGCATCATCCTGACCTACGAAGCCGAGGCGCAGGCCGTGACGACGG
>CAIWFB010000175.1 GCA_903911825.1 uncultured Verrucomicrobia subdivision 3 bacterium
AATTCTGCTGACAGTAGAGCTTTAATCGTTGCTACAAATTACGCATCGCTCGGGTCAATTGCTTTACTGACAAAAGGGTCGCTATATTTTGACACAGACAATGCTTCATCTTCCTATTTATTTTACGTTAACGGCTCATTATCCACGATAATCGGAAGCTCGCTAATCACTCTATATAAAAATGTAAGCTGCCTATCGAATTTAACGGCAACTACCATCACCGCAACGAACGGCCATGCTTTTCCTCTCATCGGCACGAACACATTCGCTAACATCGGAGCGACCAACCTACCGTTTGCATATGGCGCATCTACCAACGACGCTGGCGTTGCTTATAATAACCCAACCGTTCGTTTCAAGGCGTATGGCGCCAACACCAACCTGATTGATGCGGACATCACTGCGGGCACGTTTAGCGGCAATGGCGGCGGCCTGACCAATGTGTCTGCTAGCATCGTCACTGGAACCAATTTGTATCTCGGCGACACGGTGAACGTTGGCAAATTGCAGATGAAGAACATTTCCTCAAGTCGCACGAACCAATTCTATCCCGCGTCTGACGGATTCGTTTTGGATATCGGGGCAGCCAACACCGCCAACACCCTGCACTTCAATCAGTCTTCCGCAGACAACTACGTTACTTATGACGCAACTGGAATGAATGTGGAGTCAGCTTCGTCGGGATATATCCGCAACTTGTCCGGCACGACGGCGTTCCAAGTCTTCGGGCCCACGTCCAGTTTCCCTGGTTCCATGTATTACGATTTTTCAACCGCTGGCGGCATCGGCGACGTCCACTTCCGTGACATCCGCTTTGGTTACACGGACGCCTTCACGATTCTCGGAACCAACGGATACGTCGGAATCAATACCAACTCGCCCAAGTGGCAGCTTGATGTTCTGGGAACCAACAAAGCGACCCAGTTTGTCGGCGGCGGCGTTGGTATCAGCAACGTGGTCGCCGCTTCGTTCGCCGCACTGGGCACGAACGCCACGGCAGCCAACTGTCTCAACGTCAGCACCACGGCGATTACCAATAGCATCCCAGACAAAGCCGTGCAGGTGACAATCACAGTGACAGTCGGAACCATTGGGTTTTTCAACACCGCAGGATTTTATGAGGGAGGCCAGTCATTGGTGACAGAAACTTTGTCGAGAATTATACCGAAGAACGGCTACATCACAAACACTGCCGGAACACTGACAGTCAACGCTGCGGGCGCACTCTAACCAAACAAAAATTATGGACTCTAACCAAACAACAACTATGGACTCAAATACTGAAACAACAATCAAAGTTGAGCAGCAGACCACCACGACCATCGCGCCATTCACGATGACCTCAGACCAGATGGAACAGGTCTTGCGAGCGATGGAGGCAGCGGGCATCAGTGCGCCGTTCCAGCTTCACGCTGACATGGTTGAAAGCATCTACGTCTATGCGTTCGGAAACGACTTTCAGGTTGCCATCAAACCCGCGTGAACGCCTTTAGCCACATCCTTACCGCTGCCGCTGGCGTGCTACTGTGGCTACTGTGTTTCGGTTGCGCGTCGGCGCCGCAACCTAAGCCGGTCGCTTCCGCTCCGCCGATGCCTCCCGCCCTCGCGCCTATCGCACCGCAGCCGCTCGCCGTCTACCCCATGCAGACGCGAACGATCACCGTGAGCTGGGAGAACCACTTAACCGACACGAACCAAGTGGCCATCGTCGAGGCCACGGCAGATTTAGCGAGCCACCAATGGACGCGGATTTCCACCGGCGTGACCAACACCCTCACCGGCCAAGTGGATGCACAGATGCAGTTTTATCGGGCCGGAACAACCACAAATTGATTATGCCGCCAAAAGAGAAAGACGTCACCATCACTGAACAGACGCGCATGCCGCTGGCCTTGGTCATTTCCATCGTCGGCCTCGCCGTTCTTTTCACCATTGGCTGGGCAGACTTGAGGCACCAGCTAGGCAACACGATCACCACGCCGCAGATGCAGGAATGGCTAGAGAACGCACGCGAACAGAACCCATCAATCAAGTGGCCGCGCATTCCCCAGAAGCAGACACCGTCGGCAGAATACCAATGGCAACCAATTTACTACACAAGGAGAAACAATGAATGACCCAATCCAGATGTTCCTGAACCTGATTCAGATGCAACCGTGCATATTAAGCGTCTGCTTTGCGCTTTTCATCGGCTACGTTTTGAAGCTGACACCGAGCTACCCGAACGCACGGATACCAGTAGCATCCATCGGAGCGTCGGTCGTTTCGTATTTGATACTCTGCGTCCCACCGCAGAACGCGCACGACAGCACGTTAAATTTAATTAGATACCTACTTGCCACGCTGATAATTGGCTGTATGGTTGGCATGTTCGCATGGATGTTCCACGCGCAGCTACTTAAACGCATCGAAGAAAAGCTGCCGTTCATCGGCGACAAACTAAAAAACAACAACACACCACCACAATGAAACAAACTATCCGCCAATCCTTATTTGCGCTCGCGCTCATCGCCGTCGCCACCATTTGCGCCACCGGCGAACCTTCATCCGCCGCCCGCGGCGCAAAATCGTACTTCAGATTCCCGCCCACCGAGACCCGCTCCGCCCCCAGCCCCAGAAACCGCTGCCGCATCTCCTCCGTCTGCGCCAGAATCGTATCCACCGCCGCCAGCACCACCGGAAACACCCACCGCAGCCGCACATACTGGGG
>CAIWFB010000176.1 GCA_903911825.1 uncultured Verrucomicrobia subdivision 3 bacterium
ACAGTCGGCTGGGCTATGAGAGTCCAGCGATGTTTGCGGCGCGGAGCTGTCCATTCCCAGCTCCGGTCGGGCTTCGCCCTCCCTCCACTGGGAATGGACAAAGAAACAACGAAACCATAAAATCAAACCAATGCTCGGACTCACAACTCAGTGGTCCAGAAAAGCGAACCCTCTCAGCTCACCCGTTTTGAGACGACGGAGGCGGGCCGTTTCTACACGCCCAACACCCGCATCGGCGTGGCCATCTCGTTGCTGTTCGTGGGGCGACTGGCGTATCGCTTCTGGGTTTTGCGCGCGCAGCCCCAGTCGTTGGAACATCCGGCGTTGCTGCAAAGTCCGCTGACGTATTTCATCTTCGGACTGATGGCCGGTTATTATCTGGTCTATAACTTCGGCCTGTTCCGGCACTCGCGCACGGCGGCGCCCGCTCAAACGTAAAGGTAAACGTAAACGGAGAACGACACCGCAGCGGCGCCCGCGGCGGCAGCCACGGCCCACAGAAAACTCTTCTGGCGCGCGGCGATGGCGAAGGTGGAAATGATCACGCCCAACTGCGCGGCGAGCATCCCAAAGAAAAATTTCCCACTGCGCCGGTGATGTTTCTCGGCGGTGGCGTTGCCCTGACGCACTTGCAATTCGTAGATGCCGGCGACGGTCTGATTCAATTTGGCTTCGGTCTCATACCGCGTGGCGGCGTAGCGCAATCGGGCGGCGGAGAAAGCGCGGAAGGTGGCTTTGTCGCCGAACATCAGGGCTTCATCCAGCTTGTCGGAAGTTTTGTTGATGGTCTTGGTGGCATTGTCGAAGGCGAGCGCGGCGTCTTTGGCGGCGACCAACGATTCGGCAAGCGTGGCGGGTTTGATTTTCGTTAACTGCGCGGTGACGTCGCTCTCGGGCTTGGAAGATTCCACAGCGGCTTGCGCCGCGATGACGGCTTCGTCCAACTTGGCGAAGTTCGCGACGGGAATTTCATTCTTCGTCAACGCAGCGACGGTGGCGGCGTCGGCTTTGCCGAGCGCGGCCTCTGAGAGCGGGGCGACATCGCTGGTAGCGGCGAGGAGGTCGAGCGTGTTGCGGGCGACGGCGGCGCGCAATTTCTTGGCCTGATAATAACTCCATTGGTCGCCGGCTTTGGATTGCAACTGCGCGGCGGCGGAACGGTCATATTGCGCCTTGGTCATCTCGCTGGAAGCGAGGCCCGCAAGCATCGTGGCGATGACCGTCATGATGATGGGCGTGGCGCCGAGAATTTTCCCCCACTGCGATGGCGGGAGGTCTTTCTTCAATTCGTCCGGGATTTGGATTTTAGGAGCCATGGTCGTAAAAAATTCTTGGGCAGTTTACACGGAAAATTTCTCTCCGCCAGCCCGCAAAACCAATTGCCGTTGGGCGGCGGAAAATTCACCATGCACCGCGTGAACGCCCATTGGCAAAACGCTTCAATCATCGCCCACACGCAAACCATCGCCCGCAGCTTGAAACACTGGACGGGGCGGGAGTTGCTGGCGGGGGCAGAGTTGGAACCGGCGATGCTTGCGGAAAAAGTGTTCCACGCGCCGTTCGTCTTGGTTTCGCACGGCACGGAGGCGGATCCGGTTTTGAATTACGGCAACGCCAGCGCGCTGCAATTGTGGGAGATGTCGTGGGCGGAACTCACCAGCACGCCCTCGCGGCTCACGGCGGAAGCACCGAACCGCGAGGAGCGCGCGCGACTGCTCGCCGAAGTGACGCAACACGGTTTCATTGATGATTACTCGGGCATCCGCATCTCCAAAAATGGTCGGCGCTTCCGCATCGCGCAGGCGACGGTATGGAATCTGATTTCGCCAGCGGGCCAACCATGCGGTCAGGCGGCGCTGTTCGCGCGCTGGGATTTTTTGTGAACCGCGCTGGGAAAACTAATTCCCTTGTGAGCTCGTAAGTGATTTGTTCAATTGAAGCCCATGACGCCACCGAGCCCAGCGCCCACCGCGGAAAGAAGTTTTTGGCGGCAACCCGACTGGCTCACGGCGATTCTGCTGACGGCGCTCATCACGGGTTTTCACTTTTATTTTCTCCTGAACGCCGGTGGTTTTTGGCGCGATGAAGTAAATCTCATCAATCTTTCCGCACACAATTCACTCGGCGAATTGGCCAAGGATTCTTTCCCCGTGCTGATGCCCCTGGTGGTGAAATTCTGGACCGCCATCGGCTTGGGCCACGACGATGTGCTACTGCGCCTGCTGGGTTTGGTCATCGGCCTCGGCAGCCTCGGCGGGCTATGGCTGGCCGCGCGGCTGGCCCACGGTTCCCCGCCGCTGCTCAGCCTGGCACTGCTCGGATTGAACAGCACCGTCATCACGTTCGGCGATTCGCTGCGCGCTTACGGCCTCGGCAGTTTTCTAATCATCGCGACCCTCGTCGCCGCCATTTTTTTTCTACGACAACCTTCCTGGGCGCGGACGGCGTGGCTGGCGCTCGGCGCGGTGCTGAGCGTGCAAACGCTGTTTCATAATGCGGTTCTGGTCGGCGCGATCTGCTTAGGCGCCAGTGCTGTTTGCGTCCGGCGGAAACATTGGCGAGCCGTGGGACAAATCATTTTTGCCGGAGCCGTCGCGGCGGTTTCGTTGCTGCCCTACGCTTCAAATCTGATGGCGAGCAAAGCTTCCACCGAGGTCTTGCGCACGGGCTTTTCGTGGCTGCGTTTCTGGGACGATGTGACGATTGATTTCGGCTTTCCCGGGCGGCTTTATGTTTTCGTCTGGGCGTTGCTCGCCTTGCTCGTGATCGGACTTGGCCTCGCCGCCGTGACACAAAATTCGGGGGCCCGCGTGAAGACCGAGGCAGTGGTCGCGGCCGCTGAATTACGCCTGTTCACCGGCGCGACTTTGCTCTTCGCCGCGGGCGGCTTTCTGCTGTTTCTCTGGCTCACCGCCATGCCCGGTCAGCCGTGGTATTTTCTCCCGTTCATGGCGCTCGCCGCCGTCTGTTTGGATATGACGCTGCCAACGCTGCCAAAGTTGGCGCGACAAATTTTTTTAGCCGGAACCATCGCGACCGCGCTGTTCGCCTGGCCCGTAGCCAAACGCGATTTGAATTACCGCTTCACGAACCTCGATACTTGGTCACAAGCGCTGAACACGACTGCGAAGCCGCAAGATTTCATCGTCATCGTCCCGTGGTTCTGCGGCCTGACGCTCGATCACTACTTCAAAGGCGCAACGCCATGGAGCACTATCCCGCCCATCGCCGATCACACCACGCATCGCTATGATCTCGTGCGGGAACAACTGCAACGCACCAATGTCATGCAGCCCGTGCTGGCGCAAATGCGTGCCAGCCTCGCCGCTGGCTGGCGCGTCTGGCTGCTCGCCCCTCGCGGGGCACTGCAAATTCCTGCGCCCGGAAATCCGCCACCCACCGACCTGCCGCCCGCGCCCTTGCCAGATTCCGGCTGGGCTGATGAACCTTTCGCGATCGTCTGGGCCGGACAAGCGATGCAATTTTTGAGCACGCACAGCCGCAGTTTTGGCTTGGTGAATAATCCGGCCACCAGCCAGCACATCGCCGAAAACATGGAACTTTTTCTCGCCGAAGGCTGGCGAACCGCCACGTCCACGACCAATGCCGATGCTAAATAACCGCAAAATTATCCTGCTGCTCAGTGGCCTCGCCGCGCTGCATGTCTTCATTTATTCCGCCGCGTTTCCGTTCTTCGGCGTCGTTGATGAGCAGATGCACTTTGATCTCGCCGCGCGCTATGCTCAGGCGCAACCGCCGCGCACGCTCGCCAAAACCAGCGAAGCCGCCCTGCCTTACATCGTTTATTTTAGTTGTTCAGAATTTCTCTATGCGCCCGCCTCACAACCGGGTGGCAAATTCGCGCCGCCACCATGGACCATTGCTCCCGAAGCCGCCGCCGAACGGCTCGCGCCGCGCGCACAGTTCTGGCGCGACACCGCCCAAAACCACGAAGCCTCCCAGCCGCCGTTGTATTACGCCCTCGCCGGCAGTTGGTGGCGACTCGGCGGACTTCTGGGCCTGCCCGATGGCTGGCGGCTCTACTCACTCCGATTCCTGAACATCCTCATCATCGGCGCGCTAGTGTGGCTGGGCGCGGGTGTGGCCCAAAAAATCTTTCCCGAAAACCGCTTCATCCAACTCGCCGTGCCCGCGCTCATCGCCTGCCTGCCACAGACGATTTTTTATGCCATCAACAACGACGTGCTCTCCCCGCTCATCTTCGGCACGGCGTTTCTACTGCTGATCAATTTTTGGGAGCGGGAAACTATCACGAATCGCCACGCCGCCGCAACCGGTCTCGCCCTCGCTGCGGCGTTCCTGACGAAGCTCAGCAATCTACCCTTGCTCGCCGTGGCCGGAATTTTTTTAGCGTGGAAAATAATTCCTTTGGCAAAAACGAACGGCTGGAAAAAAACTGGCACTGCGCTAGGCATTTTCACTGCCTGCGCCGCTCTGCCTATCGCTGCGTGGCTGTTCTGGTGCAAAACTAATTTTGGTGATTTCACCGGCTCGGCACTGAAGATCCAATTCCTCGGCTGGACGAACAAACCGTTTGCCGAATGGTTTCAGCACCCGATCTTCACCGCGTCCGGTTTTTGGTTTTTTGTGAAAGGCAATCTGGCGACGTTCTGGCAGGGCGAAATGTTGTGGCATCGCGAACCGCTCGCGTTGCCCGCGCTGAACATTTTTTACACGCTCGTAACCGGCGTGCTGCTGGCGGTTCTGCTGCTAGTTTTGGGGCGGCGACCGGCGGCCTTCTCTCCACCGCAACGCACGGCACTCTGGTTCGGCCTTGCCTGTCTCACCGCGATGTTCACCTTCTTGGCGCTGCTCTCCGTGAAATACGATTTCCACGACTGCTTTTATCCCTCGCGCGAAAAACCGTTTTTCATTTCTGGCCGCCTCATGTTGGGGATGCTGGTTCCGTTCTTGATTTTAGTGGCCGCAGCACTGGATCAATTGCTGGGGAAATTTAACCTGCGCGTGAAGTTCGCCGTGCTCGCCACATTGTTGGTCTTCATGCTCGGCGCCGAATTCGCCGCGAACTGGCCGGTGTTCTCGAACGCATACAATTGGTTCCACCTCTAGCGTCATCCGTCCATCAAAACCACTTCCGCATCTTGAAATACAAATACGTGGCGGCGGTGGAAAGCACCATGACGACGAAAGCGATGGGATATGCGTGGGCATGTTCCAGCTCGGGCATGTCCTTGAAATTCATTCCATACCAAGTGCCGATCATCATCAGCGGTGTCGTGATGACGGTGATGAGTGTGAGCAGCTTCACTACTTCGCCGGTCTGGTTGGACGACATGTTCAAGTAAACCTGCAAGATGCCCGTGAGCGAGTCGGTGTAATTCTGTGCCAGCTCGCCAATGTGAAAGAGCGAGTCATAAACGTCGCGGAAATACGGCACGAGATGCGGACGCACCAGCTTGAATTCGCCTTTGGCAAAGCGGGATAGCACTTCGCGTTGCGGTCCGATGATCTGGCGTAGATGGAGCACTTCTTTTTTTACCTGCAGAATTTGATTCAGCGTCTCTTTGGTCGGTTTCTGCAAAGCCATCTGCTCCAGTTCCGCGATCTCCAAACCCAACTCGTCCAACGCCGGCTTGTAATTATCCACCAGCATATCGAGCAACGAATGCGCCACGCGATCCGGGGCGCGGGCGATGCCCATGGAACCATTTACCGCGCGCTCTTCAACAGTCGAGACGCTTTTCAACGGCAGCTCGTGGTAGGTAACGAGAAAATTTTTACCGAGAAAGAAATTCAGTTCGCTCGTGCCGAAACAACCATCCTTGCGGCTGTAATCCACCGCGTGGATCACCATGAAGAGATACGGCGTGAAGTGGTCGTCTTCTTTCGGCGAATATTCTTCCACCTTCGGCGAGGGACTCGGCAACACACAGTCTTCGATAGATAGCGGGTGAAAGTGAAAAATCATTTCCAGCACTTCCTTCGCTTCCTCCGGCGTGGCGTTTTCCAGATCCACCCACAGAAAAAGATTGGTGTCCGCGAGCAGCGTCGGCATCAAAAAGATTTCGATGTCTTTCGTGTGCAGCTTGCCCTGCGTGGTGAATGCAAATGACCGGATCATGGAAAAGTTTTTTTCGCCTCTGCGAATTTTTTCAGATGCTAGGCGCAACTACGCTCAAGGCAAGTTTCGTTTCGCTGGGACAACCTCATCAAGTGCCTGCGGCTCGACGCGTTCTCCCCGAACCCGCTTCAGTTCCCCAGCGGCTTCTCCCTGGAAACCGTCGGGCTTACCGGCATTTGAAACGTCGCCACGGCATCTGGTTTGGCCGGATCAAATTCGCCGAAGTCCGCCGCGATGGATTTCGCCAGCGGCAGCTTGGCTTGCTGGATGCCGAGGACGACGCACTTCGCCAGTTCGTAGCTGCCGTAATTATTATGATGCGTGCCATCCTGAAACGCTTGGTCCAAATCCGCCCCGAGAGCGCGATAAAAAATCCGGCTCATCGCGTGCAGATCAATCAGCGCGCAGTTCTCGTCCCGCGCCACGTCGCCAACCGTTTGGGGATAACCGCCGAGCGTGTCGTGCTCTATGCCACTTTTGCGTTCCATCGAAGTTACTAACACCGGCGTGCCGCCAAGTTCACGTGTGCGGGCGACGATTTTCCGCAGGTTCGTTTTATAAACCGCCAGCGCGTTCGTCGCTTTATCTTTCATGTCGTTGTGTCCGAACTGCACGAACAGGTAATCACCTTTTTTCAGCAGGCTAAAAACTTTGTCGAAACGATGCGCCCCGAGCGAACTGCGGATGCTTTCGCCGGATTGGGCGTAATTCGCCACCGCCACATCGGCCTTAAAAAAACGCGGCAACATCTGGCCCCAACTATTCCATGGCTCCGCTGGCTGGTCGCAAACCGTCGAATCACCGGTGATGAAAATTGTGGGCACATTCGTCGGCGCAATGATGAGCGTGCGCAGCGTCGGATGCGTGCCGTTGAATTCCAGCGTGAGCTTCTCATCCCAATCCACCGTCTCCGTTTCGAGCTCGCGTTGTTTAAGTTTCACTTGAGCTTCCGCCGAAATACGCGGCGTGCGGACATTCACGATGAAGGTGCGCGCGGCCTGCGTGCCGGGTTGGATCTGGATTTTTTCCAGCATCAACCGCCGCTGTTCAGCTTTCACGGTCGTCACCGAATCGCCGGTCTGGTCATTAAGCAGCGCCGTCACGGCGTAATTTCCTTCCGGCAACTTCACGGAAAAAAGAAACGGCTTATCGCTCGTGGCGTAATCCGCACCGCTGACTGCAGCGCCCGGCTCAAACCCAAAACCAATGTCCGCGCTGTAAAAATTCGTGGCCACGATATTCGTCCCAGCGGGTCCCAGGCCGCGTTCGCCGAACGAAAATTGGCGCGTCGATTTTTCCTGAGCGGACGCGCCGCCGACCACAGCGACAGCGGTCAAGCCAAGCCAAACATGTAATAGCGCCGATTTCATTGTTTCACCTCAACGGCCTCAAAAGAAGTTTTGCCCAGCGCCAAACCGGTCGCGGTCGCGGTGACGGTGATTTTTCCGTGCGTTGCAGTAGCTTTGATAAAGGCTACGCACTCGCCTTGGAACGCTTTGCGCTCACTGGCCTGAAACGGCTCATGGCTGATGGTGTCGCCGCTGTCCACCGCGGCGATGACGCCCGGACCGCTGACTTTAAATGAAATCAAATCATTCGCGCGCGGCACCGTAATGCCGCTGGCATCTAACACGTTTACGCGAATAATGGCGACATCATCCCAGCCGGCTGCCAGTTTTTTGGTCTCCGTAGTCAGCACAATCTTCGCCGCTTTGCCCGCCGTGCGGAGTTCATCCGTCGCCGTGATTTGTCCGCCATTTTTAGCGACGGCAGTGAGTTTTCCAGGACTATAGGCCACTTTCCAAATTCGCGGCGACGCATCGGCATTGATTTTTTTCGCGCCGAGTGATTGGCCATTTAGGAATAGTTCCACTTCTTCGCAATTAGAATAGGCCTCCACCGTTTCGTCATGCGGCTTGGGATTCCGCGAAGTCCAATCAGCGAACTGCACTTGCGTGTGTAACTCCTCGCCGCCGTAACCGGGGTCGGTCGGCATGCGGTCATTTGGCGCGGTGCGACGCGCGAGGCGCACCATCGGCTCGGCACTCCACCAGCTTTGCCGCTCAAACGCCAGTGGCTTCACGTCGCCGGTGCGATCGAGCAAACCGGAGGAATGATTCACCACCGGCCAGCGTCGCGATTCGCCGAGATAATCCACGCCGGTCCAAAGGAATTGCCCGGAGTGCGACGGATTATCGCGCAGCCACAGCCACGTCTGCCGGTCGTGGCGTTGTTCGGTGCCAACGATGGCGCGCTCGGGTCGGGCGCGCTGCGCGGCAAGCAATTCGTTGTCGCGATAATTGGTGCCGATGACGTCCAACATGTCTGCAAGACCGTTGTCGTAATCGTGGCTCACATTCGGCCGGAACAGCGCTTGCGTCACTGGCCGCGTGGGGTCGGCTTCGTGCGCGGTATCCACGAGGCCGACTAGAATGCGCTTGGCTAAGTTGGCGTTGGGTGTGTCATGAATTTCATTGCCCACGCTGTAAAGCACGATGCACGGATGATTGCGGTCGCGAAGGATCGTTTCGCGCTCGTCCAGCTTCGACCATGCGTCGAAGAACAGGTGATAGTCGTGCGGATTTTTCCCCACTGTCCAGCAGTCGAATAATTCGTCCATCACGAGAAAACCCAGCCGGTCGCACAGATCAAGAAACTCCGGCGCGGGCGGATTGTGCGCGGTGCGGATGGCGTTCACGCCCAGCGTGCGTAGGGTTTTCAGCCGCGCTTCCCAAATCGCCAACGGCACCGCCGCGCCAAACGCGCCGCCGTCGTGATGCAGACAAACACCATAGAGCTTGAAGTTTTTCCCGTTCAACCAGAAGCCCGTGTCCGCCGCGAACAGAAAACGCCGGATGCCAAACGGCGTGGTCTGTTGATCCAACACTTTTCCCGCCGCGCGCACCTCGCTCACTGCGCGATACAATTGGGGTTCTTCGAGCGACCATAACTGCGGCGTGGCGAAAATGATTTGCTGTTTGAGAGTTTCCGCCGCGCCTGCCGCTACGCTGGCGCTGGATTCAATCGTGGCCACCGTATGGCCATCCGGCGCGAGCAACGCCGTTTGCACCGTGATGTCGCGGGACGCAGCCGTTTCATTCGTGACAGCCGTTTCAATCGCCACGGTCGCGGCGGCGCTGGTGACTTTGGGTGTGGTGACGAAGACGCCGTTTTTGGCGATGTGAATCGGATCGGTGATCACCAACCGCACATGCCGATAAATGCCCGCACCCGAATACCAGCGCGAGGCTGGCTGGGCGGAAGTGTCCGCGCGCACGGCAATCAGATTATCGCCGCCGAACTTTAAATACCGCGTCAGGTCATAGCTGAAACTGACGTAACCAAACGGGCGTTGGCCGAGGTGATGACCATTGATCCACACATCGCTATTTTGCATCACACCGTCGAAATCCACAGAGACGCATTGGCCAACTGCATTCGTCGGCAAAGTAAAATGTTTCCGATACCACGCCACGCCGCTCGGCAGAAAAGCGCCCGCGCCGCCGGTCTTATTCGTTTCGGCAAACGGCCCGGCGATGCTCCAATCGTGTGGCAAATTGAGTTCGCGCCAGGCGCTGTCGGTGAACTCATTTTGCTCCGCGCCACTTACATCCGCTTGGAGGAAACGCCAGTGTGCATCGAAATTTTCCGTGAGGCGAGCGGCGGGCACTAGGAGCGGTTGGAGTGCAAGCAGCGTCAGTAAAATGGCGGAGCGGATTTTCATGTGGCTTTGGACGGGCAGCTTTGCGGAAAGGTGACAGCAATACAAGTCGCCGGAACTGTGGATAGGCTCGATGCGAAAAGTGCCCATGCACTGCAATTCAGCCGCTTGCACTTTTGCCCGCTTTGCCAGATGCTGCGCTTCCTATTTCGCATGAGAAAACCCCAGCCACTGCAGCTAGCCATTTTATTCGTTTTAGTTTGGGGACTGGTCAAAACCCCGTCCGCAACCGCTGCCCGCACGACGGTAGATTTTGATGAGAACTGGCGGTTCAGTCTCAGCCAGGCGGCGGGAGCGATGGTTCAGGAGTTTGATGACAGCCAGTGGCGCTCGGTGCAACTGCCGCATGACTGGAGCAGCGAGGGGCCGTTCAGCGCCCAGCACGCCAGCGGAACAGGCTATGCGCCCGGCGGCATCGGCTGGTATCGCAAACATTTTACGCTGCCGACGAATGCAGTTGGCCAATGCATGACGCTTGAGTTTGACGGGGTTTATGACCATGCGGAGGTCTGGGTCAACGGCCAGTTCGTTGGGGGGCGCCCCTACGGTTTTTCCAGCTTCCGTTGCGACTTGACCGGATTGGTCAAAACCGGCGAGGCAGGGAACGTCGTGGCCGTCCGCGTGGATCATTCCCGGGAAGCCGATTCCCGTTACTACACTGGCTCGGGTATTTACCGCCACGTGCGACTCGTCATCACCGACCGTTTACACATCGTGCCTTGGGGCGTCTGCGTGACCACGCCTAAAATCAAAGCCGACTCAGCCACCATCTGCGTCGTGACCACGGTCGAAAACCTGACGGCAGAAAAAAAGTCATTCACCCTGCAAACCGACCTGCTAACGCCCGCTAGCAACGTGGTGGCGACCGCTCAGACCAGCATTAAATGTGCTGGCACTACCAGCCGCGAAATCACGCAACGATTTGCCGTGCCCCAGCCGCAGCGCTGGAGTCTGGAGACCCCGCAATCCTATCACGCCGTCAGCCGGATCATTGACGACGGCGGCGGCACGGTGGATGAAGTGACGACCCCTTTCGGCATCCGGGAATTTCATTTTAATGCGGATAAAGGATTTTTCCTGAACGGGAAGAACCTGAAATTCAAAGGCGTCTGCCTGCATCACGATGCGGGTTCGTTGGGT
Source organism: uncultured Verrucomicrobia subdivision 3 bacterium (assembly GCA_903911825.1). Taxonomy (GTDB): domain Bacteria; phylum Verrucomicrobiota; class Verrucomicrobiia; order Limisphaerales; family UBA11358; genus UBA11358. Next base: position 10,965 of record CAIWFB010000176.1, read on the forward strand.
GCGGCGGTGCCCGCCGCAGTGCTAGAGCGACGCTTGCAATTGTTAAAGGCGATCGGCGTGAACGCCATCCGCACCAGCCATAATCCCCCCGACCCGGCGTTGTTGGATCTGTGCGACCGGCTGGGTTTTCTGGTGATGGATGAAGCGCTGGATGAATTCACTCCGGCCAAAAATAAATGGGTGCGCGGCTGGAATGCCGCGCCTGCCAGCCGTTTTGGCTACGCGGAGATTTTCGCCGATTGGGCCGTGCGCGATATGCAGGACATGGTTAGGCGCGATCGGAATCATCCCAGCATCATCCTCTGGAGCATCGGCAACGAGATTGATTATGCAAACGACCCCTTTTCGCACCCGGTGCTCGGCGACCGTTACAACCCCGCCAATCCGCCGGCGGAGCAACTTGTGACTTGCGCTAAACCACTGGTGGCCGCGGTCAAAGCGCTCGACCCCACGCGCCCGGTCACCGCTGCGTTGGCCACGGTGGCGATGTCCGACGCCGTTGGTCTACCGGAAATACTAGACGTGGTGGGTTATAATTATCAGGAAGCGCGCTATGCCGATGACCACCGGAAACACCCTCAACGCGTGATCTACGGCAGTGAGAATGGTCATGCCTACGACGCGTGGCTGGCGGTGCGAGACAATGATTTTATCGCTGGACAATTCCTCTGGACCGGCATGGATTATCTCGGCGAAGCCAACGCCTGGCCTAATCGCGCCAATGGGGCTGGCTTATTTGACTTATGCGGTTTCAAGAAGCCGCTCGCCTGGTTCCGGCAAAGTTTGTGGAGCGAGCACCCCATGGTTTATGCCGCCGTCGCGCGCGCTGATTCCCGCCGTGGTCAGGGTGGAATTGAAAGCTGGAGTTGGTCCACCAATTCGACCGTGACCTTACGCATCTTTGCGAATTGCCCCGAAGTAGCCCTGCAGCTCAATGGCCAATCCCTCGGCCGCCGTAAAATGACCGAGGCCCGGCGCGGGGTGCTGACTTGGGAAGTGCCATTCCAACCCGGCGTGCTAAAAATTATCGGCCAGAAGGATGGCCAGGAAATTTGCGCCCACACTTTAGAGACAACCGGCGCGCCCAGTCAGATTCAATTACTGCCGGATGTAGCGGCGCTGCGCGCGAACGGTCAAGATGTGGGCCAAATTGAATTCCGTATCGTGGATGCCCAAGGTCGCCGCGTGCCGGACGCAGAAATGCCGGTGACCTTCGACCTCTCCGGCCCGGCTCGGTTGCTGGGTATTGGCAACGGCAATTTGAACAGCAGCGAAGCCGGCCAAGATCTCACACATCAGGCGTTTCAAGGTCGGGGCTTGCTCATTTTGCAGACCACGCACGCCACCGGCGACATCATCCTGAAAGCCAGCGCCCCGAATCTAGCCCCCGCGCAACTGGTGATTCCCGCGCATTGAAATTGGCCGTTTTTACGCTTAGCGGAGAAATAAATAATTTTGGTGCTTCGCCGCCTAGCCGCTACGATGACGACATGTCCGAAAGTTACCGGCAACTCCTCGACGCGACCATCCAACACCTCGAAGGCTTAAAAGCTCGCGGCGTGCGACACGTCAGCGTCACGCCGGAATCGCTGCGCGCGCGGGCTTTGCCGGCGCGACCGACACTGGCAACGACCAGCGGGCCGAAACCATTTTCCCTTGCGCCCGTTGTTGCGAAACCTGTCCCTGCGCCTATCGCACTTGCCGCCAAGCCGTTGGTTCAACCCGGAACTCAGAATCCAAAACTCGGAACCACTGACAAAACCGCTGCCTTTGCTGCGCTCCGCGACCGCGCACTCGCGTGCGTAAAATGTCCCAACCTCGCGTCATCGCGGACAAACGTTGTGTTCGGTGTGGGCAATCTCGACGCGCAAGTCATGTTCGTTGGCGAAGCGCCGGGCGCCGATGAAGATGCGCAAGGTGAACCGTTCGTAGGTGCCGCCGGTCAATTGCTCACGAAAATTATCGGTGCCACCGGGCTCTCGCGCGCCGACGTTTACATCGCCAACATTCTCAAATGCCGGCCAGACATGCCCGCCGGTTCCAGTGGCAACCGCAAGCCCACGCCGGAAGAGATGCAGACGTGCATTCCGTTTCTACATGAGCAGATTGATTTGATTCAGCCCAAAGTGCTCGTCGCACTCGGTGGCACGGCAGCGGAAGGCTTGCTCGGTCTCACCGGCATCATGAAGTTACGCGGCCAGTGGCAGACGTATCGCGGCGTTCCGCTCATGCCGACCTATCACCCCGCGTATCTCCTGCGCAATCAAGCCATGACCGAAAAGCGCCGCGTGTGGGAAGACATGCTGGCGGTGATGGAAAAACTGGGAATGCCCATCAGTGAGAAACAGCGGAATTTCTTTTTGAAGGCTTAAAGAATTTTTCGACCGAATAAACAGGATTTTCTGAATGAAAACCCGCTGGAAATTTTTGATTGGAATTGGGGCTTTCCTGCTGCTGGCCATTACGAGCGCTTGGCTAACAGCTCATCATCAGCCGCAAAATGCGGTCGAAGAATATAAACAATTTCTTCGCGCTCATGGCGAGAAACTGACCGTGGACGAATTGCTGCCGCCGCGTCCGTCGCCGGAAAGTAATAGTATGACGGCAGTGCAAAATGCCTTTGCACTTTTCGGTTCCAGTAGCGAGAACATACCTGCCGCCATGAAGATGGTTTCCCCTGGGCGGGCGATGGTTGGACACATTCAGCCGCTTGCTTGCGGTTATGATTTCACCAATTCTTGGGACGATTTTTCCGTCGAGGTGGCGGCGAACCTTCCTGCCATCGAATTGCTGCGTGAAGTTTTGGAACGCCCTAAGTTGGACTTCCAATTGGAATACAAAAAAGGGTCTACACTTTTGCTGCCGCATCTGGCTCAACTAAAAAAAGCCACCCAAAAGTTAGACGCTGCCGCCATCTGCCAACTACATAATGGTGAGTCCGGCTTGGCGGCTACCAATATCCTTATCATGTTGGCACTGGTGCATAAAAACGCGGAGGAAGGACTGGTCATCTCCCATCTCGTGCGGATTGCGATGGCCAATATCGCGGTGGCACCGACTTGGGAATTATTGCAATCCAGTAATGTTTCAGATGCGCAACTCGCCGCAGTGCAACGAGGTTGGTCGGAGCTGAATTTCATCAGTGATGCCACCAATGTCTTTGCTTTGGAGCGGGCTTGGGGCATCAACGAAATTCAAAAGATGCGAGCTTCGCGGGAGAAAATTTTTGATCTGGTTGTTTCGGGCGCTTCCAGCAGCAGCTTGGCCTGGCCATCAGACTGGGAAACGCTGACCGAAAAGCCACGCTACGCCATTGGTGAAATGATGTGGCGTTCCTCTTGGAGTTACACGGATGAATTGCGAACGATGAAGAGTGAGCAAATCGTTCTGGAAACACTGCGCCGGATGCAGGCAAACCGCAGTCAATTTTACAAACCGGATTGTGATTTGATGGTGAAGCAGTTGTCTTCACTGGGCATCACCAATGCCGGGGAGGCTGTTTTTCGTTCGTTAAAAATCCCTGATTTGGCTGAAATTTTTGGCGATCAGTGGATAGCAAACACCGTGGTTAAGACGGTCAGGATGGAGGCTGCAAAAAGTGTTGTCATAACCGCGATCGCTTTGAAGCGCTTTCAACTCAAGCATAGCCGCTGGCCAGAGACGCTGAACGAATTGTCGCCGGAATTTCTCCCTGCCGTGACGATTGATATTTATGATGGCAAGCCTTTGAAGTATCACCCAAATGTTGACGGAACGTATCTGCTCTACTGCGTCGGTGAAGATGGCATGGACAATGGCGGCTTTCCCACCACGTCACTTGAAATCAAGGGAATGTTTTGGCAATACCAGCGCGCCCGCGATTGGGTTTGGCCGCAACCGGCCACAGCGGAGGAAATAAAGGACTATTACGATCCCGAAGCGGCTAAAGCGGCAGCGGCAGCGGTGACCGAATCGTCGGCAATTGCCGGCACTCCGTCCGATCCTGCTACCGGACTGCCCTTGCCGCCGCCCGCGCCCGCCGGAACAAATTAAATTCTGAAAACTCTGTCCAATCCAGACGCTTTTCCGCTATAACCACCGCCGCATGCATCAAATCATCCAGAACCTGAACGACTGGTATTCTCACGCGCTGCAATCCGGCGGCTATCTGCTGGTGGCGTTGATGATGGCCATCGAAAGTTCCTTCTTTCCGCTGCCGAGCGAGATCGTCATTCCCCCCGCTGCGCATCTGGCGCACACGGGACAGATTCCGCTCACGCTCTGGGGGATCGTGCTCGCGGGCACCCTTGGTTCCTGGCTCGGCGCCACGGTGATGTATTGGGGCGCCCGCCTCGCGGGCCGACCGCTTATCCTGAAGTTCGGTAAATACTTTTTTATCTCACCCGCCAAGCTTGAAGGCGCGGAACGCTGGGCCTCGCACTACGGCGCGATGGGGATTTTCGTTTCCCGCTTGCTGCCCGTCGTGCGACATCTCATCGGGATTCCCGCCGGAATTGTGCGGATGAATTACGGAATTTTCTCGCTCTACACGCTGCTCGGCTCCGCCATCTGGTGCGCGGTGCTCTGCTGGCTCGGCGTAAAAATGGGTCAGGACGAATCACTTATGAAGGGCGAATATCATCGTCTCACGCTCTGGTTGGCGGGCGTAATGGTCGTGCTCGGCGGGCTGTATTATTTCTTCGTGCATCAGCACATGAAGAAAAAATCGTGAGTTCGACATTGCGAAAAAATCCCCGAAATAACTTTCGGGGATTTTTTGTTTCAAGCACAGATCACTTCACGAACGGAAAGCTGTAGGGATATTTGTATTCCTCACCGTTGTTCGCTTTGATGCCCGCGATGATGGTGAAAACCAAAGCCGCCAACCCAACCAGGACCACCGCCGGGATCAGCAGCCAGCCGAAGCAGACGAACGACAGCACGATGCACGCGAGCACCACAGCAATCGCCGCGATGGTCGCGGTGATCTGAAAATTCAGCGCTGCCTTGCCGTGCACGTCCACGGAGGGAAATTCATTCTTCTTGAGCTGCCAGATAATCAGCGGCCCGATGATGTTGCCGAACGGCACGCCGATAAATCCGGCGAGCGCGCTCAAGTGGCAGAACATATTCCACATCCGCGCCTGACTTTCCGAGCCAGCAGCGGGCGGCGGCGAGGCGGGTGGCGGTGTCACGGGTGGCGGATTGATGGTAGGGGGAACTTGGTTTTGATTTTCAGACATAAGATTCCTTTCGCAAGCTGGCTGTTGAATACGCGGATTTTATTTTTTGGGCAATCCTAATTCTTGCTGGCGGCTAAAAATTCTTTGCGCCTGAGCACCTTTGCGTGAAACTTCCGGCGTGCCAGTTTCCGAAGCCATCCGCAAAAAGTTGAGCGCCGTGCCGCACAAGCCCGGCGTGTATCTGCACAAGGATCGCTTCGGCACGGTCATCTACGTCGGCAAAGCGCTCGATCTGCGGCGGCGCGTGAGCCAGTATTTTCAGTCTTCGCGCCGCAAGGGTTGGGATTTGAAATTCAATACGCTCGTCGAGGCGATTCACGATTTCGACATCCACGTCGTCCGCAGCGAACCCGAAGCACTGCTGCTCGAAAGCAAACTCGTCAAAGAATTCAAACCACGCTTCAACATCAGCCTGCGCGACGACAAACGATTCCTGATGCTCAAGGTGAACTTAAACGACCCGATTCCCAATTTCACCTTCACGCGTTTCAAGAAAGATGATGGCGCGCGCTACTTCGGGCCGTTCGTGAATTCCGTTGGCCTGCGCAACACCGTCGCGTTGGCGCGGAAGCAATTCAATCTGCGCGGCTGTCGCGTTTTCACACCGGGCGCGGCGGATTACAAGCATTGCCTCTACGCGCATCTGAAAAATTGCACCGCGCCATGCGTGGAAAATGTTTCGCGCGCGCAATATCTGGAGCAGGTCACGGCGGCGTGTAATTTTCTGGAAGGCCAATGCCGCGAGATGCAAGGCCAGCTTGAAGTCGAAATGAAAAAAGCCGCCGCCGCGCAGGATTTTGAGCGCGCTGCCGACTTGCGCGATCTCATTCGCGATCTTAATGACACCTGGAAAAAAACGGAAAAATTCACACGCGTGCCTTACACGTTGCCGCTATCCATCAATCCGGAACGCGATTTATACGAACTCGGCAAAGTGCTGGGTTTGGCCGCGCCGCCGCAACGCATCGAAGGTTTTGATATTTCAAATATCAGCGGCACATTCGTCGTCGCGTCGCTGGTGAGTTTCAAAAATGGCCGCCCGGATCGCGCGAATTATCGGCGCTTCAAGATCAAGGGCTTCGTTGGCCAAGATGATTTCGCGAGCATGGCGGAGGTGGTGGGTCGGCGCTACTCGCGGCTTAAACGCGAAGCGAAACCGCTGCCTGATTTGATTTTGATTGATGGCGGTCGTGGCCAGCTCGGCATGGCGTGCGCGGAACTGGCTAAGCTTAGCTTGGAAGAAATTCCCGTCATCGGTTTAGCGAAAGAGTTTGAAGAAATTTATCTGCCCGACCGCGCCGAACCGCTTCGCCTCGGTCTCGATCATCCGGCGGTGAAATTGTTACAACGTGTCCGCGATGAATGTCACCGCGTCGCCAACAGTTTTAACGCGCAGTTGCGGCTCAAAACTATTTCCGAAAGCATCCTCGACGATTTCCCCGGCATCGGCGAGGCACGCAAAAAAGCGTTGCTGAAAAAATTCGGCTCCGTCTCGCGACTCAAACTCGCCACGGTGGAACAGCTCGCCGAAGTCTCCGGCTTTGGCGGCAAGGCGGCGGAAGAACTGAAAGCTTTTCTGGTCGCGCGGGCGGGTTGAACAAAAGTTAAAGACTTTGCGGCTTTGCCTCCCCGCGCCTTTGCGCTAAATTTTCCCCGCATGAATATTCAAGTAGCCGTGCTCTGCGACGCCGCCACCGACGACAACGGCAAGATGAATTTGCTCGGTGCGTTCGACACCATCTACGCGCCCCAGATGCCCGCCGTGCATCCACAATGCGCCGTGGCGCTGCGGCTAACTTTCATGCCCGGCGACGAAGGCACGCGTAAGCTCACGCTTAATTTCATCAATGCCGACGGCCATCCCATCATGCAGGCCATCGAATTACCCGTGCCGGTGACGCTGCCGGACGACGCCCATTTTCTCACCCGCAATTTCATCATCAACATCCAGCAGCTCAAGTTCGCCGAGCCCGGTCTGTATTCAGTGGATGTGCGTCTCGATGATGAAACCCAAGCCAGCATTCCGCTGCTCGTGAAGATGGTCGAACGGCCGGTGGCTTGAAACGTTTTATCGTCCGCCAAAACGGATGGTATAAAAAACCGTTTGCCCAGATGAATCCTGCCAAGGTTGAATACTGGCGTTGGTGTTTTGAGCCATCGCTTCCATAAATTTTGGCCCCAGCGCATAGAGACTGAACTCCGGCGCGTGCGCGAGAAAAACGTGATGCGCATCTCCTATCAGCCGGGGCGGTTCACCCGAGGCCAGCGGACGGAACGCTTCTTCCAAGGGCGAACAATCCGTGAAAAACGCCAACTGCTCATTGAAGCCCCAATCCAAACTGACCAACGTGAGGTTGGGTTGGGGTTTTACTTCGGTGCAAAATTTTTCCAGAGTTTGGCTCCACCAGCCGCGCCCACCGGTTTGCTGGATAAATCGTTGCGTCCGGGTGAGGGTGAATAATTCAAGCAACATTAGCAGTCCAAGCGTGATGACTAACAAGCCTCGCGCCCCGCGCCGAAAACGGCTGGCTGACCGCAACCAAGTCCACCCGTCCACGGCGGCTAGCGCGATGAGCAAATGCGGAAACGGATAGACTAGCGTGGTGTGATGAATCCGCACCGCTCCCGGCAACAGCCCAGCGCCCAAGGTCACCAAGCCTGCTGTCAGCAGCAGAAATATCCGCAAACGCCGCGCTGGCTCGGGGAGAATGAAAAACTTCAGGCGGACGATTAAAGTCAAAATCGCGACGAGTAGAACAAGCCCCAGTGGCGTCCAGACTGGTGCGGCGAGCTGATGCATTTGGTCGAACCGCCCGCCCGCTGCCATTAGCCGATAAAAATACGAGCCATCATACATCGCCCGTAGCGTGAGAAATTTCTCCGTCATTTCGCCGGGTTGGCTGGGGTTATCACCGGCCAACATAGCGCTGAAAATGAAGGGCAGCCGGAGCAGCATCAAGCCGCCGCCCACAGCAAAACCCAAGCCCGCGACCAACCACAAAATCCGTCGTTCGACTAGCAGTGATCTCAAGGAGCGGCCATAAGCGATCATGGCGGCCGCGCTCGCACCGAGGATCAGGATCGCAAAATCAATTTTGTTAAAAAATCCCAGCCCGAGCACCCCGCCCGCGAGCAGTGCCCAAAGAATTTGTTGCCGTTGCCACGCCAGTAGCACCAAGAGGAAACCACCCGTGCGACACAGAAAACTGGGCCCCAGCGAACCCCAGTCCAGCGCGTTGCCGAAAAAATACGCCGGGTCCAGCGCCAGCAATACTCCGGCGAGCAGCGCCACCCGCAAGCCGAGCAGTCGCCACGCCCACAGCATGCAGAACCCGATGGAGCTTATCGCGCAGACGAGATTGGCGGCGCGGAGCACGGCCACGCTGGCACTGAAGAGTTTGAAAGCTGGAATCAGTAGCCAACATTTGAGCGCGCCCAGATAGGGTTGCACGAACACGGGAAAGGGCGCGCCGGAAATTTCCGTGGTGGCGGCACCGGGCATGTGGTGGCCGGGAGCATTGCCGACCAAAAAATCTTTGGCCATACCCGCGAAAACGGCTTCGTCATAAAACAATCCGGGGGCGGTGAGATTTGCCCGTCCCATGACCAACACAAAAATCGCCAGCAGCAACCAGCCGCCCAGCAAAATCGCCCATTCACGCGGCGGGCGTGAGGGAGCGGGCGTTGAAAGTTCGGCTGGAACTGCCTGTGGTGTCACCGATTCATCTGTGCCAAACCGGTTGCAACCTGTCGAGGGTGGACTTGGGTTCGGCTTGATTCTCGGAATTTGGCATTGAACTTTTTGAGCCGAACTTTATTTTCCGCGCCATGACAAACGCACCCATTCTCCAGCTCGACCTTCCCGGCATCAAAAAAGTCCGCTCCGGCAAAGTCCGCGAAGTCTATGACCTCGGCGACAGCTTCCTGCTCGTCGCCAGCGACCGCATCTCCGCCTTCGATGTCATCATGCCCAACGGCATTCCGCGCAAGGGCGAAGTGCTCACGCAGATCTCGCATTTCTGGTTCGAGAAATTTGCCGACCTTGTCCCGAACCACCTGCTCGCCAAGGCGAACGATCCCCTCCCCGCGAATCTCCAGCCCTACGCCGCGCAACTCGCGCGCCGCAGCATGATCGTGAAAAAAGCCAAACCGCTCGCCATCGAATGCATCGTGCGCGGATATCTTTCCGGCAGCGGATTGAAGGAATACAAAAAATCCCAGACCGTCTGCGGCATCCAATTGCCCGCTGGCTTGGTGGATTCTTCCGAATTGCCTGAACCGATTTTCACGCCGTCCACCAAAGCCGAAGCCGGACACGACGAAAATATTTCCTTTGAAGAAGCCTGCAAGATTGTGGGCACCGACCTCGCCACGCAAGCGCGCGACTTGAGCCTGAAGATTTACAAGGCCGGACGCGATTACGCCAAGCAGCGCGGCATCATCATCGCCGATACGAAATTTGAGTTCGGTCTGTTCGAGGGCAAACTCATCCTCATTGACGAAGTGCTCACGCCCGATTCCTCACGCTTCTGGCCGGCGGACAAATACGCGCCCGGTCGCAGTCAGCCGAGCTTCGACAAACAATTCGTCCGCGACTATCTCGAAACGCTGACGTGGGACAAAACCCCGCCCGGCCCGACGCTCCCCGCCGAAGTCGTCACCAAAACCAGCGCGACTTATCTGGAAGCTTACGAACGGCTGACGGGAAAGAAGCTGTGACTTCCACCGGGCTAAATTAACTACAGGCCCAGAATGCGGCTGACGAATTGTGTCCGCGCATAAAAAGCGCGGCTCGTGCTGCCGTGACCTGCACCTTTTGTGCGTGGCTGAACTAGAACACCCATCGCACCGGTCAACGCCTCAAAACCTTTGCACTTTATGGTTGCACGGGTTTCCTCGTAGTCCGCGCGGACTTGGTTATAAATTTCTTGGTCGCCCAAATCAAAGGACGCAACTCTTACGAGCAACGTGTGGGTTTCCTGCTGCGACTCAAACAGACGGGCGCAGACAACAGCTTTTTTCAGCTTGGCAAGCACATGACTGTCTTCAAAAGGCTTTTGCAGCACATTCACCGGGTCAATCATCGTGATGGCCATGGTTTCCTTGACGACAATTTTTCCGCAGGCGAGTTTTTTCAGCGGCACGATTTTTAATTCCCACGAGCCAAAGTTGGGTGACTGTGACGAGTTGAGGGGTAACTCTAAGTAACGCTCGATGACGTGCCCGGCCCAGCCTTTATTCTTTTTATCTGCCTTCCAGACCGTAACGCCAAACTTGTCAGCCAACTTTCGCAGGTCTTGCCCTTCCAGTTGCTTGAGCTTTTGAACTGCAATTCCTCGTTCCATTTTTAGCGAAATAATTCTTTTGGCTTCTTGATTTCTTCCTCAACTCGTTTCGTTGCGAGCTTTGCGTGTGCCTCATCGAGTTCAATGCCGACGCAGCCGCGTTTGAGACGAATTGCTGCCACCGCTGTTGTGCCGCCGCCGAGAAAAGGGTCGAGCACCAAATCTCCTTCGTTGGTGGAGGCGAACAAGCAACGTTCAATCAGCGCCAGAGGTTTCTGCGTGGGGTGTTTGCCAAATTCTTTTTCGTTGCCGCCCGGCGCAGTCATAGTCCAGACGGTTTTCATCTGCTTGCCGCCATTCGTTTGCCGCATCAAGTCGTAATTAAAAATGTGTCGGCTCTTTTCAGTTTTGGCCGCCCACAAAACCGTTTCTGTGGAGTGCGTAAAACACCGGCAGCCGAGGTTTGGTGGCGGGTTGGGTTTTTCCCAAGTGATTTCGTTAAGGATGCGAAAGCCGAGCTGCTGCATGGCATAACCGATGGAGTGGATGACGTGCAGCGTGCCGCTTACCCAGATTGTGCCATTTGGTTTCAAAACTTTCTGGCAACGTTTGAGCCATTCAGTGTTGAACTCGTGATTCAGTTCGGGGCCACGGGATTGATCCCAATCGCCTTTGTCCACTTTCACCATGCGTCCGGCGTGGCAACTGATGCCGCCGTTGGAGAGAAAGTAAGGTGGGTCGGCAAAGATGGCGTCGAAGCGGCCTTCGGGATATTTAGCGGCAATGGCGTCGAGGAGTTCGAGGCAGTTGCCTTGGTAAAGCCAGAGGGAGCGGTCGGTGTCAGCGAAGGTGAGTTTGGGCGGCGGTGTCTTGATTTCCTCGACCACGGCGGCGTGGCCGCTGGTTGCTATCGTGCCGTCTTCGCGCAATTCAAAACGGGACGGGGCAATCGGAATAGCGTGAACGTAGTCGTCTGCGGGAGCGGAAACTGGCGACGGAAGTTTCTGGCGGTAGAGGGGCTTTTGTTTTTTGGCAGATGTGTTCTTGCGCGGCACGCCCAGATCAATTGATCAGAAGCGGGGATCGGATCAAGCCCAAACATTCGATATGTCGAATGTTCGGGGCGTCCAAATTCGAGTCTCCTGATGTAATGGCTCATGCCGTCATACATCGGAAGATTGTGGGGAGTAATATCCGCACCTTCCGAACCGACGCGGGCTTGACCTTGGAAAAGCTTGCAGAAAAAGCGGATTTGAGCTGGCCTTACCTTTCTGAAATCGAGCGCGGGCGCGAAAACATTTCACTCGATAAGCTTGTTAAGATTGCGCAAGCGCTTGACGTTCGGTTGTCAAAGTTGGTTGAAGGTGTGTGAATGGGTTTCGTAGGGCAGACGCAACCTTCTAGCGTAGCTTTTCACCTTGGCAGCTTTCCATTATCGTCTCCGCGTGCGTGCCCCGACCAAGATTTCATTACAGAACTTACGTTCGCATTTGCAAACCCTTGCCTCGCCTGCCGATGCGAGGGTGGCACAAAGTTTTTTCAAAACTGCGCCGGGTGAATACGGCGCGGGTGATCAATTCATCGGCATTCGCGTGCCGGTCTTGCGCAAGCTGGCCAAGGAATTTCGGGCGTTGCCGTTGCCCGAGGTGACGGCGTTGCTGCATTCGCCCATCCACGAGGAACGGCTGCTGGCGTTGCTGATTTTGTTGGACGTCTATGCGCGCGCCGATGCCGCCGGTCGCGCCAAAATCTACGCGCTCTATCTGGAACAGCTCGACCGCGTGAACAATTGGGATCTGGTGGACACGTCCGCGCCTTACATCGTCGGGCCGCATCTGGCGGAACGGTCGCGCACGATTTTGTTCCGGTTGGCGCGCGCGAAAAATCTCTGGCATCGCCGCGTGGCCATGCTCGTGACGTTTCATTTCATCCGCCAAAACGATTTCGCCGATGCGCTGAGCCTCGCGGAACTGCTGCGCGATGACGATCACGATCTGATGCACAAAGCCGTCGGCTGGATGCTCCGCGAGATCGGCAAGCGGGATGTGGCGGTGTTGCGGAAATTTCTCCAGCAGCACGCCGCACGGATGCCGCGCACAATGTTGCGGTATGCGATCGAGAAATTTCCGGAACGCGAGCGGCGGCAGTGGCTTCAGGTGGGCAAAGTCTGAAACGCGTCGTTCCAGCGCTACTTCGGCCAAGCCGTTGCGGCGATGAGGGTGCGGACAATATTCTCCAGACCGGATTTATCGGCGGCGTCAAAGCGATTCAGGAGCGGGCTGTCCAAATCCAGCACGCCGAGCAGATTGCCATCTTTCACCAACGGCACGACGATCTCGGAGCGCGACGCAGCATCGCAGGCGATGTGGCCGGGAAATTCGTGAACGTCCGGCACCACCACCGTTTTTCCCGTGATGGCCGCCGCGCCGCAGACGCCGCGACCGACTTGAATCCGCACGCAAGCGGATTTGCCTTGGAACGGTCCCAGCACGAGTTCGCTGCCGTCGAAACGATAGAAGCCCGCCCAATTCAAATCCGGCAGCGAATGCCAGAGGAGCGCGGCGGTGTTGGCTTGATTGGCGATGGCATCGCGCTCGCCGTGGAGCAGGGCGGCGAGTTGTTGTTCCAATTTGCGATAACCGGCGGTTTTATCAGTGAAATCAATTGGCGCAGAGGCAAACATCGGGGATAGCGTAGGGATTGCGGCGGATGAGTCGAACAAATCCGCTTGCGACGCGGAGGGTTTCCGGCGACAACTGCGCGGCCCGTTTTATCATGCAAACTTTGGTCGAAGATTTTCTGCAATACCTGCGCCACGAGCGCGGGCAGTCGGACAACACGGCGAAGACTTACGCCGCGTTGCTCGGCAAATTCACCGCGTGGGCGGAGCTTCAGGGTTTGCGGGAGTGGTCGAAGGTGGAGTTAAAGCATCTGATGTCGTTTCTCTCCTACGAGCGGGTGCGGAACGCGCCGATCGGTCGGCCAGCCACACGCGAAGGGGCCACGCCCAAGCCCGCACGTCGGATAAGCGGTGAAAGCGTGTATCTGGAGATCGCGGCGCTGCGGGCGTTTTACCGATATGCGGAAAATGAAAAAATTCTTCCGGCCAACGTTGCGGAGAATCTTTCACTGCCGCGCCGGTGGAAGCGTCTGCCCAAAGCGTTGAGCAATGATGAAATCAAACAACTGCTCGCCCCGGAATCGCCCGAGACGCCGGAAGGTTTGTGCGACCAAGCGATTCTGGAACTGGCCTACGCTTCCGGCCTGCGCTTGAGTGAATTGAAAAATCTGCGGCTCGAGCAATTGCATCTGGACGCGGGCTTCATCAACGTCATCGGCAAAGGCAACAAAGAGCGGGTGGTGCCGGTGGGGCGCACAGCGGTGGCGGCGTTGAATCGCTATATCGAAGCCGGGCGTCCAAAGCTCGTCACGCCGAAGTCGCCAGCGAATGTTTTTCTCACGCGGCGTGGCACACCGTTCGCCTCGGTGACGTTATGGCTGCACATCAAGAATCGCGTCCGTCGCGCGGGCGTGGAGCGTAACATGACGCCGCACATGCTACGACACAGCTTCGCGACGCATCTACTGGAGCATGGCGCGGATTTGCGGGTGATCCAGGAATTACTCGGCCATGCGAGCATTGGCACGACGGAGATTTACACACACGTCACGGGAAACCGGTTGCGAGAGATTCACCGGAAGTTTCATCCGCGGGCTTAAAAGCTCCCCGCAGATGGCGCAGATTTTCGCGGACTAAAATTTAATCTGCGTTGATCGGCGGAATCTGCGGGAAAACTGCTTATTCAAAATCGTAGATAGTCGCCTTCAAGCAGACGCGCTTGAAGACTTTCTCGACGAATTCAATGTGCTGCGGATGGACTTGATAGGCTTGCTCGGCGGCTTTGCTGGGGAAAATCAGGTTCAACGCGACTTGATACGATTGATCCACGACCGGGCGCGGGCTGGGCGACATCTTGCCGACGTGAAATTGAATCAGGCCGGGAATGCCTTTGAGATATTGGTTGGCGCCGGCGATGAGTTCTTCGGCGGCGTTGGCTTGTTCAGGTTTAGTCCAGAAAATGACGATGTGAGAAAACATAATTTGTCTTGCGAGGATTTTTCTTGGGAACGAGGATAAGGGCAAGCAAGGAATTCAGGATTATGCGGCGACATTAGCCGCGTGCTCCCTTCAATGAGAGAATAATGTCATGATGCGTCGTTTCATCTGCATCGTTGCCGGCGCAATCTTCGTCTGTGCGCGGCTCGCCCGCGCCCAGGAGGAATCTACCATCTGGCCGCCAGACGAAAACCCGAACTGGCGCTCCGCCCTCACGCCGGATGCGGCAGAAACGTTCTCCGCGAAGTCCGTCGTCCAATTCCCGCCCGTCGTCACGCCGAAAGTTGGCACTCCCGTTGTGCCGTCAGCGCGACAGCCATCCGGCGCGCTGTCGGGGCGCATCGTGTTCATGAATTCCGGCCATGGCTGGACGTTTGAGACGAACGCGGTCACGCCCTACTGGCGTTTGCAGCGCGGCACGGCACTCAACTCAATGAACGAGGACTACGGCAACCTCGACCAGTTGAATTTTTTCGCCGCCTACTGTTTCAACGCCGGCGCCATCGTCGCCTCCATGCGCCCGCTCGGACAGCAGACGAACGAAGTCATCCTCGACAACGACGACGCGGGCGTGACCTTCGCAGGCACGTGGAACAACAGCAGCCAGACGACGTTCTGGGGCAGCGCGGGCGATGTGCCATATCGTTTCGCGTCGCTGGCGAATTCCGAAACCGCCACGGCGACATACACGCCGACGATTCCGGTCGCGGGTTATTATCCGGTTTACACTTGGGTGCTGTCCGGTTCGGATCGCGGCGACCAGTTGTATCGCATCCGGCACACCGGCGGTGAATCGCAGTATCGCGTGCCGCATCACATGGTTGGCAACGGCTGGGTCTATCTCGGCGAATACTATTTCAATGCGGGTTCAAATTCTTTGAATGGCTCCGTCGTCATCAGCAACTTGCGCGGCACGGCGACGGGAACGGTCGTCATCGCCGACGCCATCCGTTTCGGCAACGGCATGGGTTCAGTGAACCAAGGCGGCGGCGTTTCGGGCTATCCACGCGAGGAGGAAAATTGTCGTTATTGGATCAAGGCAAACTTGGGACAAGGTCAGTCCGCCGCTCTTTACGAAGGCAGCGGCGGCGACGAATCGGACAGCTGGTCCGCGCCCGGAAAGATGTCCGCCGAGATGAACCGCGAAGCCTCCGGCTCTTTCTTCAAACGCATCCACATCAGTTTTCATTCCAACGCGAGCACCGGCAATCCCGCCACGGCCACCTCGCGCGGCGTGGAGGGATTAATCACCGGTTCGCCCACGCCAAACCAAGTCGCGCTTGCGCAAATCTGCGGCCAGACGGTGAATGACGAACTGGTCGGCCTCGGTTCGCCGCCACTCGAATATGCCTGGTATGATCGCTCGTCTGTGACTTACACCGGCGGCTACGGCGAAATCACCACGACCTATTTCAACAGCGAGATGGATGCCACCATCATCGAGGTCGCCTATCACGACAACCCCAGCGACGCCGCGCTCATGCGCGATCCGAAGGTGCGCGACGCCATCGGCCGCGCCGCCATGCACGCCGTGGTAAAATACATGAACCAGTTCGATACGAACGACGTGGTGCCGCTGATTTATCTGCCCGAACCACCAGCAGACGTCCGTGCCATCGGCAAAACGAATAACATTGTCTCGCTCACATGGGCCGCGCCGGTCAGCGTGGCGAACAGCGGCGCGCCGACGAACTACGTCATCTACCAATCCACCAACGGCTATGGCTTCGGCAATCCAGTTTCCGTCGGCAACGTCACGAATTTCTCCGTCTCCAATCTGATTGCGGGTCAGGATTATTATTTCCGTGTCGCGGCGGCGAACGCGGGTGGCGAGTCATTTCCCTCCGCCGTTGTCGGCTGCCGTCCGCCACTGACGAGCGCGTCAACGAAGGCGCTTTTCGTGAATGGCTTTGATCGTTTCGACCGCACGACAAACTTGAAGCAGTATCTCAACGCGCAAAATTATATTCCGCCCGGCCCGACCGGCGACAATGAGCGCGTGCTGCCACGCCGCGTGAATGCGTTCGACTACGTCGTGCCGCATGGCAAGGCCATCAGCGCTTACGGCATGGCGTTTGATGCGTGCCATCACAACGCCGTCACGAACGACCTCGTCGCCCTGACGAATTATCCCATCGTCATCTGGGAGAGCGGCAATGAATCCACCGGCGACGAAAGTTTCAGCAGCGCGGAACAGACGAAGGTGACGGCGTTCCTCACCAACGGCGGAAGCTTGTTCGTCTCCGGCTCGGAAATCGGCTGGGATCTGGATCGCCCAAGCGGACCGACGACAGCGGACCGGAATTTTTTCACAACCAGCTTCACGCTTACTACGTCGCGGACAGTTCCAGCTCGTGGAATTTCAACGCCAACAACACCTCGCTCTTCGCCGGTAATACCAGCGACGTATTCGACGACGGCTCGCGCGGCATCTACATGGTGGGCTATCCCGATGTGATCGCGCCGACGAACTACGGCACGCTCTCCGCCATCACTTACAGCAATGTCGCCAGCGGCGCGGCGGCGATAGTTTACAACGGCACGGCCGGTGGCGGCAAAGTTGTCTATCTCGCCTTCCCGTTCGAGACCATCACCAGCGCGACGGCGCGCAATGCCTACATGGCCAGCGTGCTGAACCTGTTCACCGCCGGGTCGCTGAAGTTTGACTCAATCACGCCGTTGCCCGGAAACAAGCTGAAGCTCGCCATCAGTGGCGCGGCGGGCGTTTACACCTTGCAGACGGCCGCCGTGTTGAACGTCTGGGGCTCGCTCACCAACCTGACGAACACGAGCGGTGCGATGACGTTCACGAACAGCACGACCAATTCCGCCGCAAAATTTTTCCGCGTGAAATCTTTTCCGTGAGCAGGTTGTAAATTTGAGTTAAACCACCAAGACACCAAGGCACAAAGAAAATTCCATTTCAAAACTTGGTGTCTTTGTGCCTTTGTGGTTAAAATTTTTCCATGAGCAAAACTGCATTATTATTCGCCGGTCAAGGCGCGCAAGTCGTCGGCATGGGCAAAGATCTCGCCGAAAAATTTCCGTCCGCCCAAGCGTGGTTCGACCGCGCCAATGCCGCGCTCGGTTACGACCTTACTGGCATTTGCTTTAATGGGCCGGAAGCCGAATTGACCAAGACCGAGCACGCGCAGCCGGGCATTTTTCTCGTGAGCTGGGTCGCGTTTCAATTGCTCAAGGAACAGGTGCCGAATCTGAAGTTTGACGCGACCGCTGGTTTGTCGCTCGGTGAATTCACGGCGTTGACGGCGGCGGGCGCGCTGAGTTTTGAGGACGGTCTGCGCGTCGTCCGGCAGCGCGGTAAATTCATGCAGGAAGCGTGCGACGTAACCAAGGGCGGCATGGCCGCGATTATCGGCCTCGACGAAGCGCCGACGCGCGAAGTTTGCGCGGAAGCCGGCGTGGTGCTGGCGAATCTAAATTGCCCCGGCCAATTGGTGATTTCCGGCGAAGCGGAAAAAATTGTAAAGGCGTGCGAACTCGCCAAAGCCAAAGGTGCGAAACGCGCGTTGCCGCTCACGGTGGCAGGCGCGTATCACTCGCCGCTGATGGCGAGCGCGCAGCCGAAGCTGGGCGCGGAACTGGCGAAGGTGAATCTGGTTTCGCCCGGCGTGCCGGTGATTTCCAACGTCACGGCGCAGGCGCACGGCACGCCGTCGGAAATTTCCGCGAAGCTCGTGGAGCAGGTTTGCGCGTCGGTGTTGTGGGAGACTTCCGTGCGCGCGTTGCTGGCGCAGGGTTTTACGCGGTTCATCGAACTTGGGCCGGGCACGGCCTTGAGCGGTTTTATGAAGCGCATTGATAAAACGGCGATAATGCTGAACGTCGCGGATGCGGCGAGTTTGGAAGCCACGGTGAAGGCGTTTTGATTGTGACTTTGTGGTGTGAAAACTTTGGGGCACGCTAAAAAATCTGTCGCTTAACGTTGCGCTCGGCGAGACTTTTGGCTGCCGCGCAACCAAAATCATCTTAAGCTCACCGCCGCGCCGGCGGCATGGCCATCTTGAGCGAATGCGCCCCGGCGGCGACTTTACCCATCTTATTCACGGTGTCCACGCGCTGACGCATCAGTGATTTATTGATGCTGTAGAGCAAAGCGGTTTCTTCGGTGATCAAATCCTGCTCGTAAGCTTTCGTGAGCGACTGTTCAAAGCTATGCCAGCCGAGCGTGCTCCCCGCTTCGATGATCTCGGAGAAACGGCGGTTCTCGCCTTCGCCGAGTTGGATCGCTTCGCGGCTGCGGAGATTGCTGCCCAGCAATTCGGTGACGAGCATGCGGCCGCCTTCGCGCTTCGGCACGAGGCGTTGGCTGACGATGTAACGCAAGCTGCCGACGAGGCGTTCACGCACTTGCTGTTCTTCTTCGCGCCCGAACATCCCGAGAATGCGATTGATGGTCTGGCCCGCGCTGATCGTGTGCAGTGTGCTAAAAACCAGATGCCCGGTTTCGCCCGCCGTGAGCGCAATCTCCATCGTCTCGCGATCGCGAATTTCGCCGACGAGAATGACTTTGGGCGCTTGGCGCAAGGCGGCGCGCAAGCCATCGGGAAAGCTGTAAAAATCGCGCCCCATTTCGCGCTGACTGAACGCGGCTTTGAGTTGCGGGTGGAGAAATTCAATCGGGTCTTCCAACGTCACCACGTGGACTTCGCTCGTCTGATTGATTTCGTTGAGCAACGCAGCGAGCGTCGTCGTCTTGCCGCTGCCGGTGCCGCCAGTGACAAACACGAGACCGGTTTTTTCTTTGATAATCTCGTGGAACACCGGTGCGAGCTGCAATTGTTCCATTGAAGGAATCTGAGACGATAGCCGCCGCAGCACCATCGCGTGGTTGCCGTTCTGGCGGTAAATATTCACGCGGAACCGGCAGATGCCCGTCAGCGAATAGCTGCAATCGCACGAGCCCGCTTTGGCAAGATCTTGAATCAAGCGCTGGTTGCCGTTGATGATGGCGTGAGCCAAACTTTGGATGCGTTCACCGGTGAGGATCGGCTCGGTGGAATTCGGCGGCGGCACGAGCCGACCATGAATTTCCGCCAGCGGCGCTTTGCCGGTCACGAACAGCAGGTCGGAAATACCTTCGGCACTTTGAATGAGTGCGGTGAGCAATTGGTCCAGTTCAGCGGTGGAAGTCGGGTTCATGCGTAATAAATTTTTCTCCGCGAATTCTTAACGTGCCGCTTGGCGGCAACAAGCCCAAACGTGCGGCAAAGTGATTATTCCGCAATCCGCGAGAATTTTCCGAACCGCAGCGCCAGCGTGGGTAAGACGAGCAAGTTCAAGAGCGTCGAAGTCACCAAGCCGCCGAGAATCACGATCGCCATCGGGCCTTCAATCTCGCGTCCCGCATCGCCAGAGCCAATCGCCAGCGGCAGTAATCCCAAACCAGTGACGAGCGCGGTCATCAAGATGGGCACCAGCCGTTCCGTCGCACCGCGCAACGCGGTTTCGCTGCCCCACGTCATGCCCTCGACGGTTACGAGATGTTCGTAGTGCGAAATCATCATGATGGAATTCCGCATCGTGATGCCAAATAACGTGACAAATCCCACGAGCGTGCCGAGTGACAGTGAAGCTTGCCCGTCATCGCCAAAATAGCCCGCCGCAAAAATGGCGAGCACGCCGCCGACCAGCGAGAACGGCACATTCGCCAGCACCAGCAAAACATGACTCGTTTTACGCAACGCCAGTGCCAGCAACAAAATGATGCCGCCCGCCGCCGCCAGCGAATGCCAAGCCAGTTCACTCCGCGCCTGCGCCTGCTGTTCAGCCGCACCGCTGAATTCCACATAGGTTTCCGCTGGCAATTTCACCTGCGCGGCGAGCTGTTTTTTGGCTTCGGCAACAAACGACGCCACATCGCGTCCGCTCGGATTACACGTCACGCCCTGCCGCCGTCGCGTGCCGTCGTGCAAAATAGAATCGCGCCCTTCGCCCAGCGAAATCGTCGCCAATTCGCGCAACGGCAGCGTGGTGCCGCTCGCGTTCTGCACCAGCAAATCGCCGAGCGCTTCGGGATTATTGCGGCCAACGTCGGCGAGCATTAGCCGCAGATTGGAAACTTTTCCACCGTCGTAGATTTGCGCGGCCACGTCGCCTTCGTAAGCCGTTTGCACCGTTTCCAAAATTTCGGTGGGTCGGAAACCAAATTGTTTAAGCCGCTCGCCGCGCAGTTGCACCTGTAAGCGGGGCGCGCCAGCCGGGGCGGAGATCTGCACGTCCGCCGCGCCGGGAATTTTCTCTAACACCGCCGCGATTTCCGCCGCCTTGGCATCCAGCACATCAAGGTCGTTACCAAAAACATTCACGACGACCTGCGCGGTTTCGCCCGCGATACTTTCGCCGATGCGGTCGCCCAGAAACGTCAACACCTCGGTCTGCACGCCGGGAAACTTATCGAGCGTGGTGCGGATTTCATTTTGCACGCGCTCCTGATCCGCCACGGAATCGGGTTTCAGTTCGATGTGCAGCTCGGATTTATTTGGACCCCAAGTATCTTCGCCCAACTCGGCGCGGCCGAATTGCTGGCCGACACTTTGCACGCTGGGATTTTTCAAAACCTCTTGGGAAATCCGCGCGCCCAATCGCTTCATCTCCGGCAACGACGTTCCAGGAATCATCTCGACGTGCGCCACAAAGTGTCCTTCGCGAAAGTCCGGCAAAAATTCGCCGCCAAAAAACGGCAGCGTGGCCACTGCGCCAGCGACCAAAACCAAAGCGACCGCAATCAAAGAACGTGGATAGCGACTGATGCGTTCCAGTAACGTGCGATGAACATTTTTCAATTTCCGGAGATATTTTGGCTCTTCATGCGGCGCGGTGCGTGAAAGAAATGCAAAGCACAACGCTGGTGTGACCGTGAGTGCCACGGCGAGCGACGCGAGAATTGCCAGAATGAAAGCGAAGCCCAGTGGCGCAAAGAATTTACCCTGCAAACCAGTCATCATGAGCACTGGTAAAAAAACCAGCGCCACGATGAAGGACGCGTAAACCACCGCGCTACGCACTTCGAGCGAGGCGGCGAGCACCACCTGCAACAACGGTTTGCTCAAACCTTTCGTCTGATTTTCGCGCAGTCGGCGCAGAATGTTTTCCACATCAATAATGGCATCGTCCACCACCACGCCGACAGCCACGGCGAGACCGCCGAGCGTGAGTGTGTTCAGCGTTACGCCAAAATGGTCCAGCACGATAATGGCCGTGAGCAGCGAAAGCGGAATGGACAGAAACGAAATCAGCACCGTGCGAAAATCCAGCAGGAAGAGAAATAGCACCACTGTCACCAGCACCGCGCCGAGCAGTAGCGAGAATTTCATGTTCGCGATCGCGTGCTCGATGAATGTCGCGGGGCGATGCAGTCCGGGGATATAGCGCACCCCAAGCGCGGTGAACGTCGGCTGCAAATCTCGTAGCGCGGCTTCGACCGCGAGCGTCGCTTCCATCGTGTTCGCCCCGAATTGGCTCGTGGTCGTCAGCAAAATCCCCGGCTGACCATTGACGAGCGCGTCGCCAGATTTCGGCGCGGAACCTTCCACGACTTGCGCCACATCGCGCAACAGCACACTGCGCCCATCGTGGTGCGCCACGATGACGTCGCCTAATTGTTCAGCGGAAAACAGCTGACCTTCCGTCTGGATCGGTAGGCGTTGCGAACTTGTTTCTATGAAGCCCGCACCGCGCACTCCCGTCGCTGCGCGGGCGGCGTTCGCAACGTCTTGCACCGAGACACCGAACATTTTCAGGCGCTCCGGTTGAAATTGAATCTGTAATTCCCGCACTTCTCCGCCGAAAACTTTCAACGCCGCGACGCCCGGCACCGAGAGCAAGCGCGGACGGATCGTCCAATCAGCAAAGGTGCGCAGTTCGGCGGGCGATAATTTTTCTGAAGCGATGCCGAACTTCAGCAAGTCCATCGTGGACGACGTGAGCGGTTCCATTTTTGGGGCCGTCACGCCCACCGGCAATTCTCCCGCCAATTGCGCCATACGCTCGGACAACATCTGCCGTGCGCGAAAAATGTCCGTTCCGTCTTTGAAAACCGCTGTGACTACCGACAAGCCTTGGATGGATTCCGAACGGATGGATTCCAGATTTACCGCGCCATTCATCGCGCTTTCCACGGGTCGCGTGACGAGCGCTTCCACTTGTTCCGGCGCGAGTCCTGGCGCTTCCGTTTGCACGGCGACTTGCGGCTGGACGAATTCTGGAAACACATCCAGTTTCGCCCGCGCCGTCACGAACAAGCCGTAAATGATGAGTGCCAGCGACAGCGTGATGACCACGCCGCGCCGTCGCAAAGAAGTTTCAACGAGGGTGCGCAGCATGGTCAGTGTTCGTGAGCGCCGCTGTTGCCCGCGCTCAATTCCGCCGACAGCATCGCTTGCGCGCCGGTTACGATGAGCTGATTCGTGGTCGAAAGTTCACTGGTAAAAAATCCGCCTTCCATCGCGCGGTCGAGGGAGATTTCGCGGCGCGAAAAATTCGTTTCGCTCACCTGCACATAAATCCACGCCTTGCCGTCATGGCGCAGCACTGCGCTGGCTGGAATCACGATGCCCTTGATTGGCTCCACGCCAGTTTTGATGAAGGCTGTGACTGCTTCGCCGGGAATCAGCTGGCCGGTCTGTCGCCAAAACAAAACTCCAAGCTGCTGCGTCTGCGGATCCACGGCGGGCAAGGCGTCAAAAAAATAGGCGGTGATCGGCGATTCAGATTTTGCCAACGGCTCCAGGCGGGCCGCGCCAAGGTTTAGCCCGCGTTCGCCGACAGGCAAATCAATGCGGATCAGGTTGCCGGGCTTGGTCGCGTCGTCCACGGCTGGATTCATTTTGCGCGGCGAGCCCGGCGGAACCACGATTTCGCCGAACATTTCGGGAAATTTTTTACCCCAAGTCGCCCCGATTTTTTGCCAGACCACCATCACCGCCGAAAAGTTCTGGCGGTAAGCGGACTCGGCTTCGAGAAAAGCTTTTTCCGATAAGTTGCCGTCTTTTTTCAACTGCTTAGCCCGCTCCAATTCCTGATGCGAGGTGTCAAACGTCATGAGCACCCGTCCATAATCCATGAGCAATTCGGCAAGGGGCGCGGGATCTACGACTTGACCCAAGGCTTTAATTTCCGGCGACCATTCGGTGGCGACGATATTGGTGATTTCTAAGCCAAGATTCTTTTGTATCTCGGCCGCGAGCGTGACGATGCTTTCGCCGTTCGTTCCGGCTGCGATCTTCACCGCGCTCACTTTGGGAGCCGCCTCTTCACAGCGAACGGCGGTCGCGCCAAATAAAATCGCGATGGGCAAAATAAAATTTAGATTCATAGCTGGCATCAAGGCTGAGAGTGAGTCGGTAAAAATTTGAGCAAATCGAATTCGTCGGCGGGCCGTTGCAACGCATCTTCCAACGCGCCGAGGGCAGACTGGAACTGCGTTACTCCGTCGAGTTGACCCAGACGAACGGCATTCAATTCCATTTCCGCATTCAGCGCATCCAGTGGATCCGCGGAACCGGCTTTGACTTGCGCGGCCACCGATTTTTGCTGCCGCTGGGCCATATCGAGCAAAGCATCGCTGGTTTTCAACTGCGCTTGCGCTGCGGCCAGGCCAGCGACTGCTCGGTCAGTTACGCCAATGACTTGCGCTTGCAGTTGGAGGAATTTCGCCGCCGCCAATTCGCGGCGCGCTTGGGATTCCGCAATCGGCCCCTGATTCTGGTTGAGAATCGGCAATTCAAACGTCAGGCCGAGCGACCATTTATTATCTCCCTGATCAAATTGATAGCCGGGATTCAGATGCACATCGGGAAATTGTTTGGCGATTTCCAGCTGCAAATTTGCTTCTGCCGCCGCGTATTCCGCCAACGCGGCGCGGATGTCCGAGCGGCCAAGCAGCGCGGCGTGGCGGGCGCTGGCCGAATTTAAGTCCGTTGTATTCGGCGGCGTAAATTCGGTTTTAAATTGAATTCCGTCCAGCGCCGCGAGCGGCAGCCCGAGCGCTTCCGCCAAGCGCGAACGAGCTTCGCTCAACTTGGTTTGCGCGGTGGCCAGTTCCAGTTGCGTGCGGTTCAGCGCCATTTGCGGCGGCGCCATTTCCGAACGCGCCAATACCCCGGCATTGAAACGTTGCCAAAGGCGACGGGAAATTTCGTTCTGTGCCGTGAATTGTTTTTGCAACAGTTCAGCGCGTTTTTGCGCGGTCGAAAATTCCAACAATGCCCCGCGCACGCCGCTGCGAATCTGCCACGCCGCACTGATGAAATTAAACCGCGCCGCTTCGGCATTTTGCTGCGCTTCGGCCTGACGCTTGGCCCGCTTGCCCATCGTTTCCAGCGGTAAATCAAAATTCACCGCGGGCGCCCATGGTGTGGGGACGAGCGTGGTGGAATTGTATTCGGGCGTGAGCGTGAGCGTCGGATTCGGTTGACCACCAGCGGTTTTTTCTCCCGCCGCGACCAAGTTCCATTGCGCGCGGGCCACGGCCAGATCAGGGTGAAAATAAAAGGCGGCGAGCGTGAGCGACCGTAGATTCCATTGCGCGGGCGGCCAAACGGCGAATTCATTACTCGCATTGCGAGCGACGAATGCTTTCAGTCCGGCGTCGTCCAGTCGCCGCGCCTCCAACTGCGCGGCGGATTTCTCCGGTGCAAGCGGCTTTGGTTCAAAGTGCGCGCAGCCAGTGAAACCAACCACCAATAAAATAAGGGACCAAGATTTCACGAGTTTTTTTCCTGCATTACCAACGGCAGACGAACCACGACTGTCGTCTGATTTTCTGCCGATTCA
This sequence comes from uncultured Verrucomicrobia subdivision 3 bacterium, assembly GCA_903911825.1. Lineage (GTDB taxonomy): Bacteria > Verrucomicrobiota > Verrucomicrobiia > Limisphaerales > UBA11358 > UBA11358. The sequence continues at coordinate 36,386 of CAIWFB010000176.1, forward strand.
AAAAGGATATCGCCATGATGTGCCCGCACAATCCATTGGGCAATACTCAAGCCCAGCCCGCAGCCGTCCACCGTCGAATCGTGCGCCGGATCGCCACGGAAAAAGCGCTCGAAAACGCGCGGCAACACTTCCGGCGGAATGGTTTTGCCGGTGTTCGTGATTTTCAATTCTGCGTCCACCCCATCACGTCGTAGCGAAAATTCTACGGTGCCCCCGGGCTGGTTATATTTCACCGCATTGTCTGCGAGGTTCAACAGCAGTTGCCGCAGCCGATGCTTTTCGCCGTGGATTGAAATATTTTCACAGGCGGTGAGACTTACCGAAACCTGCGACGGCTTGGCGAGAATCTGGGCGTCTTCAAAAACGTCGCGCACGATTTCGCCCAAGGCTACCAGCGCGAATTTTAATTCAATCTGCCCCGCGTCCGCTTTCGTCAGGAGGGTGAGGCCGTCCACAATTTTGGTCAGCCGCTGGATTTCATCAAGCTGGCTCAACAATTTTTCCCGCTGCGCGAGTGGCAGGGTAGTTTGATTCAAATCGGTTTCTAATTCGCCGTGCAAGACGGTGAGCGGCGTTTTTAATTCGTGCGACGCGTGCAGGGTGAATTCCCGGATGCGCTGAAACGAACCAGCTAGCCGTGCTGTCATTGCGTTAAAAACTTCGGTGAGGCGATCAAGTTCGTCGCCGTTGCCGGAGCGCGGCAATTTTTCGGCAAGATTCCCTTCGTGAATTTTTTCCACAGCGGTGGTGAGCGCTGCCACCGGAGCAAACGTGCGGCACGTCAGCCACCAGCCGCCGAGCAGTCCGACGACCACTGCCGAACCGCCATAAATCAGGAGAATTTGCAGGATGTCTTCCCCCGCATCTTCGTCAAGGGTGGCGGCTTGATGTTGGGCAATTTTAGCGCGCGCTTCCACGACCAATTCGGAATACATGACAAGGCCAATCGCCAGCAGCGACCCGGAAAAAATCACCGCATACCAAACGGTCAATCGCGTGCGAATGGTCATGGCGTCTCCTTCATCACGTAGCCGATGCCGCGCACCGTGTGTAGCAATTTTGGTTCGCAGTTGTCGTCCACTTTTTCACGCAGGCGCTTGATGTAAACGTCCACGAGGTTCGTGCCGGGATCGAAGTCATAGTCCCAAACTTTTTCAATGATGCTCATGCGGCCGCAAATGCGGCCGGGCGAACGCATCAGAAATTCCAGCAGCCGATATTCCCGCGCCGTCAGCTCAAATGATTTCGCACCACGTTGCGCGCGATGTGAAACGGTATCGAGTGTAAGATCCGCCATGCGAAGCAGGGTGGATTTGGTTTCGCCGCCGCGCCGTCCGAGCGCCTGCACGCGTGCTACGAGTTCGGCGATGACAAAGGGTTTTGGCAAATAATCATCCGCACCTGCGTTGAGACCTTCGACGCGTTCGTTCACTTCGCCGCGCGCCGAAAGTAATAGGACGGGCGTGGAAATATTGCGTTCGCGCAACTGCCGCAGCACGCTTAAGCCATCGCGCCCCGGCAGCATGATGTCGAGGACGAGCGCGTCAAACGACGTGGTCGTCGCGGCCACGAGCGCGTCATCGCCGCGACCATAAACGTCCACGGCTAGACCTTCGGCCTGCAGCGCCTTGCGAATGAAGGACGCCGTTTTCTTTTCGTCTTCCACGACCAGAACGCGCACGGAGTTAGCAGAGAATTATTTATTCGTGCCGTAAACTAAAATCTTAAAACTACCCGCGACCATCTTGCCGCGGCGTTGACCGGCAGCAGGTGCGTCGAACTTTGCGGAAGCTAGATAAATTTTATGCGTCGCCGGATCTATCGTCATGGTTCGTGCACCTTTTTCGGTTTTCAAAGTTTGAACGACCATGAGTTTAGCCCCGTCTTCATGGGCGATCGTCACCGTGCCGTCGCCACAGGAAGCGAAGGCGAGTTGCGTGGCAGGATCGAAGGAGTTTGCATCCACGCCGTCGCCGATGGGCACGTTGGCCAGCACTTTGCCGCTTTCGCTGTCCACCATGACCATCATTTTATTGCCGCAGCCGAGAAAGAGGCGGTGATTTTTCTCATCAAAAGCCAGACCGCTCGCTTCTTCACCCGGCGCGATGGGCCAGCGATTTTTCACCGTGTGCGTTTTGGTATCAATCGCCACAAGCTCGCTTTTGTCTTCGAGGTTGTTGAAAACCAAACCTGCTTTCACATCCGCCGCTGCGAACTCCGGTTTGCCGCCGAGCGGAATCGTGGCGACAACTTTGCCGGTCTTGGCGTCAATGACCGTGGCGGATTCGCCCTTCCCATTGAAGGTGTAAAATTCCTGTTGGCCCGGCTCAAAAATCATGCCGTCGGGATTCGCGCCTGTATCGGTTTTGGAAATGATTTGCAGCGTTTTCAAATCTACCAGCGCGCCTTTATTTTCGCGGCCGCAAGTGGCGAGACCGCGATTGAGTTCCGGTGCCACCGCGATGCCGTGAACCCCGGGCGTGTTCGTGATTTCGCCGCAGACAGTGTCCTTCGCGAGATCCAGCACCACGACTTTGGTGCCGTGCGAAACGTAGAGCCGCTGTGCCGCCGAATCAACCGTGAGATAATCCCAACCGCCGTCGCCGCCGATGATGATTTCTTTGAGCAGGTGATATGGTTCGGCGGCGTGAGCAAGCGTGGCGGCCACGAGCGAAATTAAAAGGGGGCAGAGGATTTTTTTCATAAAGTGAATTGTTTGAGCGGTGAACAGTGGTTAGACCGCCCTGAAGGTCGGAAGGTTTCAAGTCTCCCAACCTTCAGGCGTGCCTTGGCGAAATTAGTCTTTGTCTTCTTTATCGCCCTTTTTCTTTTTTGCAGCAGCGGCATCTTCGGCCGCTTCTTTGGCTTGATCAGCGGGCGTTTCTGTGGCCACGTCGAGCACGGCACCGGTCATAGCGTCCACGGCGACTTCTTTGATGTCTTTGGAATCGGGTAGCGTAATGTCAAACGACCAAATCCACTTGCCCTTTTCTTTTTCAAGTTCGCCATCCTTGATCGTGCCGCCCGGAACTTTGGCGAGCGCGGTGGCCATCGCTGTTTCTTTGCTGATTTTGGCGGCGGGCGCTTTGTCTTCATCGCCTTCCTTTTCATTGCTCATCCAAACGACTTCGCCGGAATTGGGATCTACGGCCACTTCAATCGCTTCGCCGCCGGTCGCGGGCTTGATATCAAACGACCAGTAAAGTTTGCCTTTCCATTTGCTCATCTCCGCGTCTTCGACCGTGCCGCCGGGAACTTTGGCCAATGCGGCAGCCTGCGCGGTCACTTTGTTGACCTTGGCTTGAGCTTGCCATTCGGTCTGTTGCTTTTCCGTGGCGCAACCGACCAACAAAGTGGCGGTCAACACGGCTCCGAGGATGATTTTATATTTCATGTTTTTCCTTTGGTTGAATGACTGGTCAATCCAGCCGCCACATTAAACCGTTCGCGCATGAACATTCAACCAACGGTGTATGACAGTTTTGTCATCTACAGCTAGACTCTTTCAGCTAAAAAACCAAGTCTTGGCGATTGGCTTCAGGACCAGATAATGCATTGAAAATTTTTCTCTCCTCGGACTGCCGATGTCTGACCAGACCCACTAGACTGCGCGTATGATTATGAATTCAACTCAACAAAAAATCGCCTCGGTAATCCGTTCGGTCAGTTTGGCTGAACAGCGTTTGACTATTCCGGCCAGCTTCTCTAATTTCACCCCTCGTTAAACCAACTAAGGAATATTTCATTTTATGGCTGCCAAATCCGAAAAGTCTGCCGACAAATCCATCGAAAAATCCGCTGCTGACACCAAAGCCGCCGCTGCCCGCGAACGTGAGCTGGAGTCTGCGATTTCCTCCATCACCAAAGCCTATGGCGACGGTGCCATCATGCGCCTTGGCGATGCCCGCGCACAGGTGAAAATTGATGTCATTCCCACTGGCGGTTTGGCGATTGACCTCGCGCTCGGCGTCGGCGGTTTGCCGCGCGGACGCGTGGTAGAAATTTACGGCCCGGAATCCTCTGGCAAAACGACATTGATGCTCCACGTCATCGCCAACGCCCAAAAGGCCGGTGGTTTGGCAGCATTTATTGACGCGGAACACGCGCTTGATCCCGGCTACGCGAAAAAACTGGGCGTGAACTTGGATGATTTGCTCGTCTCGCAGCCGTCCTCCGGCGAAGAGGCGTTGACCATCTGCGAAACGCTCGCGCGGTCGAATGCGCTGGATGTCATCGTCGTGGATTCCGTTGCCGCGCTCGTGCCGAAAGCCGAACTCGATGGCGACATGGGCATGGCCACGATGGGTATGCAGGCGCGTTTGATGAGCCAAGCATTGCGCAAGCTTACCGCGATTCTTGCTAAGTCCAAGACGACCTGCATTTTCACGAACCAGTTGCGCGAAAAAGTCGGCGTTATGTTCGGCAGCCCCGAAACCACACCCGGCGGCAAGGCGTTGAAATTTTACGCCAGCGTCCGCATAGACATCCGCCGTCGCGACCAATTGAAAGATGCCGCTGGCAACGTTTACGGCAATCACACGCGCGTCAAAATCGTGAAGAACAAAGTCGCGCCGCCGTTTGCGGAAGCCGAGTTCGACATTATTTACAACCACGGCATTGATAAGGAAGGCAGCATTCTCGACGTGGGCATTGACTGCGGCGCGGTGGATAAAAAAGGCGCATGGCTGCAATTCGACGGCGCACTTATCGGCCAAGGTCGCGATGCCGCGAAGAAGGCGCTCGTGGAAAAACCCGAACTCGCCAAGAAAATTATCGAAGCCATCATGGTTAAGCGCGCGGCGGCTCCGGTGGAAACGAAATAACCTTAACCTTTATTCTTCAGGGCGCGGCTTGATTCAAGCCGCGCCTTTTTGCGTCTGATACCGCGCTTGCTTTCAGCGCCGCGCCAATCCATGCTATTTTTGAACAACAACCCCGCGTGACGGGGCTTTTTTATCATGAGCAACGCATCCGAACTCGACCTTAACTTGGCCAATCTCTTTCAGCCCTCTTGGGCGCAGGGGAAAACCGAGATCAACAAATTTGCAAAATTCACTGGCAACGAAGGCGTCAAGCCCGAGCGCACGTTCAGTGGCAAGCCCGGCGAACGCCGCGCCCCGCGCCGTGATGGCCCCAGCGGCGGTGGTGCTGGTGGTGGCGGTGACCGTCGCGGCGGTCCGTCGCGTGGTGGCTCTAAATTTGGTGATCGCCAAGGTGGCGGTTTCCGTGGTGGCGAACGTCGTGATGATCGCACCGAACGTCCTGCACCGCCGGCGCCTTTGCCGGAATTGAGTGTCGCCTTCATTCCTGAAGAACGCGGCGTGGAACAACTCGCTCGCCAGATCAAAGTGACTGGCCGCGCGTATCCGTTGTTTCAAATCGCCCTGTTGATTTTGGACAAAGCTGAACGTTATTCCGTTTCGCTCACCAAGAAAAAATCCGACACCACGGGCCAAGCGCTGTTCTCCTGCGAACTCGACGATTCACCGTGGACGAGCGAGGACGAAGCCGTTGCCCACGTGCTCAAAAATCATTTCGCCACGTTCTACCAAGCCGAACGCACACAGACGGAACCGCCCAAAGGCGTTTATACGTTTGTCGCGCAATGCGGTTTGAGCGGCGCGATTCTTGGCCCGCCGAATTATCACGATTACCAGAATCAATTGCGTAAATTGCACGCGGAAAAATTCGCGCGCATGCCGTTTGATATGTTCAAGGCGCGTGTGAAAATCGTGAAGGACGAAGTCGTCGTGAAAAAATGGGTTGAAGAACAAAGCTTCAAGACGGAATACATCTGTCTCAACGTGCCAGAGCCGCTCACGCTGCCGACGCTGGAAGCCGTGGAACAACATTTTCGCGCGACGCACAAAGATTCCATCATCAAATCCGTCGAGTCGCTCATTGTGGCGGGTTTGCCCAGCCGCAGTTTGAAGAGCAGTGGTCTGCAACGCCTTATTCGCCAGGAATGGGAGCATCAGAAACATTTCCCGCTGCCCATCGCTACGAAGTTGAGCCAGCAATTCGCGACGTATGGCCTGCAATTTTTCAAGGTCAACAAAACCGTTACGCACGTCAGCGTGGCGCGTCCGACGTTCCTCGATGTCGAAAGCTCGCCCGTTTCCGATAACATCAAGCGCATCGTGGATTTCATCAATGCGAACGCCAAGTGCACGCGCAAGAAATTGATCGAAGCCCTCGCGCCGACTCCCAAAGTCGCTAAGCCGACGATTATCGAAATTCCCGCACCTGCCGCGCCGCTCGCGGAAGGCGAAGTGGCGGCTCCCGCCAAACCGACGGAACCTAAAGCGCCCGAAGCCACGCCGGAACAGACGGCGGTCATCGTCGATTTGCATTGGCTCATCCATCAGGGTGCCGTGTTGGAATTCGCCGATGGTCGTATGGAAACGGCCAAGAAGCCCATGCCCAAACCGGTGAAGCAAGAGAAGAAGCCGGCCGTGGAAAAACCGGCGTCGGCAGAAGCAGTGGCGATGGTGGAAGCTGAAGTGCTAACGGAAACCGCGCCAGTGGCGGAAGTCTCAGCGGTAGAACCAGCAGCGGAGGTTTCCTCGGTAGTTCCAACCGATCTGGCGACCCCAGCGGCCTGATTTAACGACTCATTGATTCAACAAAAAATCCACCGTGGTTTTCCACGGTGGATTTTTTTGTGGGCGGACTTGCTTCTATTACTTGGGCTCGTCGAGCTCTTTCATTTTTTTGTCGAGCGCTTCGCGGGCCTTTTCTTGATCCGTGCGAGTGTCCGCAGCGGGCGAGGTGCCAAAGTCGATGGACGGCGAGTTGGTGTCGGTGGCATCCGTTTTAATATTGTAGAATCCGTCGGAAACACCCGTGCTCTGGGCGCGCTTCAATTCTTTCTTGCGCTCAGCATTGATGAGTTTGCGTTCGTATTCGGCATTTTCGGCAGCGGCAGCGGAGGCACCGGGTAACCGTTGGACTTCTTTAACGGTGTTCTTGGCGGCCAGTTCCGGCGTCTTCAGCACGGTCGGGCGCATGAGCACGACGAGTTCCGTCCGCTTCTTATCATCCGTGCGCTGTTGGAATAAATTGCCGAGTAACGGAATATCTTTCAAAAACGGCACGCCTGACTTGGAATGGTTTTGGTCGGATTTGATAAAGCCGCCGAGAATGACGGTGTCGCGATCGCGCACGGCAATCTGAGTGTTGATTGTGCGCTTGATCGTATTCGGCACATCGCCGACGCCGGCAATGGTGGTGGTGCCGTTGAAGTCATCAATCTCTTGTTGAATATCCATGACGACTAAGCCTTCAGGATTGATGTAGGGCGTCACATCCAGCTCGACACCCACCGACAATTGCGAATAGGAAGATCCGCCATAACCGCCGCTGTAACCGCTGTAAGTCGAGGTGACGTAAGGCTTGGTTTCGCCGACGAAGAACTGTGCGGGTTTGGCCTGCGAGGTCTGGATGCGCGGCCGTTGGATGATGTTGGCATGAGTGTCGGATTCCGCCGCTTGCACGGCCAGATTCCACGAGGGCCCGATGTTGCCAAAATAGCTAAAGCTCTTGTCGGAAGGGAGCGTGCTGGTCAGATTGCCGGGGAACGTGTTGGTGGCGGAATTCAGGAAATTGTAGAATGGCTGGTTGTTATTAATGCCGCCCGCGCCGCTCACATTTCCTTTCGTCATCTGGTTTTGCGCGGCGGAGACCCCAAAATTAAACGTATTATTAAGAGTCACGTCCATGATGATCGCTTCAATCAACACTTGCGCCAAAGGCACGTCGAGCTTGCTGATGATTTCCTTGATCATCGTCATATCCTGACGGGTGGCGAACACCAGCAAAGAGCTGCTGTTTTCGTCGGGAATAATTTTGGTCTGACCAAACAACTGGATTTGATCCTGACCACCACCACCACCGCCCCCGGTGGGACTCGAAGCGCGGTTGACGATGTTTTGCAAGCGCTGTTGGAAGGAGGTGCCGCTCGTAGGTGTGCCATTGGGATTGGCGTTTCCACCCAAACCTCCCAGACTGCGATTCTGGTTGCCAAACGGGCTGTTCCCGCCGCCGCCAGCACCACCACCGGCACCGCCAGTCACTCCCAAGCCACTACTGCGACTACCAAAGCCGCTGATAGGCGTAGAACTGGAGCTGCTGCCCATGCTCACCGAGGAACCACCACCGCCACCGCCGAGGCTGTTCAATGCGGCGGCGATTTCCGCCACCTTCGCATAGCGGATGGGCACGACTTCCGAGATGTATTCAGCGGGCACGCTAACGTCCACCTGCTCGATCATTTCCAACATGCGCTTGACGTTTTCTGCGTAGTCGCGCAGCACGAGAATACCATTGCTATCAATCGCGAGAATCGAGTTGGCCAACTTGGCGAACGGCTGGATGACCGGCAACATTTCGCTCGGCTTGATATATTTCAACTGGACGATGTGCGTGACGTAGGAGCCCAGGCTCGGCAAGTTCGTGGAGCCCGTGCGGTCAATATCCGCTGCGGCCGTATTAGCTTGATCGGAAGGGAGCACCTTCACAAATTTTTCGCCGACATTGATGACGGAAACATTGTTCAGCGCGAGCACGGCTTGCAACGCCTGAATCGTTTCGCCCTTCGTCAACGGCGTGGTGGTTTTTAAAATAATTTTCGCTTCCGGCAAATTAGCGCGCAGCAACGTGCGGCCGACGTATTGCGAATAAATGTCCAGCACTTGACTCAATTCGACGCCTTGGAAATTGATCATCGGCGCAATTTCATCCTGGTCCGTTTTGGCGGCGGGAGCGGGAGCGGCAGCCGTGGCGGGAATGCCCGCAGCGGACGCATTCTGCGCCGGTGTTTGGTAACGCGGCTGCGTCGTCGGCCCGTTCGTGTTGGCGGGGAAGCGCGGGGCGCGCGTGCGCGGCGTGACGACCGGGAGTCCGGGCGGCGTTTGGGCCCACAGTTCAAAGCCCACGAGGGCGATTATTAGCGCGAGAAAGTTGGTTTTCATTTTGCCTTGGCGGTGGAAGGTTTGGCCGCAGTCGCGGGCTTGGGATTTTTCTGGTAGCTGGCCACGAGCTTGATGTTGGCGGTCAGATGCTGACGCGGCTGGTCGGGCTGCAATTCAAGATCACGCACCCGGATCATCGAAGCGCCGGAGCCAAGTTGGTAAAGGAATTCCACCAATTGGTCGTCCGTTGCCAGCACGTTGATATTTTGGATCTGCTCGATGAAAAACACGTCGTTCGTGCGCGTGATCTGGCGGGAAGTATTCTGGAGTTGCACGCCGCTCTGGCCGGATTGCGTCTGGATGGTGCGCATGAAATTGATGGCCTGATCTTCTTGCGCCACGAATTCACCTTCGCTCTCGTAAACCTTCAACTGCTTTTCCAGCTCCGGTTTTTCCGCCGCGGCTTTCTGGCGGATGTTCAAATCCCGTGCCGCAACGTCCGCGCGCTGGCTCAATTTGCTCCAATCCGAAAAGTGCGGCTTCACGAAGACCCAGTTCAGCACGATGAACAAAACTACCACCACGGCCACAACCAGACGGCGTTCCATCGGGCGCAATTGCTCGAAATACTTTTTCATCGGGCGTCCTCCTCAGCGTGTTGCAGTTCCAAGCCGAAATTCCAGTAAATCAGGTTGCCCTGTTGGCGAAAAAAGAACTGGTCGCTCGGTGCGGCTGGCTGAACAAAAATCGGCTGATCTTTCTGCTTCGCATAACGCACGCTATCGTAAAAGGCATTCGGGTCCGAGATGAGCCCGATTTGGTCGGGCGAGCAAGTGCCGCTCAAAGCCAGATGTTTGCCATCGGTAAAACTGAAGCGTTGGATATTGACGCCTTGCGGCAAAGCTTCCGCCACGGTCTGCCAGCAATCGAGCGCCGCGTATTTCAACTGTTGCCGTTCCTTCAGCACGCCAAACCGTGCCCGTAGTTGCAGGGCATTGGTGTAGGCCCCACCGAGGCTGGCCACTTGCGATTCCAATTTGCCCGTCTTGAAGCCAAGCACGCCCACCGCGCAAAAATAAACCACCAGATACGCCGCATAAACTACGCCCGCATAAAGCAAACCCCGCAGCCACAGCCGATCGACGAACTGTTCGTGGTAACGGCCGGTGAATTCTTCCGGCAGCAACTGCGATTTCGTCGAAGCAGCGGCGCGTTTGGCCGTGCGCGCCGCAAGGTCGGCGGTGGCGGGCGGCGCCACGATTTTTACCGGCTCATTCAGTCCGGTGCGCAACAGATTTTCCCATTCGGTGGCGTTGGCAGCATCAGCCACGAGATGCCATTGTGTCGCGCCCTGCAACCAGCCTTCGAGTTCTCCCGCCCAAATGATGTGCGCGAGTTGATTTTTTAATTCCGCCGCGCGATCACCAGCTGCAGGCAAGGTAACGAAACTTAAATTCCGCAACGCCCCGCCGCTCCACCATGCCACGAGCGCGGCGTTTTGCGTGCCGAGAATCATGGGGAAAACCCACGCGCCTTCCGTCGCATTGACGGCTTCGAGTTGATCGAGCATCGGCACTTCGAGCCGGTCGGCTTGGTAGCCATCGCGTTCCAATTTACCGAGAAATTCTTCCACCACACTGCGCGCGGCGATGACGACCACTACGGTCTGCAACGTTTCCGGCGGCGCATCGCCTTTGGGCGGCGCGGTGTGCGTGCCGAGGACGTGCATGGTCCAAACCGCTTGCGTCACGGGAATCGGCGAGAGTTTTTCCAACTGCAACTCCACCATCGAAAGCGTTTCTTCATAGCTGCTCGCGGGCAATTCCGCCACCCGCAGAAAAACATTTTCCAACGGTAGCCAGGCGATGTTCAGCTTGGGTTGCCAGAGCGAGGCCCAGTTTTTAGAAACGCCTTTGGCCGGCAACTTTTCCGTGTGCGCCACGCGCTGTTCGCGGGTCAGCGCAAAGCCGCCGCCTTTGGCATCGAATTGCCACAGGCGCTTCGCGTCGGGCGCAAAGTGCAGAATGTTGCAGGTGTTCCAGCGGGCCATAACAAATCAGGGTCGTGCGATGAACTGGGTTTTATCGTCGCCGCCAGAGAGGGCTTCCATGTGCTCTTCCATCTGCGTGACACGGAGAATCTCTTCGATGGTGGTGGTGCCTTCTCTCACTTTTTTCCAGCCGTCGGTGCGCAGCGTGCGCATGCCGTTCGCGATGGCCATTTGGGCGATAGTCGTGGCGGGCGCGCGATTCATGATGAGTGGGCGCAACGCCTCGGTGACGATGAGCAATTCGTAAATCCCTTTGCGGCCTTGATAACCTTGACCACGGCATTGTTCGCAACCCGCGCCGTGCCAGATCTTCGCTGTGCCGATGTCCGCTTCGGGGAAACCGATGCGGCGCAAATAGTCGTGATCCACGTTCTGTTCGGTTTTGCAGTGCGAACAGATCGTGCGGACGAGCCGTTGCGCTTGGACAGCTTCCACCGACGAAGCAATGAGGAACGGCTCGATACCCATGTCCGTCAAACGCGTGAACGCGCTCGGCGCATCATTCGTGTGCAGCGTGGAGAATACCAAGTGACCCGTGAGCGAGGCGCGGATGGCGATGTCTGCCGTTTCCGAATCGCGAATTTCCCCGACCATCACGACGTTCGGGTCTTGGCGCAGAATGTGGCGCAGGCCCATCGCGAACGTGAGACCAATATCCGAACGCACGGCGATCTGGTTGATGCCTTTGAGTTCGTATTCGACCGGCTCCTCAATCGTGATGATGCGTTTGCTGACGGAATTGATGGCGGAAAGAAAGGCGTAGAGCGACGTGGATTTGCCGGAGCCCGTCGGCCCGGTGACGAGAAAAATCCCGTGCGGCTTGATGATGATGTCGCGGATGGCGTCTTCTTCCATCTTTGAGAAACCAAGTTTGTCGAGCGACAGAAAGATTTTCCCGCGCGTCAGCAAGCGCAGCGAAACGGATTCGCCATAAACCGTCGGCACCGTAGAAACGCGGATGTCAATTTCCTCGCCCTTGATGCGGACGTTGATACGACCGTCCTGCGGCAGGCGCTTCTCGGAAATGTTCATCCCACTCATCACTTTGATACGCGAGATGAGGGCGGATTGAAAACGCTTCAACTGCGGTGGCAGTGGAATCTGATGGAGAATGCCGTCAATACGGTTGCGGATGCGCAACTCGTCTTCTTGCGGCTCAAAATGAATATCCGTGGCGCGATCTTTGAACGCTTCCCAGATGATCTGATTGACGAACTTGATGACGCTGGCTTCTTGGTCGCCTTCAGTGATTTCCTTGTCGTTGGCGATTTCCAGCTCCATCGCGTCGCTATCGCCCATTTCATCGAGCGTTTCGGCGCCGACGCCGTAGTATTTCTTCAGCGCTTTTTCGATTTCCGCACGGGGCGCGAGCGCGAAAGTCACCGGCATTTTGGCATCGAACCGCACAGCGCTCATCATGGCGGCATCGAACGGATCGCTCGCCACGACTTGCAGCACGCCTTTATCTAGCGCGACAGGCAGCACGAAATATTGAAACGCGAGTTTGGTGGAAAGTTTGCTGCGAACTTCGTTTTCGATCGAAAGTTTTGGCAACTCCAGATACGGCCAGGCTAATTCCTTGGCCAGCCGCTGCATGAAAACGTCTTCGGACACGCCACGTTCCCGCGCGATGAACGTGAGCAACGGTTCGGTGGAACCACTGTCCGCCGCCGCGCGCCACGCCTTGCGCCAATCGTCGAACTGCGCCGGTGACGCTTCCGCGACCGTCGCAACGAGATTTCTGACAGAGCTAAATGCCATTTAGGTTCAATTTGAACAATGCGAGCCGCGAAAAGTTGCAGATTATCTTCAATTTATCAAACTCCGAGTTTTCGGGGCGAAGCGGCTCTACGGGTAAAGCGAAATTTGCCAAGTGGCTCGATTCTGTTAGTTTTACGCCGTGAATTTTTTCATCCAACGCAGCGAATTGCGCGACATCTACGACAAAGTGGTCGCCGGTGAACGCATTTCCGACGCTGATGCTCTCCGGTTGTTTGAGACGAAGGATTTGAACGCCCTCGGTGCCATCGCGGATTTTGTGCGCGCGCGAAAAGTCGGCAACCACGCCAGCTTCATCATTAACCGCTACATCAATTACTCGAATTACTGCATTCTGTCCTGCCAGTTCTGCTCTTTCTCTCGCAAGAAACGCGATGCGGATGGCTTTGAATTTTCCATCGAACAGATCGTCGAGAAAGCGCGTCAGGCGTTGAAGCTGGGTATCACGGAATTGCACATCGTCGGCGGCTTGCATCCGTCACTGCCGTTCAGCCACTACCTTGAAATGCTCAAGGCGCTCAAGGCGCTCGATGCGCGGCTGCAATTGAAATGCTTCACCGCCATCGAAATTCTCCACCTCGCCTGGCTCGCCAAGAAATCCACCGTGGAGACGCTGACGGAATTGAAAGCAGCTGGTTTGGATTCGCTCACTGGCGGCGGCGCAGAAATTTTCCGTAAAGAAGTCCGCGAAGCCATCGCGCGCGGCAAAGAATCCGCCGAGGAATATCTCGATGTCCATCGCACTTGGCACAAGCTTGGCGGACGCAGCACCTGCACGATGTTGTTCGGCCACGTGGAAACGCTTGCCGATCGCGTGGATCATTTGCGCCAGTTGCGCGCTCTTCAAGACGAGACGAATGGTTTCACCGGTTTCATCGCCCTCGCGTATCAACCGGAGAATAACGACATCCCCGTCAAGACGCCGCCCACGGGTTTTGATTCGCTGCGCACCATCGCCGTCAGCCGCATCTATCTCGATAATTTCCCGCACATCACGGCATATTGGGTCGGTCTGGGCATGAAGCTCGCGCAAGTGGCTTTGAGCTACGGCGCGGACGATCTCCACGGCACCATCATTGAGGAACATATTTTCCACATGGCCGGTGCCACCTCGCCGCAGTTGCAAACCGAGACAGACATGATCAAAGCGATTCGTGAAACGGGTCGCACACCGGTGCAGCGGAATACGTTCTACGAACCGATCAAGATTCTGGCGGACTCTGTGCCCGCTACCGAAGTCGAACCGCCGTCCAATAAATCCAAAGTTTTAGAAGACAATCTCGCGACCGCATGAGCGCTGACGCTCGCAAATTCCGTGTCGGCTCGGTGCAATATCTGAACGCCGCGCCGCTCACGCGCGACATCGAGAGCGAATTGATTTTTTCCACGCCCTCCAAGCTTGCGCAGATGTTGCGCCGCGATGAATTGGATGCCGCGCTCGTCAGCGTCACGGAAGTGCTACTGAACGACCGCTACGATATTCTCGACGGCGTGGCCATCGCGTCGCTCGGCGAAGTTTACAGCGTCTTTCTCGCGCACAAAAAACCGCTAGCGGAAGTGAAAGAAGTCTTCTGCGACACCGCGTCGCTCACGAGCGTGAATCTGCTGAAAGTGCTCCTCGCCGAACGCGGCCTGAAACCCGAGTTTAAGCCACTAGAAAATTACGCCGCTGCCCACGAGAAAGATTTTGTGCTGCTCATCGGCGACACGGCGATTGAATTTCAGCGCCAGCCGCATTCCCACGAAATCTTCGACCTCGGCAGCGCTTGGTTGGAACTGACCGGATTGCCGTTTGTCTTCGCTGTTTGGGCATTGCGGCGTGATCTGGAAAACCGCGAACTCCGCGCCGAACTCCGCAGCGCCAAGCGTTACGGCATGGAATCGCTCGACCAGATCATCGAGACGCGCGAGGAATTTGATGCGGATTTTCGCCGCGATTATTTCGAGTGGCACATCCACTACCACCTTGCCGAAGACGAAAAACGCGGCCTTGCCAAATTCTGCGCGCTACTTCAAAAACACCACCTCGGCCCAGTGTTTAAGCCGAAGTTTGTGAGCTGATTTAGACAGAATTAACCGAATGGACAGAATTTAATTCTGAAAATTTTGTTAATTCTGTCTAAAAAACTAAGTTTAAAACTTCGTCAGCTTTTCCAGCTCCTTCACGCGTTTTTCGATGTCTTTACGCGTGGCTTTCGTGGTGCGGTTTAGGCCAAAACCTTCGCAGCAGAACGAGGCGGTGACGCTACCGTAAACCATCGCGCGACGGATGTTGTTATCAATCGAACCTTTCGCGCTGGCGAGGTAACCCATCATGCCGCCGACGAAGGAATCGCCTGCGCCCGTGGGGTCTTCCACGGTGTGCAACGGATACGCGGGACAGATGAACACGCCTTTGGGGCTGGAGAGAATGGAGCCGTGCGAGCCTTTTTTGATGATGACGTATTTCGGTCCGAGCTTATGGATTTTTTTTAGCGCCACGAAAATATTATCTTCCTTCGTGAGCAATTCCGCTTCGCTGTCGTTGAGCACAAAACCATCCACGCGCTTGAGCAACTTGAGCAAGTCGGCAAGTGCGATGTTCAGCCACAAATCCATGGAGTCAGCGACGACGAACTTGGGTTTCTTCATTTGGTCGAGCACGCTGATCTGGAGAGCGGGCGCGATGTTGCCGAGCAGCACGAACGCGGTGTTCTGATATGCCGTCGGCAATTTGGGCTGGAAGGTTTCGATGACGCCGAGCTCGGTGGCAAGCGTGCGGCGATTGTTCATATTCACCTCGTATTCGCCCGACCAATGAAAGGTTTTTCCGGGGAGGATTTGCAAGCCATCAAGATCAATGCCGTGGCTTTCGTAAAGGCGGATGTATTTCAGCGGAAAATCTTCACCCACGCCGCCGATGAGTTTGACCTTGGAAAAGAAACTGGCCGCCACGGCGGCATGACTGGCGGAGCCGCCCAGCAGGCGCGGGTTTTCCTTGGTGGGGGTTTTGATGGAATCGAGTGCAGTGGTGCCGACGATGAGAACGCTCATTTGAGTTTGTTGATAGTTTTTAGTTGAGAGTTGAGAGAAAGGGTGCG
>CAIWFB010000177.1 GCA_903911825.1 uncultured Verrucomicrobia subdivision 3 bacterium
ATTGCGCAGATTAACGCAGAGCAAAATCTGCGACCATCAGCAGAAATCTGCAGGAGATTCTTTTATGAAATTCAAAAATAAAGTAGTGGTCGTCACGGGAGCGAGCCGGGGGATTGGGCAGGGGATTTGCGTGGCGTTTGCCCAACAGGGCGCGACGGTTGTCGGGGTGGCGCGGAGTGATTTGGCGGACACAGGCGCGGCGGTGCAAGCGGCGGGCGGCACGTTCGTGGCCCACAACGCGGACCTCGGCACGGGCACGCAGAAGGAAGCGCACGACGTCATCGCGCAGATTCTCGCGCAGACGGGGCAGATCGATGTGCTGGTGAACAACGCGGGCATCATCCGTCGTGCCCCCGCCAAGGATTTTTCGGAAGCAGATTGGAACGCGGTCATGGCGACGAATCTGAATTCGCCCTTCTTTTTCATGCAAGCGGTCGGCAAGTGGTGGATTGAAACGGGTCGCGCAAAGGCGCCGGAAAGTTCACGGCTCAAGCTGGTGAACATCGCGTCGCTCCTATCATTTCAGGGCGGCATCACGGTGCCAGCTTACGCGGCGAGCAAGCACGGGATTGCGGGGGTCACCAAAGCGCTTTCCAACGAGTGGGCGAAGGAACGCATCAATGTGAATGCGATTGCGCCCGGCTACATCGCCACGGAAAACACTAAGGCGTTGCGGGAAGATCCGGTGCGCAACAAGGCGATTCTCGATCGTATTCCGGAAGGGCGTTGGGGCGCGGCGGAAGATATCGCGGGCGGCTGTGTGTTTTTGGCGAGCGGCGATTCGGATTATCTGAACGGCGCGGTGCTCAACATTGACGGCGGCTGGCTGGGGCGGTGAATTGGCGTGAACTTACGCTTGCCGCACAGCGCGCGGGGGTGTTACTTTTACGCCGGAACTTTTCTATTGATGAGCCATTTCCAAAACATTCCGGACGCCAAGCACACGGTTTTTGTCGTGGACGATGAGCCGATGTTGCTGGAATTGGCCGAGGCCATTTTGCGACCGATGGGTTGTAATGTGCATACCTTTCGCGATCCGGAACTGGCGCTGAAAGAATTTCCCAAAGTGTTGCCGGACTTGGTGCTCACGGATTATGCGATGGGCCGGATGAGTGGCATGGATTTGATCCGTGAATGTCGCCGGATTCATCCCACGCAAAAAATTATTTTGTTGAGCGGCACGGTGGACGAGCAGGTGTTCTCGGATGCGCCGGTGAAGCCGAATGTTTTCATGTCCAAGCCGTATCAGATCCACGAATTTTCCGAGGCCATCAGCACCTTGCTGGCGGCTTGATTCCCCAAAGTGTCAGGCGGTGTTAACTTTACTTTTCCCATTATGAAAAAACTCAAAAAAATTATTCTGATTGCAGCTATTTTGTTCGTCATCCTCGTCATTGCAGGCGTGGTAGTGGCGGGCTTGTTCCTGGATAAGATCGTCAAGACGGGTATTGAAACGGTGGCGCCTGCCATCACGCAGACGACGGTCAAGGTGGATTCCGTTAGCATTTCTGCGCTGTCCGGGTCCGCCGGCGTGAAGGGTATGGTCATTGGCAATCCGGAAGGCTTCAAATCGGCGAACGCTATCAGTATCGGCAAAGCGTCGGTGAGCGTGGTGCCGTCCTCGGTGCTCAGCGACAAAATCATCATTCACTCCGTGGAAGTGCGCGAACCGGAAATCACGTTTGAAGGTAGCCCGCTCGGTCAGAATAATCTCAAAAAAATCATGGACAACGTCAACGCCATGGCCGGCGCTGCGCCGCCGGTAAACACGAATGCGCCCGTCGCGAAATCCAGTGGCGCGAGCAAGAAATTGCAAGTGGATGATTTCCTCATCGCGGGTGCGAAAGTTCATGTGGTCATTGGGGGCAAGGAATTGACGTTGCCGTTGCCGGACATTCACCTCACGGGCTTAGGTGCGGGGCCGGAAGGCATCACGCCCGCCGCGTTGATCAAAGAAGTTTTAGGTCAAGTCACCACTGCCACCATCAAGGCGGTAGTCGGTTCTGCGGCTGACCTTGGAAAAGGCGTGGAAAATCTGGGCAAAGAAGCCGTGGGCGGGGCGACCAAGACAGTCGGCGATGGAGTGAACAAGCTTTCCAAAGGCATCGGCAATCTGTTCGGAAAATAATATTTGTAGTAATAGTTCCTTTCCCCGCCGCGCTGTGCGATTTTATTTGCCAGCGCGGCGGTTTGCTTTTAGTGTCGCCTTAACCCAATAAAAATTATGTATTTCGGCGTTGATTATTACCCGGAACAGTGGGTCTTCCCTTACGGCGGCTCCGCCGAAAACCCCGAAGGACAATGGCTGCAAGACGCCCAACTGATGCACGCCGCCGGCATCAATGTCGCCCGCCTCGGCGAATTCACCTGGGGCCTCTGTGAGCCGGAGGAGGGCAAATATAATTTCGACTGGCTTAAACGCGTGATGGATGTGCTTGGTGAGCACGGCATCAAAGTCGTGCTCGGCACGCCCACCGCCGCACCGCCCATCTGGCTCGCCAAAAAATATCCCGAGATTCTGCCGCTGGACGAATGTGGTCGCCTGAAGCATGAAGGCACCCGCCGCGCGGTTTGTTTCAACAATGATACTTACTGGAATGCCTCCAAACGCATCGTCGAAAAAATGGCGGGGGCACTGGGCAGCCACGAACATCTGATCGCTTGGCAGATTGATAGCGGCCTCGGCGGGCATCAGACGGAATGGTCGTTCAACGAAGATTCCCGTTTGGAATGGCAGAATTGGCTCAAGCTGAAATACGAGACCATTCAGAAATTGAATGACCGGTTAGGTTTGCGGCAATGGGGCCAGACTGTGACGGCCTTTGATCAAGTGCCCATGCCCAAGCGCACGCCCACGCAGCATAACCCAGCGCTGTTGCTGGACTGGAATCGCTTTTGCAGTGACACCATCGTGGCGTTCGCGCGGATGCAGGCCGACTTGCTCCATCAGCTTTGTCCGACATTGCCAGTCACGACCAATCTTCGCGCCTTGCAACGGAAGTTCGATCACTTTGACATGGCCAGTGTGGTGGACTTTGTTTCGGTGGAGAGCAAAGCCGTCATCAAAACCAAGCCGGCGGAACTCGCGTGCGACATCGACATCATCCGCTCGCTGAAAAAGCACGATGTCAAAACGCCGGATGGCGACGAAGGTTTCTGGGTCATCGAGCAACAGGCGGGGCAGGTCAATTGGTCGGAAGTCAGTTCACTGGTGCGGCCGGGTATCTTGCGGCTATTCACTTATCAATTGATTTCGCGCGGTGCCTGCGGGGTGTTGTATTACCGCTGGCGTCAACCGCGTTTTGGTTCTGAGAAATTTTCCGGGGCGATTCTGCCGCATCACCTCGAAGGCAACCGCCGTGTGTATCAGGAAATTTCTGCCATCGGTGAAGAACTCAAAGTGCTCGCGCCCGCGCTGAAAGACACGAAAGTTGTCGCCACCGCTTGCATTCTCTACACACACGATAACGATTGGCTGCTGCAACAGTCCGGCCAACCCAACAAATATTTCAATCTGCGGGAACACATCCAACTCATCTACAACGCGCTGCATGACCGGAATGTGCCGGTGGATTTCGCTCGTCCGTCGGAAGATCTGTCGAAATACAAAATCGTCTTCGCGCCGTCGCTCCAGTTACTTACCGGTGGCGAGGCGGATCGCTTAAAGCTGTATGTGCAGAATGGCGGCACGCTCATTGGCACGTTCAATACCGGTTTGGTAGATGAAAATGCCATCGCCCCAGACAGTGGATTTCCGCGTGACATGACCGATCTGTTCGGGCTGGAAGTGCAAGAATTCGACATGCTCCCGCCGAGCGAAGAAAATCATCTGACCTTCAAAGGGGCGTTTCCAACCAGCCATTTGCATCCGGCAAAATTGTGGTGCGATGTCATCGAGCCGAAGGGTTGCCAGATTCTCGCGACGTTCTCCAAAGACTTTTACGCGGGCAAACCGGCGGTGACGCTGAATACGTTCGGTCTAGGCAAAGCGATTTACATCGGCACGCAAAGCCACCAACATTTTTACCACGACTTGGTTTCGTGGCTGCGGCAAACGACCGGAATGCAGCCGTTGCTGAAAGTGCCGGAGAACATCGAAGTTTCGCTTCGTGAAAAAGAAGGCACGCGTGTTTATTTCCTGTTAAACCACCAAAATTCCCAAGTGCGCGTGCAGTTCTACAAGCCCATGCACGATTTCCTGACCGGCCAAAATATCGTGGGCAACTATGACATTCCCGCGCACGGCGTGCTGGTGATTGATGAACATCCCGACTTAAAACCCGTGGTTTAGCCAGCGGGCAGAAACCGATTCTGTGCGGGACTAGGCTTGTTGTTGGTGGAAGAACTTGCTAGTTTTTCCGTGGTTGGGCGCTTGGCGCAGTGGTAGCGCTGCTCCTTTACACGGAGAAGGTCGGGGGTTCGAATCCCTCAGTGCCCACCAACTTCTCAAAATTTCCGTTTCAATTTCGCGACCAAGCTGTCAGCACATTATTGGTATTGAAGGTCAGGCGCAGTTTCCGTTCGTAGTAAGTTGGCCCCGTGCTTTGGATGATTCCGACCCCGGCCGAATGCGTATAAAATCCGGTGCCGATCGCCACACTGCCGGCGTTTTGAAAACGCGTGATCCACTCGGCGACATTTCGGCCATCGGTCAATTTCTGCTGCTTATCGGGCGGGCCAAGTTCCACGACGGCTTGATCGAAAGTCAGGGTGCCGATACGGGCATTCCAATCCACTTTGTTGGTAGCGCAACCGACGAGCGTAAAAAACGTCACAGCCACTAATAATAAACCAACGGCAGCTTTTGTTTTCATGGTTCAAATCTAGTTGGCTTCGCTCAAAGCGCAAACCGTAATTTAATTTTCCCCGAGCTCAAAGGCCGCGGTGATGGGCCGATGATCCGAGCCGCTGCCCCAATTCGGGATGGCGAGAATGTAGGTTTCTTTGGGTAACCAAGTGCGACTCATGGCGGGACTAGCCATGATGTAGTCAATGCGGCTGTAACTATCTTCCAAGCCGTAATAGTGCGTCCAAGTGACGTTGCGCGGGTCGTAGCGGGAAATTTCGTTGGGTAAATTATCACCGTTGCGTTCGGCGGGACGCGTGTCGGTGAGTTTGTATTTGCCGCGCCCAATGACGGCTTTGGTCGAGTCGGTGCTGCGCACGTCATTGAAGTCGCCGAGCAGCACGATTTTCGCCGTCGGATCTTTGGTCAGATGCGCGTCCACAATTTCCCGGAGAATTTTGGCCTCTTCCAAGCGCAATTGGCTTTCATCCGCATTGGGCACGGGCCGGCGAGATTTTAAATGCGCCGCAATCAGGGTGAACGTATTATTTTTATCCGCTTGGATTTCAACTTCAGCAAATCCACGGCTGACACGGAAGCGACGACCATCCAGTAGAAAGCTATCGTTGGTGTGCGGCGTGCGGGAAGCGAACGGCAGTTTACTTAACACCGCGATGTGAATGTTGGTGTCGAAACCTTGGACGTGTTCCCAATACGGAAAATCACAACCTTCCGCTTTGAGTGAAGCACGTAATTCCAACAGGGCATTGGTCGTGCCCATTTCTTCCAGCGCCAGCACGTCAGGGTTCAGCGTGCGAATGGCTTCGCGAACTTTCGCTTTAGCGGCGGCGGATTTCACCTGCTTGCGTGATTCGGTCGGTTGGTCGAGATAATTTTCTACGTTGTAAGTGGCCACGCGCACGGTGCCGGCTAAACAATTCAGGCCAGCCACCGCAATAACTAGAAAAGTGAAGCAAGCTTTCATGCTATAAAAAATTAGACGTCAGTTCTTAGTCCACACGGTGTTGTTGGTCCATTGAATCGAATTAAAATTATCAGCCACTTGACCAATCAAGCCGAGATCCCAACCGGCGCCGCCGAGCAAAGTGAAGCGGTGGTCGCCGCTCCACAGCGCGGTGCCGATGGCGCCCACTTCGTTGATGAGGACTAGCTGGTTGGCTTGCTGAAAAATGGCGCAGGCTTGAGCTTCATACAGCCAGCCGCCCGCAACTTCGGGAGCCGGACGCGGATTCGGGCCTTTGGTCCAGACCGTATTATTGGACCAATTGATCGTGCGGCCGCGATGGGTGATTTGCGCAGTCAAACCCACATCCCAGCCGTTGCCACTCAGCACGACTAACGTGTTTTCACTGGTAAAAATCGCGGAACCCACCGCGCCGTTTTCATTGATGAGCAGCAGCGTGGTGCCCGCTACTTGAATGCTGCAGGCTTGTCCCTCATAGAGCCAGCCGCTGGCGAGCCCGCTATTTTGTGGAGCGCCTGCGAAAGTGGCCACATTGACCAACATCAATCCGCTGACGGAGGCGAGGGCTTTCACGGCGTCGCGACGGTTTATTTTTTTATTCATGCTGTTCCTTGATTTAGAAATGGTTTCGCCACGGTAGTCCTCGCCAAAATAGGTGTCGAGAATAAGTTCCGGGTTCCGGGGAGAACTTTTTGCCAAATCAGCGAACGGTGCTAAAATGCTCGCATGTCTCGAACCGGAAAAAATAAATTGGTTGCCCCCAAATTAGACGACAAACAGAGCGAACGTGATCATCGCGAGTTGCGGATTGATAAAGTTGGCGTGCGCGGCTTGCGCTTTCCCATTCAGGTGCGCGACCGCACGCGCCGCGTGCAAGACACGGTGGCCACCATCGGAATGTTTGTGGATTTGCCGAAGGAATTCAAAGGCACGCACATGAGCCGCTTTGTGGAAGTGCTCAATGCGCACGGCAATGTCATTCACGTCGAGAACATCAATGACATTCTGCACGAACTGCAGGCGAAATTACACTCGGCTACGTCGCATCTGGAAATTGAATTTCCCTACTTCATGTCCAAAAAATCTCCGGTTTCCAAGAAGGAGAGTTTGATGGATTACGTCGCGCGCTTTGACGCGGCGGCGTGCGGTAAGGAAATTGATTTTGTGCTGACGGTGAAAGTGAATGTCACCACTTTATGCCCGTGTTCCAAGGCGATTTCGCGCTTCGGGGCCCATAATCAGCGCGGCGAAGTGACGGTGGCGGTGCGTTCCAAAAAAGTTGTCTGGATCGAGGAAGTCATCGCCATGATCGAAGCTTCGGCGAGCTCGGAATTGTATGCGTTGCTCAAGCGGCAGGACGAAAAAGCGGTGACGGAGCGGGCGTATGAAAATCCGGTTTTCGTGGAAGACTTGGTGCGCAATGTGGCCTTGCGGTTGAACGCTCACAAACTCATCTCTTGGTATAAAGTGGAGGCGGAAAATTACGAAAGCATCCACAACCACAACGCTTACGCGTGCATTGAGAAAAAAGTCCGGGTCTGAGTGGCTCGGGGATAATTATTTTCCGCTCCGGTTTGGCTTGAGCTGATTGAGCACGCTTTCCG
This sequence comes from uncultured Verrucomicrobia subdivision 3 bacterium, assembly GCA_903911825.1. Lineage (GTDB taxonomy): Bacteria > Verrucomicrobiota > Verrucomicrobiia > Limisphaerales > UBA11358 > UBA11358. Next base: position 7,376 of record CAIWFB010000177.1, read on the forward strand.
CCTCTTTCCACATGGCGCTGTCGGCGACAGAATTGGAAAGACAGACTTGTAAATGCTGGATGGCTAGATTGGTTTCGCCTCGCTCGCGGGCGATTTGGGCGAGGCCGAAATTGACTTGAAACTTTCCCTCGGAAAAATCCGCCAGCAAGCGGTAATCTGCTTCCGCTGCGCCGATATTACCCGTCTTCAAATAAGCGGCGGCGCGATTGATACGCATCTTGGGATTGTTCGTCAGCGAGAGCACCTGATTGAGCACGGGGATGGCGTTGCTCGGCTGGTTCATCATCAGCAAAATCACCGACTTATTCATCAGGGCAGGGAGGCTGTTGGTGCTGGTATTGGCCTGACTGCTGACCACTTGCAAGGCGTTCGTATAATCGCCAAAAGCGAGATAAGCTTGCATCAATAATTCCAAAACTCGCTCGTCGCCGGGATGTTTTTCTAACGCCGATTCAAGCACATTTTTCGCGACTCCAAAATTGGTTTGGGAAAGCCAGGAGCGGGCTTCGAGCACGGCCAGTTCCACTTCGGCAGCTTCGGCCAGCGGCGTGTTCTTGGTGGTTTTACGGATCTCTCGGATGGTGGCAAACACTTGCGAATCAAGGCGGCATTGGGCGTAAAGTTGCGCGAGTGCAAAACCGGAGGCCGGTGCTTCTGGAGCAAGGGTGCGGGCGCGTTCAAATTCCCGGATGGCTTGGCGCAATAAACCGGACTGCGTGTAAGCGGTGCCCAGCAAATAACAGAAAACGGGATCATCAATCGGGCCAAACCGCGTCAGGATCTGATTCATCTGTTTCAGGTTGCGGAATTGCGCGGCGAGGGTTTGCACGCCGCTGAGATCCATGGTCACGCCGGCTTGCAGATTGGAGTTGCCGTTTAAATTGAATTTGGCGGCGAGATTATTCGTGGCGGCGGCGGCGGCTTGTTCAAAGCGTTTGCGGGCGAGCGGCAGGGAGTTGAGCCGCTGGAGTTGCACCCCCCAGTCGTCTAGGGCCACGGAATACCATTCGCCCAGCAAACGGCTTTGATTATCGCGTGGCCGACTGGTTTTTAATTTGCGGAACAAGTGGTCAGTCCAATCGAGTTGGTGTTTCGCAAAAATGACTGTGAGGGGTTGGATCGTGTTTTCAAAGGTGTCATCCCAGAATTTCTCCATGGCCGAAACCGCCGGCAAATCCAATGGCGGCGGGTTGATATCCCGCTCCTGACTTTTGTCGAAATGCTTGAGCTCGTAAAGGGAGCCTAGCGGTTGCTGATAAAATACTTCGAAGAAATAGCCAAAGCTGGGGTGGAGATAAAAAATCCGTTGAGAGCCGGCGAGGCGATCCAACAACTGCACCGTTTCAGTGGGCCGGAGGTCCAGCTGGTTCGTGCTCTCAATCCAGCCGCGCGGCGATTTCTTTTCCAGTTGAGTGCGATATTTTGCAGATATTAACTGGGTTGTGTCCACGGTTTGCCAACGCTGCCGTTCAGTCGCGGATAAGGCAGCTGAGACTACGGCTAGTCGCAACGGGTCGTCGGATAAGATGATGCCGCCGCCCGGCGGCAGGCTGCGCACGGCTAATTCTCCAAAACGTATCAGCGGCTGGCGGTTAAATTGCGCGATCGCTGAATAGTTTTTTAAAAGCAGAATTGCTAGCAAAGCCACGAGTAAGCCGATCAGCGCTGGAGGAATAACGGTTTTCGTCCAGTCGGGAACGAACGGCGGACGTTGAAAGCGGGAATTTTGGGCAAGCCGTCGTAAGTCGCTTCCGTAGATAAGTAAAAAATATCCAGTAAAATACCCAGCTCCCAACGCGGTGAGATAATCAAAGGTCAACAGCGGCATGGCGACGCCAAATTGTTTTAGGATGATTTGGCGCGGGCCGATTTGCGGATCTAACGCTAGCCACAAACAGCCCGCTAGCAGTAGCCCGTGGGTCAGGTGATAGAGTAAGATTTGCAGCCGCGCGACCAAAGTTCCGTGATAACCGCCTTCATCCGGCACTCGGATCAAGCAGGGTAAAATGGGCATTAAAAAGTAGAACAGCACCAGTGCGCCCATGTCTTTACGGGCTGAAAAAAACCAGGAAAATAAAGTTCCGACTGTTTGCTTGGTTTGTTTGAGGCTGTTTATCCACGCCTCGCCCAAGCTCCATTGCGCTGCCGGCAAGCAACTATTTATCAGCGGTAATAGGGCATAAATGGAGAATCCTGCCAGCCCCCATAACGCCATCTGTCGCACAAATTTTCTATCGAAGAAGGCCAGACCTTGCTGCCACAATATTCCAATGACGAAGAGGGGTAGCGTGACTTGCATGACCCAGTTTTCTGCCATCCCCAGACCCCACACCAATGCGGCGATCGCTAACCAACGTGGGTGATTATGCAAGCGATGTTCCAAGAGGAGCCAGATCGCTACGACCAGCAAAAGCAGATCTAAAGTTTCACCTGCGGAGGTCGTGGCCTGTTGCCAGAAATTGAATTCCAAGCCGCACGCGCTCACTGCTAGCAAGGCGGGGAGCCAATTATCACCGCGCTGAAAAAATCCCGTTTCGTCTGTTAAAAAAAATCCTTTGGACGGGCAGCCGGTTTTGCGGAAGCAATTGCACGCTCCGAAAAATGAGCGCCAATGTGGCGGCGGCACAGCCGGCTGAAAATAAATTCAACCCGGTCGCGGCCGAGGTTGCTGACATCAGGCGTAAGGGAAGTGTTAGCAGCCAGAGCAGAGGATGACCGAGCCAAGGGTTGGTGTCTGCGCCGGTGATTTTCGCCACCAAGGGCAGGTTGTTAATGGTTAGACCATGAGCCAACGTCGCCGCATAAAAAATAAATGCGATTACCCCGATGAACCATGGTAAATGAGATTTGCTCCTCTGCACGCCCGCCATGATTGAGATTTTTTTTTTGAAATCCACCAAAAAGGGTGGAGTTATCAGTAGGATATTTAGATTCGACTTGCCCCACTCGGTTTGCTTGTTAAAGTCCCCAACGAATTTTTCATCCGCCGGACTGCGGCGGTTTTTCATTTTTAACCTTAAACTTTTATTGCGTGAAAGTATTTTCCGGCACCGCTAACGAGACTCTGGCCCGAGCTATCTGTAAATCCATCGGCATGGAATTAGGCCAGATCAATATCACCCCGTTTCCCGACGGCGAGACGTTCGTAAAGATTGAGGAAAACGTGCGGGGTGAAGATATCTTCATCATCCAACCCACCTCGCCGCCAACGAATCATAATTTGATGGAGTTATTCATCATCATTGATGCTTTGCGCCGGGCGAGTGCGATGCGTATCACCGCTGTGTTGCCTTTTTATGGCTATGCGAGACAGGATCGAAAGGATCAACCGCGCGTGCCCATCACCGCTAAGCTAGTCGCAAATTTGCTGGTGGCTTCCGGCGTGAATCGCGTTTTGACGATGGATTTACACGCCCAACAAATTCAAGGTTTTTTTGATATTCCCGTGGATCACCTCTACGCAGCCCCGGTGATGTATGAGTATTTGAAGAAGAAGCAGTTAAAAGACCTCGTGGTGGTCAGCCCCGATGCTGGTGGCATCAAGATGGCCCATGCTTACGCTCAGACTTTAGAGGCAGAACTAGCAATCGTGGCCAAACGCCGCAAGAGTGCGACCGAAGTGGAATCCATGGCGGTGATCGGTGAAATTGAAGGCAAAAATGTTTTGTTGGTGGATGATTTGACGGAGACCGCCGGGACCTTGACTTCTGCTGCCGCGATTCTCAAAAAGAAGGGGGCCAAACAGATTATGGCCTGCGTTTCCCATGCGCTTTTAAACGACATTGGTATCGAAAGATTACGTAAATCAGCTATTGACGAGTTGATAACAACTGATACAGTCCAACGCCCTGCGATTGACGGC
>CAIWFB010000178.1 GCA_903911825.1 uncultured Verrucomicrobia subdivision 3 bacterium
CACCTTGATAGTTTTTATCAGCGATAAATTTCTTCGCAGCGGCGACGCCGTCGTTGAACGGGCCGGCGACCGTGTTCACCACGTTGGTGGCCGCAGCTACCACCGCAGTTTTGGTGGCATCGGCGGCTTTGACCGCCAAGTCTTTGGCGGAATCAGCCATCTGACTGATGGTGGTGGAATTTGTTTCCGTGCCCACCGCCGGGGTTTCGGAATTTTTCTTGCAGGCGCTAAAAGAAACCGCGAGCAAGCAGGCGGTGAGACCGGTGATAAGGGTGTTGGTTTTCATGGTTAAATGGTATGTGGACTGAGTTTGGTTCGACTGCTAATTCAGGGGATGCCTAGTTTTATAAAAACGCCTTCCGAGTGGAAAACGTAGCGAAATAAGGCCGAAACAGCAAGGCGCAAACCTGACCGGAGATTCAGTGGTGGCGCCAAGAAAGCTTACGAACCTCGCTGCACAATATCCGTCGCGCTAACTTTTTTGGAAGTGTGACTGCATGGCTGGCCATCGGCAGTTTCGGGATATTCGAAGATTTTCCCCTCAAAATTGCGGATGAGCACGCGACCGGCATTGCGGCACAGAACGTATTCAGGATTAATCGGCACTTTACCACCACCGCCGGGCGCATCAATTACATACGTCGGCACGGCATAACCGGTCGTGTGGCCGCGCAATTTTTCCATAATCTCCAAGCCTTTCGCCACGCTCGCGCGGAGGTGCGCCGAACCGGCGATGAGATCGCACTGGTAAATGTAATACGGCTTCACGCGGCACATGAGTAGCTTTTGCACGAGCGCCGTCATGACTGCGACGTCGTCGTTGACGTGCTTGAGCAACACACTTTGGTTGCCGAGCGGGATGCCCGCATCCGCCAGCCGACCGAGCGCGTCGCGCACTTCCGTCGTGAGTTCACGCGGGTGATTCGTGTGCACACTGATGAATAGCGGATGAAATTGTTTGAGCATCGCGCAGAGTTCCGGCGTGATGCGTTGCGGCAGGAAAATCGGGATGCGCGTGCCGATGCGAAGAAATTCCACATGCGGAATCGCGCGGAGTCGGCTCAGCAAATTTTCCAGCTTCTCGTCGCTCAACAACAGCGGATCGCCACCGCTCAAGAGCACATCGCGGATTTCCGGGTGAGCGGCGATGTAAGCAATCTGCTTGTCGTATTCGGGATGAAAATCATAGCCGCTGGCGTTACTCACCAAACGCGAGCGCGTGCAGTAACGGCAGTAGCTCGCGCACCGATCCGTCACGAGAAAAAGCACGCGGTCAGGATAGCGATGCACGAGTCCGGGCACAGGCGAATGCGAATCTTCGCCCACTGGATCGCTCATTTCCCACGGAGCGGTGGTGGATTCCTCAATGCGCGGAATGACCTGACGGCGAACGGGACAATTTTCATCTGCCGAATCAATCAGGTTGAAAAAATACGGCGTGATGCCGAGCGCGAGCTTGGTGTTCGCAAGTTGCGCGCCTGCCAATTCTTCGGGCGTCAGCGAGGGGAGAAAATTTTTCAGTTGTTCGACCGTCGTGATGCGGTGCTTCATCTGCCAGCGC
>CAIWFB010000179.1 GCA_903911825.1 uncultured Verrucomicrobia subdivision 3 bacterium
CGCCGTCAGCACGGCTTTCTCAACCGCAATTCCACCAAGAGCGGCAAGGCCATCTTGGCCAACCGCCGCCGCAACGGGCGCAAGCGTTTGACGCCGGTTTGAGCTTGTGACTGATGCCGCGCCGCAACGCTTACGCTTCGGCCGCGCTTCGCGGCTGGCGCAAAACCGCGATTTCACGCGGCTGCGCAATCAAGGCGAGCGTTTGGTGCTCGGTTGCCTCGTTGCTAACTGGAACCAACTCCCGGAGGGCACCAAGTCCAAATTGGGCGTGGTGACGAGCAAAAAAATCGGAAATGCGGTCGCCCGGAACCGGGCACGCCGTCTTCTGCGCGAAACTTTTCGGCGCCATCAACATGACTTTTCCCGACCAGTGGAATTAGTGTTGGTGGCGCGAAATTCTATTACCAGCAAAGATTTTGCCGGCGTGGAAAAAGATTTTCTCAATGCCCTGCGTCGGGTCAATCTGTTGAAAACTGAATCGTGAACCTGCTCCAGCACATCTTGATTCTTGCAGTGCGGGTTTATCGCTGGACGATTTCCCCCGCCCAAACGCTGCTTTTCGGCGGCACTTCCGGCTGTCGCTTCACCCCGACTTGCTCGCAATACGCGTTGGACGCCGTGCGGGAACATGGAGCCGCCCAAGGCACACTATTTGCCGCCAAACGTATTTGCCGCTGCCATCCGTGGGGCGGTTGCGGCCACGATCCCGTCCCCGCCAAGCCTAGGATGGTCAAGGCGGAACCCCATTTTCACTCCGTTCACTCTTAAAATTTCATGGATAAAACAGGTATATTCGTTATCTCGCTGTGTGTATTGCTGCTCGGCTGGTGGTTTGTGGAGCAGAATAAAATAGCCAAGGAACAAGCCCTCTACAATGCCGCGCACCCCGTGACCAGCATTGTCGTCGGTTCAAATTCCGTCGCCAGCACGACCACCACGAGCACGGCCAATGGCAAGCCCGTCACCGCCCCCATTTTTGCACCGGACGCCAAAGAAGTCACGCTGGTGCTCACGAATGGTCGCGCGCGCTACACCTTCACTTCATTCGGCGGCGGGTTGCGCCAAGTGGAATTGCTGGATTATCCGCAGACGATTTCCGCACGCTGGAAAGACAAAATCACTAATTCCGCCATCAGCGTCGCGACCCTGAATGCGCAAGCCAACGTGCCCGTGCTGGCGGTGTTGGGCGATGACAGTTTGATCGGCGACGGTAACTTCGCTTTGAGCCACACCGGCAACGAAATCCGGGCCGAAAAAAATCTTCCTGATGGCGTGCGCCTCATCAAGACGTTCAGTTTGAGCTCCAATTTTCTCGTGAACGCCACGGTGCGTTTGGAGAACACTTCGGACAAAACCATTTTGTTACCCGCGCAAGAATTGGTCGTTGGCACTGCCACGCCGATGGATGCGGATGACACCGCGCTGCTCGAAGGCGCCATCTGGTTCGACGGCACCAACACGCAAGATCAGGCGATCGCGTTGTTTGCGGGCGGTGGCGGCTGCACCAAGAGCACGCCCAAAACGGAATTTCGTGCGGGTTCCGGCAACGTCGTTTGGGCGGCGGCACACAATCAATTCTTCACGCTGCTGGCCATGCCCAAAGAGCCAGCGCGCGAAATGCACGCGCAACTCATCACCCTGCCCCGCTTTCAAAATGTGGGCACGGCCACGAACAATCCCGCACCGCAAGGCGTGCAGACGATGTTGGTTTACGCCGGCCAAACGCTCGCCGCCAATGCCGTGCTAGAACGTCAGATCACCATTTTTGCTGGCCCGAAAGAATATCGAACCTTGGTGCGGGTGGGTGAGCAATTGAACAATCACGCCGATCAGGTGATGAATTTCGGCAGCGGTTTTGCCACGTTCTGGGGCGTCGGCACGTTCTTCGCGAAGATGTTGCTCTCGGCGATGAACGCCTTGCACGATTTAACGCGGCTCGGTTACGGCTGGGTCATCGTGCTCATCACGGTGCTGATCAAATTACTCTTCTGGCCCCTCACGAAAGCCAGCACGCTTTCGATGAAGCGCATGGCCGCGCTAGCGCCAAAGCTGAATGAGCTCAAGGAAAAATACAAAGACGACGTCCAAAAGCTCACGGCAAAACAGTGGGAACTTTACAAAGAAAATAAAGTCAACCCGATGAGCGGTTGCTTGCCGATGCTGGTGCAGATGCCGGTGTTCATCGGCTTTTTCACGATGATTCGTAGCGCGATTGAATTGCGTGGCGCGCATTTCCTGTGGGCGGCCGATTTGTCCAAGCCGGACACGTTGTTCATGATTCCCGGCATCACGTTTCTGCCCTTCATCAGCACGCCGGATGGTTTGCCGTTCAACTTACTGCCCATTCTGATGGGCGCAGCGATGCTCTGGCAATCGCATCTCACACCCGCATCGCCCGGCATGGACCCCGCCCAAGCGAAGATGATGCGCTGGTTACCCGCCATCTTCATTTTGTTTTTGTATAACTATTCCTCTGGCCTCGCGCTCTACTGGACGGTCAACAACGTCCTGACCATTGTGCAGACCAAGATTACGAATGCGACGCCGGTGAAGCTCGCGACCGCCGCGACCATCGTGGATGTGCGTCCAAAAAAGAAAAAATAACCTCGAAGAATTTCCTGGCTATCAACTCTCCATTTTTAACTCTCAACTAACGATGCCCGCGCAACCTAAAGAAATCGTGGAGAAAATCCTCGGCTCGCTCGGCTTTACGGCGACCGTAGAAGAACACAAGCTTGGCGACGACCTGATGCTCGACATCAAAGCGGACGAATCGGGCCGCTTGATCGGTCGCCAAGGTCAGACCCTCGCGGACCTGCAATACCTCACTAACCGCATTCTGTTTCAGCAGGATCAAAGTGCGCCCAAAGTCATGCTCGACGTGGGCGGCTACCGCTCCCAAGCCCGTGATATTCTCATCAAGAAAGCCAAAGACGCCGCCGAAAAAGTTCGGCGCTGGGGTGACGCTGTGGAATTGGAACCCTTGAACGCCTACGACCGCCGCACCGTGCATCAAGCCCTCAAAGACGATCCCGATATTGACACGCAGAGCGTGGAAGTGGACGGCACGGAGAAGAAAGTTTTGCTCCTGCGCCCGAAAAAACACTAAGCCAAA
>CAIWFB010000180.1 GCA_903911825.1 uncultured Verrucomicrobia subdivision 3 bacterium
GGAGAAAATCCCGTAGCCGTTCTGCCACGCGAAATCCGCGAGGTCGGGCGATTTGGTTTTCAGCCACAACGACGAACCTCGTTTGACCTCCTTGACCATCGCCGCCGCGTCGCACGCGCGCGACAACGCGCAGAGCAGATGAACGTGGTCTTCCACGCCGCCAACGACGATGGGTTGGCATTCGAGATTCGTCAGGATGCCGCCGATGTATTTGTGCAATTCGTCGCGCAATGGTTTGTCGCGGAGGAAAGGCCGCCGGTCTTTGGTGGAGAAGACCGTGTGCACGAGAATTTTGGCGAGCGATTGCGGCACGGCGGAATGATGCGTGAAACGTGACGAACATTCAATCCCATCGCGCATGTGGATTTATCCCAAAGGGATTAAATCATTCAGCCCGGTGTTGGCGCAAAACGCCTACGCCGGGTGATGTGTCAGAAAATGAAACAACCCCAACGGGGTTGCATCTGATTCAACCCTTTTAGGGTTAATGAAATTTGTGGGACGATTACCCAGGGTAGGTGCTGCGCACCAACTCTGGGCTGAGTGATGGAATCCCGTTGGGATTCCGGAATGGCATAAAAGGAATTTTCAATTGCGCCATAGTTCCAAAATTCAGAACATTTGCCATGAGCCCTTTTCATTCGGGAATGAATCATTGGCAGCGACAGTGGTTAAGTGACCGCCTGCACAAAAAGAATTCTTCACCCACACAATCCTCTGAAATTCCTTCGCTGCCGATTCAGAAACCAAAGGTTAAAAAGTCGAAGCCTAAATCTCCCAAAGCGGCGCAAGGTTGATTCCGTGATTTATCCCAACGGGATTCAATCACTCAGCCCAGTGTTGGCGATGAAATCGGCTACGCTGGGTAACGCGCGATGAAATCATCAACCCTGAAGGGGTTGAATCGCTTGGCAAACGGCGGGCGCGGGTGATTCAACCCTTTCAGGGTTGATGAAATTGGTGGGACGATTACCCAGGGTAGGTGCTGCGCACCAACCCTGGGCTGAGTGATGGAATCCCGTTGGGATTCCGAGAAGCGCAGACCACTATTTTTTCAAATTGCTAACCAAAGAAAATCCGTTTATGCGATTGAACTCCTCGGTGTAAGAACCAAGTCGGTCGTCCGACAGGCAGGTGGCAAACACATGGTTGATAAACATGAAACAGAAGATGATTCGACCGTCTGCCATGCCTCCCATCTCATAACGATATATTTGCCTCGTTTCGAGAGGTCCGATTTCATCTTCTCTTTTCTCAACCAAGAGGTCCTTTCTGTCCGGGTAAAGCCCATATGCAACCTCCCATTTCTGATTGCAACGCCCGAACCGAGCATATTGGCGGGCACTATCAAAAGATGACGAACGCACATCGGTTGTGGATGTTGCCAAAAGCTCAATCCCCATTTTAAGGAGAAATCTCCCGACAAGTTCATCGTATTTCGGTGGTGGCGCGACGATGAGAAGCCCGCTTCCATCTGGGCGCTCAATTATCGGCAATTGAGAAGCATCGTCAGCGGCAAAGATGACCTTGTCCCAATATCTGCTCGAAAAAAACCGGACTCGTTTGTCTACGTGGGAAGATAGTCGCCCCTTCTTCGTGCGCACCGCAGCCGCAGTGCGCTCAATGCTGAAAGGCGGTGACGAGAGCACAGGATTTTCAATTTTGACTCCGAAATACTGATTGCAACCATCACACACCAATCCACGTGGCAAAACCTGATCGTCATTTCCTAAAGACTCTGGAATTGGATGTTCGTCCCTGTCGAAAGGGCCAGCCGCTGAACAGAAAATGCATGAACCGAGTGTGTTCATCACATTCGCCAGCAGATTGCAAAGGCTTCACGCCTTAGCGTAAACCTCCGCGCCCTTTTCCACGAACTCCTTCGACTTCTCTTCCATCCCCTTCTTCAGCGCCTCTTCCTCGGCGATGCCTTGTTCGGCGGCGTATTTGCGGACGTCTTCGGTGATCTTCATCGAGCAGAAGTGCGGGCCGCAC
>CAIWFB010000181.1 GCA_903911825.1 uncultured Verrucomicrobia subdivision 3 bacterium
CTCTGCCCGCTGGTCTCCGCCTCCCGCAGGATCCGGATGATTTGCTCGGTCGTATGATGTGTCTTCTTCATGATGGTTTTCCTTTCGTTACCCGAAAACCATCCCATCCTCAATGGCCTAGTTCAGAGGGGCCCAATCACAGTCAATTGGTGGCGTGCGGAAGGAATTCCGATTTCACCTTACGACGACGCGCACCAAAAGAATCCGTATCCCATGATGCGGCTGATCGCTAAAAATGGCGCTACCCCCATCGCCACGAATGACATCGTGCTGCCGGTTTCCGATGAAATGGATTGTCGCCTGTGTCATGCTTCTGGCACAGAAGCCGCCGCGAAGCCAGGGGCGGGCTGGGTGTGGAGCGGAATTCAGGAACGAGATTTCCGGCTGAACATTCTGCGCCTTCACGACGAGCATCAGTTCGCGCAGCATGGCGCCCTCTACCAAGCGGCTTTGGCGGCGCGCGGATTTAATCCGCAGGGACTGTATCGCGGCGTGGTGGCGGATAATCATCCGGCTTTATGCGCAGCCTGCCACGCCTCCGAGGCGCTTGGGGCGCCGAGCTATGGAACGATTCCGCCGCTGACGACCTCGATCCATACGCTCCATGCGACGGTAGCGGATCCGGTTTCTCACCTGTCGCTCGGCAGTTCGGCCAATCGCGCGGCGTGCTACCGCTGTCATCCGGGTTCAGCGACGAAATGTTTACGCGGGGCCATGGGCGGCGCGATCGCCGCCGATGGTTCCATGGCCATGCAATGCCAGAGTTGCCACGGCGGCATGAGCACGGTCGGTTCAGCGAATCGGGTAGGCTGGTTCATGGAGCCGAACTGCGGCAGTTGCCACAGCGGCACGGCGACCAGTAACAACGGACAGATTCGTTACACGTCGGTTTTCAGCGATACGAATGGCACGGTGCGCACGCCGGTGAATCAGACCTTCGCCTCGCCAGCAAATGTTCCAGCAAACGGAATTTCGTTATTCCGCTTTTCCGCAGGCCACGGTGGTTTGCAATGTTCGGCGTGTCATGGTTCGACCCATGCGGAATTTCCCAGCACGCACGCCAATGACAACGTGCGCAACCAGAAACTCCAAGGACATGCGGGCGTGATGACGGAGTGCACGGCGTGCCATGTGACCATGGCGGTCAATAGCAGCACGGCCACGAATGGTCCGCACGGGATGCACCCGATTGGTCAAAGCTGGGTATCTGGCCATCATGATTTCATCGGCAACCTCAGCAAATGTCAGGCGTGCCACGGCACCGATAATCGCGGCACGGTATTGTCGCGCATGCAAGCCGACCGCACGTTGACGGCCAGTTTTGACGGCGGGACAGTTACGTTGAATCTCTTTCGCGGCGCCTTGATCGGCTGCTATACCTGCCACAATGGGCCGAGCAATGATGCCATCAACAACAGCGTGCCGCCGGTGGTCAACGCGGTAAACGGGGTGACTGCCAACGATGTGGCCTTGAATCTGCCGGTCACCGTGACGCCCGCCAGCGCCACCCTCCGCATCATCTCGCAACCGGCCAACGGATCTTTGGGTGTCAGCAATAAGGTGCTGACCTATTTCCCTGAGGCCGGTTTTAGCGGCAGCGACACCTTTACTTATGCGGCGTGGGATGGAGCGAAGAACTCTTTGCTGACGACCGGAACCGTATCGGTGGTGCAAGGTTCCTATTCACTGAGTATCGCGACGCACGTGGCGACCACAGCACCGGCGGGTTGGCCGGTGGCTTTGACCGTGGTGCCGACGGTGACCAACAACACCAACGCGGTAACGTTCAAGTGGAATTTTGGCGACGGATCTGCGCCCGGCACGGATCAATACGCCCAACACATCTACACCACGGCGGGAAGTTACAACTGGCAGGTGATAGCGACCGTGGGAAATGTCAGTGCAACCAATAGCGGTAACATAGCAATCGCAGCCCCGGCGGCGGTGGCGATGGCGATGCCGCAAGCCACTCCGGGCTCAGCCTTGAGTCTCACTTGGCCCACCGCCTTGCCCGATATGGTGATAGAACAAGCAAATGATTTGAGTGCTAGCGCGGAGTGGACGGTGGTGACCAACCGGCCCGTGGCCGGGCCGGTAAATACCAGCGTGAGCTTACCGGTGAGCGATGGGAATCGATTTTTCCGCGTTCGCCAGCCGTGGTGAAAAACAAAGGTGAATATCAACAATTTCCATTGCACCCCGCATTTCATCCGGCGCATTGAAAAAGTAGGCTGAAAACGGCCAAGTGTGCCCATTTTCAAAAATTAAAGACTAACATGGGTCATTGATTTACAAGTATGTCCAAAGGCACACAAGAACGAAGAAAAGAACCTGAATCTAGCGCCTCTGCCAATTCCGCCCCGGGGGCAACGTGTTTTTGCAGTGCTTTTAATGGTCGCTTTTCTTTTAAGCAGCATAATCGTGGCTCGCTCGCTTAAACCATGGATGAATCACCAAGCTTGCGAAAGTGCCACAGCTGCAGCGCTCTGTTACCAGCGGCTACGATAATGGGAAAGTTAAAATTGGCGGCAATCTGCTTCGGAAATGGGCTGAGTCTTGTTTCGATCAATCTTACAGCCAATGAAGCGGACTTTCCGTTTCAATCGTGAGTTTAAGCTTCGTCGAATTCAAAAATTTCCTCGATGGGTTTCTTGAACAGCTTTGCGACTTTGAATGCCAGCGGCAGGCTCGGATCGTATTTCTCCGTCTCGATGGCGTTCACGGTCTGGCGCGAGACGCCGAGCTTGTCGGCCAGATCGGCTTGCGACCACTCCTTCGCCGCGCGCAGTTCGCGCAATCTGTTTTTCACTGATACCTCCGCCATGAAAAGAACGCGCCGATCCAATAGTAGGCCCACATGATGTAAAACGCCCATTCCCCGTGAAATTCTGGTGCGCCCATGTCGCGGAGGAACAGATAGATGAAGCAGGTGAACCCCGTAGCGATACCGGAAAAGGCCATCGCTTCGGTATAAATTTTCCGCTTCATCTCATCCAACTCAGAAACGACGCGGATGATGGATGTGGCCATATAAATCAAGGGCAGTGCCGGCAGGAGAATCAGCCAATAGTTATGCGGCAACCAATGTGGCCGGTGCTCGGTGTCAAAGGCATTCAGCGCGACCAGCCCCAGCACATAGCCAACGAGTCCAACGATTGTTCGCAGCGTATATTTGGATTTGAATTTCATGATTTTATTTGTAGCGGCGGTTGAACATGGCCTGGGCAATCCCATAAAAAAGCACCAGCAGCAAAAATCCGTGGCAGACAGTGCCGATGTCCCAACTGCCGCCGGTTTTCGGCGTGCCGAATGCGGCGTCGAAAAGTCCCACGCGATTCAGGCAATGCCAGAGCAACATGAAGAAAAAGGTCGCACCGACGGCGAACAACACCACCGACGTGGTGATACGGCGGTGCATCTCATCCATGCCGCGAATCCAGTGCGTCATGCTGCGCGCCCAAAGCGCAAGGGCGAGAAATTCCGCAAGCACGATCCCCGCGCGCGGCGCCAGCGGCCACTGGCTCACGGTGTGCGCAAAGATGATGTCGGCCAATGATGAAATGACCGCCGCCAAGGCCAGCCAGCCGTTGACCTTGTTGTCCATGCGCCAGGAATATTCCTTGCCCCAGAAAATTTCATTCGGAAGATTTGGTTTGATATTCATAACAAAGCCAGTGTAAAGCATCCTTGTCATGTGTCAAGCTTCATTTACACAATAAATTTGTAGCAGCCGAAGTGAGAAGGCTCAAGCCCTGCCCTCGATTTTTCAAATGAGCCTCCTCACGTCGGCTGCTGCAACGATAAAAAAACGCGGTCTGGATTTCTCCAGACCGCGTTCTGAATTTCTCGGTTCCTCTAATTTTTTCGACGGATCAGTAGCCGCCCATGCCACCCATATCGCCCATGCCGCCGCCGTGGCCATGTCCGCCACCAGCTGCCGGCTTATCTTTTTCCGGCATATCGGTGATGAGGCATTCCGTGGTCAGCAACAGACCGGCGATGGACGCCGCGTTCTGGAGCGCGCTACGGGTAACTTTCTTCGGGTCAACGACGCCGGCTTTCACGAGGTCTTCGTATTTGCCGGTCGCAACGTTGTAACCTTCATTGCCCTTGGACTTGCGGACCTGCTCAACGATCACGCTGCCTTCTTCGCCAGCGTTCGCGGCGAGCGAGCGCAGCGGAGCTTCCACCGCGCGGCGCACAATGCCGATGCCGATGTTCTCGTCTTCGTTCGCGCCCTTGACGGCTTCAATCGCCGGGATGCAGCGGATGAGCGCCACACCACCACCAGCGACGATGCCTTCTTCGACGGCCGCGCGGGTGGCGTGCAACGCGTCTTCGACACGCATCTTCTTTTCCTTCATTTCGGATTCGGTCGCGGCACCGACGTTGATGACGGCCACGCCGCCCGCCAACTTCGCGAGACGTTCCTGCAATTTTTC
>CAIWFB010000182.1 GCA_903911825.1 uncultured Verrucomicrobia subdivision 3 bacterium
ATGAATATATTTCGGCACAATTCAGTTTCCGAATTGCGCCATGCCGAGAGCTTGCCGCAACCACGCCGGATTTCAAAAGAAATTTCCGCCAAATTCACCGCTCGCCACGCGCGCCGCCGTGAATTAAATTTCCGCCATGCTGACGTTGCCCAAGCCGGAAGTTATTTTCACCCACGAGAGCGACCTCGACGGATTCGTCGCCGGACTTTTGTTGCAACGCCTCGCCATGCAGCTTTACGGCGAGAAAGTTCCGTTGCAGGCGTATCACTATAATTTCTGGAAAACGCGCGACCTGCGCGAGCGCGCGGCGTGGGTGACGGATTTTACGTTTGAAACGCGCATGGACAAACAGGATTGGCTCGTCGTGGATCATCACGTCACCGAAGTCGCGCCGAAAAACGCGCATCTGCACCACGACATAAAGAAATCCGCCGGACTGCTCTGCTACGAATTGTGCCAGAAAAATGGTCTTGGTTCGCCCGCGCTCGACCGGCTCGTGCATCTGAACAACGTCGCGGATTTATTTTTGGAGAACGACCCGGATTTTGAGGTCGCCGGCGATTACGCGGGGCTGGTGAAGATTTATCAGTTCTGGAATTTGCACGGACTCATCGGCGGCGAATTGGAAAAACTCCTCGACCATCCGCTGCTCGAAGTCATGGCGGTGAAACGGCGCGTGGAAGACCCGATCGGTTTTGAGTGGAGCAAAAAAAACATTTCCGAAATCTCGCCGACCGTCGGCTTTGTGGACAACATTGTGGGCAACACCAATTCCATCGTGCATCAACTGCTCGAACGCGGCGCGACGAAATATACCGTGCTCGTGACGTTGTTCCGGCGGTCGAACGCGATTTTTGCGAGCTTCCGCAGCCGCAACGGCACGGCGCGCAGCATCGCCGAGAAATTTCAAGGCGGCGGCCACGCGAACGCGGCGGGCGCGCTGCTGCCGAAATCCGTCCGCACGGTGGAAGAAGGCGTAGATTTTCTGCGGACGATGTTGAATGCGAAACACGAATCCGGCTTGAACAATCTGGAAAGCTTGTTCGCGGGACTGGAATTAAAAAAATAAGCCGACAATCGTTATTCGTTTTCAAGCCGCTGGCAAAAACATGAAAAAATTTGGCTGCCTGATTTTGCTGTCAAGCCTGCTTCCCATGTTCGCCGCAGAAACGACGGATCATCGGCTGGATTACATTTGCGGCGAGCATGAGCCTTACCGGAAATTTTTTGACACCTTCACCAATGCCGTTGCCAAGGCCGACAAAAAAGCTGTCGCCAGCTTGGTGAATTATCCGCTGATGGTGAACCGGGAAAGCGGCACGAAATATATCAAATCACCGGCGGCGTTGATCCAAAACTACGACGCAGTTTTTACGGAAAATGTCCGCCATGAAATCGCCATCCAGACTTACGATGCTTTATTCGTGAACTGGCAGGGAGTGATGATTGGCCGGGGACAGGTTTGGTTTGAGGGAATTTGCAGTGGCATTATCACCAATGGCAAATGCGAGAACGTGACGGTGAACGTGGTGACGATAAATCAGGATGCGCCGCGCACGGATTGGTTGAGCTACGAACCGGCGGTCGTGGAAGTCACCGGCGTCATCAAGCGCCAGACGTTTCCCGGTCCGCCCGAATACGAAAGCGTGGCCAAGGGCGACGAGGCGGAAACCTGCTGGATTTTGCATTTGTCGCAAATCGTCTGCGTGAAAGCGGACGGCATCAAAGATTCCATCAATGACGAAACGGAAGCAGGCATCACGGAGCTGCAACTGAATTTGGACGAAGATCAATATGCCAAATATAAAAAACTCGTGGGCAAGCACGTCAAAGTAACCGGCACTTTGTATCACAGCATCAACGGCCATCATCACACGACAGTTTTGCTCACGGTAAAAAGTATTGAGCCGCTGGATGGAAAAACCACGCTATCTCCGCCATGATTCGACCGCTTTTCATTCTGGCCTTGGTCTTGCTTATTTCCGGTTGCACTGCGCCGGTCGTCACCAACATTCGCAATGATACTGGCAGGGAAATTTCTGTTAATACTGGCATCGTCGCGATTGGAAAAATGGGGCAGAGACAGACAATGAAAATTCGCCCGGGAGCTTCCGGCAATTGCATCTATGGCGACACATACTTTGATGATAAAGACAGTTCAACATGGTTTGTTTCCGATGGTCGTTCAAAATTTACCTACGCTGATGTAAAACCGATCATGGGAATGCCGGAAGAATTGATAACGAAATCTCGGTTCACAGCTGATTTTCCTTGCACGCGTTGGACGCTGTATGTGCGCTTGGACACGAACATGATGATTTATGCCGTGAATCCGCTTGGCCGCAAATTTCAGCAGCCGGAACATTTTCCAATCCGCTACACGGACAAACAGGAATTGAAATAACTTTTTCAGGCCGATTCACGATTTGCGATTTAATGAATTTTTTCCTACCCTGTTGCCCATGTCTGAATCCATCCGCGCCGACGGGCGCAACGCCAATCAAATCCGCCCGCTGCGTTTTCAAAATCACATTGCGCCGCACGCCGCCGGTTCCACGCTCATCGAATGGGGCAGCACGCGCGTCATCTGCGGCGTGACCATCGAGGAATCCGTCCCGCGCTGGATGAAGGAACAAAAGGTCGAGGGCGGCTGG
>CAIWFB010000183.1 GCA_903911825.1 uncultured Verrucomicrobia subdivision 3 bacterium
GACGCGCGGCGCGACCGGCAGTTTGGATCAAACTGGTTTCGCTGCGGAGAAAACCTTCTTTGTCCGCATCCAGAATCGCCACGAGGGAAACTTCCGGCAAATCCAGACCTTCGCGCAAGAGATTGATGCCGACGAGCACATCGAATTCGCCTTTGCGCAGTGAACGGAGAATTTCCACGCGTTCAATCGCGCCGATGTCGCTATGCAAATACTGAACGCGAATGCCAATGTCGCGGAGATAATCGGTGAGTTCTTCCGCCGTGCGCTTGGTCAACGTGGTGACGAGTGTGCGTTCTTTTTTGTCGCCGCGTTTGCGGACTTCTTCCATCAAATCATCAATCTGTCCTTTGAGCGGCTTGATGGTGACTTTCGGATCGATCAATCCGGTTGGGCGCACAACGAGTTCTGTGACTTTGCCCTGCGACCAACCAATTTCGCGCGGCGCAGGCGTGGCGCTGACGTAGATGGTTTGATTTTGCAGACCTTGAAATTCCAGAAAATTCAGCGGGCGATTGTCCAGCGCGCTCGGCAGACGAAAACCGTGATCCACCAAAACGGTTTTGCGCGATTTGTCGCCTTCAAACATACCGCCAATCTGAGGCACGGTGACGTGCGATTCGTCCAGCACGAGCAGATAATCATTCGGGAAAAAATCAAATAGTGTGGTTGGACGCGAGCCGGGCGGACGCTTGGCGATGTGGCGCGAGTAATTTTCAATACCGGAGCAGAAACCCATTTCTTCCATCATCTCCAAATCAAATTCCGTCCGCATCTTGATGCGCTGCGCCTCGATCAATTTGCCATCGCGCTCAAACTCGGCGATGCGAATACCGAGCTCTTCACGGATGGCGAGCAGCGCACTTTTCATCTTGTCGCCAGTAGTCACGAATTGTTTCGCGGGAAAGATGGTATTCGACTGGAGCGCTTCCGTTTTCTTTCCGGTCAATGGTTCAAAGCGCGTCAGCTTCTCGATGACATCGCCGAAAAATTCCACGCGCAAACCGTCTTCACGACCGGCGGGCCAGACTTCAACGGTATCGCCGCGCACGCGAAAATTCCCACGCTCGAAAGCGATGTCGTTGCGCGAGTATTGTAGATCCACCATGCGCGAAAGCAGTTGGTCGCGCGAAAGTTCCATGCCGACGCGCACAGGAATGACGAGCGCGGCGTAATCTTCTTTGCTGCCGATGCCGTAAATGCACGAGACACTGGCGATGACGATGACATCGCGCCGCGAGAACAACGCCGCCAACGTCGAGAGCCGCAGCCGCTCAATGTCATCGTTCACAGCGGAATCTTTTTCGATGAACGTATCGGTGCGCGGGATGTAAGCTTCCGGCTGATAAAAATCGAAGTAGCTGACGAAGTATTCGACGGCGTTGTTGGGGAAAAAACTTTTGAACTCGGCGTAAAGCTGCGCAGCCAGCGTTTTATTGTGCGAAATAACGAGTGTAGGTTTGCTGGTATTTCGGATGACGTTCGCGATAGTGAACGTCTTGCCCGAACCGGTGACGCCCAGCAAGGTCTGATGCGGCGCGCCCGCAACAATGCCAGCAGTCAGCTTTTCAATTGCCTGCGGCTGGTCGCCCGCAGGCTGGTAATCGGAGACGAGTTCAAACACGCGAGGAAATTAGTGTAGCAACGAGGGGTCGTCAAACGGCGGTCACCACAAAACTTGCGCGCGATAGAAACGCTTGGCCGAAACGGTGGCGGCGGGATCGGTCAGGAAGACGTTCGTGCCATTGCCGATGATTTGGTCGGCGAGAATTTCCCAGTTGCCAACGGATAAATCGTCGCGCGAAAAAACGCGATAAACGATGCCGCTGGCGGAATTCCAACTCACGGCGTTGGTAGTGGTGACAGGATTTTGCGCGGTAAGTTTGAATACGCTGGCAGCGTTGGTGGGATTGGTGCCAGAGAGAAATTCATTCAAATTGCTCACCCCGTCGTGGTCAAAGTCAGCGAAGGCGGCGGTTTGAGCGTTGGTCGTGGTGGTGCCAAAATACTGCGTGCGCCAGGCATTGGGAATACCGTCACTATTGGCGCTCGTCATCGTGACGGCGACTCCAGTAGAAACTCGCGAGGTGTTGCCCGAAGGATCCGTAGCCGTGGCGGTGACCGCGCGACTGGTGGGTAATAATGCGCCGAGGTTGGCTGTGAAAGCAGCGGAACCACCCGTGCCGGTGACCGTGCGCGAGCCAAGATACGTTTGCGACTCTGCGGTGCTAGCGGGTGTGACATCGGAATAAAAATCGAGCTGATACACCACGCCATTTGTGCCGTTGTAGGTGCCGGAGATCACGGTGTTCGTGGTAACAACGGCGGAGGCAAGGGTTGGGGTGGCTAAATTAAGGTTGGCGACATCACCAGGATTATACAAACCTGAGGTGACTTCGCTTTTTCAGGCCAGGTAATTTGTTAGTCTGGGTCGACCAAGAAAGGACCAGACCATGAAAGGCAAACGGTATACAACGGAAGACAAGATTCGCATCCTGCGGGAAGCGGATGGTGGGGAACGCAGC
>CAIWFB010000184.1 GCA_903911825.1 uncultured Verrucomicrobia subdivision 3 bacterium
ACCGCTCACGCGCATTGCGGATTGGAAGGAAATTCACCTGCATCAGTCCGAGGCAGACCTCAAGAAACAGGGCGCACGCTGCATGGATTGCGGCATTCCGTTCTGCCACACCGGCCAATTGGTCAGTGGCATGGCTAGCGGCTGCCCGATCCACAATCTGATTCCTGAGTGGAATGATTTGGTTTATCGCGGCCTGTGGCGCGAAGCGTTGGATCGCCTGCACAAGACAAACAACTTTCCGGAATTCACTGGACGGGTTTGCCCGGCTCCGTGTGAAGGTTCTTGCGTGCTCGGCATGAAAGACCCCGCCGTCACGATCAAGAACATCGAAGTCAGCATTATCGACCACGGCTGGGAAAAAGGCTGGGTCGTTGCAGAACCGCCAAAGAAACGCACGGGCAAAAAAGTAGCCGTGGTCGGCTCTGGTCCCGCTGGACTTTCCGCTGCCGCGCAATTGAATAAGGCTGGCCACGAAGTCACCGTGTTTGAACGTGCTGATCGCCCGGGTGGCTTGCTCATGTATGGCATCCCCAACATGAAGCTCGACAAAAAAGAAGTCGTGCTGCGCCGTATCGCTTTGCTGGAAAAAGAAGGTGTGAAATTTGTCTGCAATACCGAAGTCGGCAAAACGTTGCCGACGGACAAATTGTTAGCCGATTTCGACGCGGTTATTCTCGCGACGGGTGCCACCAAGGGACGCGATTTGCCGATTCCTGGTCGGGAATTGAAAGGCATCCATCTCGCGATGGAATTTCTCACCGCCAACACCAAGAATCTGCTCGATGGCGCGAAGCCCGGCACCAACATCACTGCCGACGGCAAAAACGTCGTCGTGATCGGTGGCGGCGATACCGGCACCGACTGCGTCGGCACGTCGATTCGCCACGGCTGCCAGAGTGTGATCCAATTGGAAATCATGGCGCAGCCGCCTTTAGAGCGCGCCAAAGATAATCCTTGGCCCGAATGGCCAAAAACGCTCAAAGTCGATTACGGTCAGGAAGAAGCCGCCGCAAAATTCGGCGCTGATCCACGCACTTATCTCACCACAGCCACCAAGTTTGAAGGTGATGCCAATGGTCAGGTCAAAGCCGTCCACACCATTCAAGTGGAATGGAAGAAGGACGACAAAGGTAACTTCGGTCCGCAAAAAGTTGCGGGCACGGAAAAAATTCTCCCGGCAGAACTCGTGTTACTCGCGATGGGCTTCCTTGGACCAGAACAACCGTTGTTGGAAGCGCTCGGCATTGAACGCGACCAACGCTCCAACGCCAAAGCCGATTTCGAGAAATACACCACGAACCATCCGAAGGTGTTTGCGTGCGGCGACTGCCGTCGCGGTCAGAGCTTAGTGGTGTGGGCCTTCAACGAAGGTCGTGGCGCTGCGCGCGAAGCGGATCGTTTCCTGATGGGCGCGACGGATTTGCCGTGAGCTTGGGAATTATGCCCAGCCCACTTGCCATTGTTTTCCACGAGCGACTCATGCCCGGTTCCCAACTGGTGAACCGGTTGCAAGATTTGAATTATCGAGTGCTAGCGGTGAATAATGCCGCCCAGCTAGCCGCGATAACGCAGCGAGAAACGCCCCTGTTGCTGTTCATTGATGTGGTCACCCTGAGGTGACTTCGCTTTTTCAGGCCAGGTAATTTGTTAGTCTGGGTCGACCAAGAAAGGACCAGACCATGAAAGGCAAACGGTATACAACGGAAGACAAGATTCGCATCCTGCGGGAAGCGGATGGTGGGGAACGCAGC
>CAIWFB010000185.1 GCA_903911825.1 uncultured Verrucomicrobia subdivision 3 bacterium
GCTGCGTTCCCCACCATCCGCTTCCCGCAGGATGCGAATCTTGTCTTCCGTTGTATACCGTTTGCCTTTCATGGTCTGGTCCTTTCTTGGTCGACCCAGACTAACAAATTACCTGGCCTGAAAAAGCGAAGTCACCTCACCACCGCTTTTTTAATTTTCAGCCCCTCGCGTCGCTGGCACGGGATGGTTTTGTGGTTTGGGTTTCCGCTCTTATTATGGTTGGGATCGCTTTATTGGCGGGTAGATTTGGCGGGCTATCTACGTTCGGGCCAGGAGCTGATTGCTGGTTACAGCGAAGCCATGACGGTTAAGTCCGGCCGGACATCGCTTTGGGCGGAACTCAACTGCCCCTTTCAGAAGCCGCTGGGTGTGGAGCTTTCTTGGCCGTATCTGTTAGCCATCGGGTTGGTGGTTTGGTGGGGGCGCGGCCGATTGGTGTGGCGCGCCCAACTATTGCTGTTTTTGCCGTTAAGTTGCGGCCTGCTGTTGCTTTTCAAAAATGCTTTTGTGCGCGCCGATGGAATGCACCTTTTTTATTTTTACCAGGGATTACCTCTGCTGCTGGCGGTGTGGTGTTTAGCCTGGCGACAATATGCTCCGCTCCGGCTGTTGTTTTTATTCAGCCTGTGTTATCCGCTGGCCTTGTTAAGTGCGCGGGCGCAATGGAATTGGTCCACCGGTGCGGAAAGTTTGCCCCTTCGCTATGCGGCAGAAGTTATCCGTTATCCCTGGAGTGGTGGCGCAGATTATTTGCAAAGCCGTTTGAATGCGCGTTATCCATCAGCACGCCTGCCCGCTGATATCCGCGCAACCATTGGTCAAGCGACCATGGACGTCATGCCATGGGAAGTATCGCTCGCGATCGCCAATGGCCTGAATTATCAGCCCCGACCGATTCCACAATCCTATTCCGCCTACACGCCTTGGCTGGATGGGTTGAACGCCCATCATCTGGCAGCCAACAACGCGCCCGATTATATTCTTTTTTCGGGTGCGCAACCGGCGGCGATTGATGACCGGCCCGCCGCGTGGGACGAAGCTCAGACGAAGCGGGTTTTGCTGGAAAATTATTCCTACCAAACCAAATTTCCACTTCCGCAAAAAGTTGGGCAGGCCGTCCAACTAAAATCTGCCAACACCTTTTTGCTGCGCCACACTCCGCGCGTCCGCCGGCTTGTTCCGGTCAGCACGAACGCGGTTGTTTTGCAACTTAACCAAACACTCTCGATTCCGACCACGACGAATCTAATTTTTCTGACCCTGCAAGTGGACCGTTCTGTTTTGGGTAAATTACAATCCGCCGCCTTTGCCCCCGCTCTGCTCGCGGTTTGTTTTCAATATGAGGACGGCACCTCAAAGATTTGCCGAGCCATTCTGCCCATTTTGCAAACCGGGGTTTTGGTGAATCGGCGCGTCGAATCCGAGGAAGACATCGGTAACTGGCTTAAAGCTGCTGCGTTTAAGAATCCCGCCATCACGGCCATCTCGTTCAGCAGTGCGCAACCTTGGGCTATCCAATCGCCGCTGACCGGACAACTTGTCGAATATCGCCTCCAAGAAAGTGAAGTGGAAAAATAAACGGCGTTGCCAGCGGCTAGCTTAAGAACCAGAGATTTCTAACCAATCAGGATGCAGCCCCGCGTGTTGGGCGATTTCTTCCAATATTTGCGGCAATAAAATCTGCGGCGACCAGTGCCACGTTTTTTCCGCGAGCGACGAATCCAAAACCATCCACGGAATATCAAACGGGCGCGGCGCAGCTTCGCTCGCTACCGAGTGTTTTCCAAAACGTGTGTCGCACCAATCCGTCAGTTGTGCGAGCGACATGGCGTTTTGTGCGCCACCGCTCAAATTCACGATGCGCGGCTTGCTCTTGTCAGCGTTTTTCATCTGCGCCAACAGCACTGGAACGAGATCGTTGGGATGCAGGCAGTCGCGCACTTGATGGCCGCCGCCGCCGAAACCGATGTATTTCAATGGGCGCCGCCGCAGATGCGCATTAAGCCAGAAAGAGAAAATCCCTTGGTCGGCCTTGCCAAATTGTCCCGCGCCTGCGAGCACGCCGCAGCGATTGACCCACACGGGAAATTGAAACGTCTCGGCATATTCCAGAGCCACCGCTTCGCTCGCGAGTTTGCTGGAACCGTAGAGTGAAATCGGCGGCGCCGTGGAAAACTTTTCGCTCACTCCCGCTGAAGTAAGTCCATCGGGAAGAGTTGCGCCAGCCTTGGGGCGAAAGGCTTTTTGATGAACTTCAACCGCTAGCGCCGCCAAGGGCGGCACGGAATAAACGCGGCTCGTGCTCAATAAAATCAGTCCGGCGCGATGCGTCTTGCAGTATTCGAGAATGTTGATTGTGCCCCAAAGATTGTGCTCAAGCAATTGGCGGGAGCTGGTCTTGCCATCCACGCCCGCGAGCACGCTTGGATTAGCGGCGGCATCAATCACAAAGTCTGCCTTTGGCAGCGTTTCAAAATCCGTCGCGCTCCGAACGTCGGCATGAATAATTTTTACGCCAAGCTTCGCAAGTTCGCGGCGATTCAGTTCGCTGCCGGGGCGGATGAAATTATCTACGCCGACAATCTCCAGATTTTCGCCCGCCGCAAGCAGTGCCCGCGTCAAGGTGCTGCCGACGAAGCCGCAGATGCCGGTGATGAGAATATTCATTTGGGTTTAGCCACAGATTTTCACAGATGGAACACAGATTAAAAATTCTTCGCGCCGTGCTCCATGAGAAATCAACTTGCGATGACCGCTGCGTGGATCTGGGTGAGAATTGCCTTCAGATCAAACTGATATTTCCAATGCGGATAGTGCTTCTGAAATTTCCGCACGTCGCTGATATACCAGATGTGATCGCCGATGCGGTTGTCTTCAACGTAGGTGTAATCCAGTTTTTTGCCGCTGATCTGCTCGCACAGGCCGATGGCTTCGAGCATGGAGCAATTGGAGTGGCGACTGCCGCCCATATTATAAACTTCGCCGGAGCGCGGCGCTTGGGAGAATTGCCAAAACGCTTCCACAAGGTCGTGGCTGTGGATATTGTCGCGCACCTGTTTGCCTTTGTAGCCGAACACGCGATACGGCCGACCCGTGGCGGTGCATTTCATCAAGTAAGCGAGAAAACCGTGTAGCTCTGTGCCTGCGTGTGCGGGGCCGGTGAGACAACCACCGCGAAAAATCGCCGTCTTCATCCCGAAGTAGCGGCCGTATTCCTGCACCAAAACATCAGCGGCCACTTTACTCGCGCCGAAGAGTGAATGCTTCGTCTGGTCGATGGACATCGTTTCATCAATGCCGGTGTGATACGGATGCGCCGGATCAATTTCCCAACGCAACTCCAGTTCGCGCAACGGCAACAGATTCGGCGTGTCGCCATAAACCTTGTTGGTGCTGGTGAAAATGAAAACAGCTTCGGGACAATGTTGCCGCGCGGCTTCGAGTAAATTCAAAGTGCCGACGGCGTTGACGCTGAAATCCGTGTGCGGCTCGCGCGCGGCCCAGTCGTGCGACGGCTGCGCGGCGGTGTGAACCACGACCCTGATGGACGAGCCGAGCTTAGCGAAGAGTTGGTTCACCGCATCGTTGTCACGGATATCCACGACGGCGTGCGAATAATTCTTGAGCGTTTTTTCCAGCTTGGTGCGGGTGAGCGCCGTGGAAGCCTCGGCGCCAAAAAAGCGGGCGCGCATATTGTTGTCCACGCCGACGATGTCAAACCCTTCAGCGTGGTAACGTTTGCAGGTTTCGGAACCGATCAGTCCAGCTGATCCGGTCACTAAAGCGATGCTCATAAATATTAGGTTATTCTAAGAAAATCATGCCCCCGGCTCACAGTTTTTGCAACGACATCCACTCGGGGAAAACGCTGAGGCCAACGAAAATTTTCTCTGTAGGCGACGATTGAACCGTCACGGTTTCCCCGCCGTGCAACGGATAAAAATCAGTCCGGTTCCAGTCGCCAAATACGCCATTGGTGAGGACGGTGTTTGACTTGACGAGTTCTCCCTTCAAAACGGAAGCACCCCGACTCGCCACGACGAGTTTCTTGCCCGCCCAATCCGCCGGAATTTTTTGGAGTGATTCGGTTGGCTCCAACCGAAACTCATCGCGCTGGAAAGCCGTAATCAACGCCCAAAGCGCCGCGTTGAGATCATTAGTTACCCCAACGGCATTCGTTTCGCCCAGCAGCATGGTAATGCCGTGCCAGTTCGCGACCGAAGCGGGAGTGAAGGCGGTGTGGTTCAAAAATTTTTCCAGCGAAACTTTTTCCGGCGGGAACGTGAATTGAAAGCGCATCAGCGAGCGGCTTTCCATATAAAAATGTGGCGGGCATTGTTCGGTGGCCAGCGAGTAGCGGTCGGGAATCTTGTTTTGTAACCGGATGGAAAAAATCAGATAGCTTTCAATGGGGGCGAAGAGGTAGGGCACTTTGCCATTAGCGTCAGCTGCGTAGAGCGTGCTTTTCGCCGCCGCCCAAACGGCGTGGTTGTGATCGACAAAACCGTCGCTCTGACGCACGCCGTAACAGAAAGCCAGATATGCTCCGGTAGGCGCCACGCCCGCTCCGGTGGGCAGTAGCGTCGGTTGCGTGCAAGTGATTTTTGGATGGTTGATATCGGCGAGGTTTATTCCGACAAATACCGGCACAAGGGTGGTCAGGAGCAGGATGGTTTTAAGGCTCCACGCAACATTCTTTGGGCGAAAATAGTTGTGAAAAATCATCCGGCCGCGCCGCGCACAAACAAAGACCAGAAGGGAAACCGCACCCACCGTGCAGTGACGCGGTGTGAGGAGTTGCAAACTATAATAACCCATCGGCAACGCCAGCCCGAGCCAGAGAAAAACCGTCCATAACTTGCAGCGATTTTTGCGGGCGACCAAACCGATGGCGTGCAATGCCGCTAACAGCAGCAGCGTTGCGCCGCCCAGCCCGAACGCCACATAGCCTAAATAAATTTTCAGCCGGAACGCCGTCGCCGCGTAATCAATCGCGTGGTCAAGATACAAGGCTCGTCCCAGGAAAAATGCCGCCAGACCACCCGTGGCCATCAGCCACGTGTTGGGCGATTGCAAGACGCTCACGAAAGTCCGACGGGAACTGTGTAGCATCGCCAGCAACGGCAGGATAAAAATGGCATCGGCGCGAGCACCTACCGCACAGAACGCGAGCGCGAAAACCACCCCCTGATTAGGCCACCTCCAAGCTTTGCGATCCAAGTAAGCCGCCAGAAAAATCACGAAAGACACGGACGTGAAAGCGCTCGCATAGAAAGCCGAATAGACTAAAAACGTCGGCGCAAGAATCAGCGGCAGCGCGAGCGCCAGTGGCAAGCGGCGTGACGATTTAGCGAGCAGCCAGAACAGGCTGCCCCACAGCATGACCAGACCCAAAACATTTCCCGCCAGCACCAGCGTGTCGGCTGTGAACGGGCGCGGGAAAAATTTAAACAGCACGCCGGGCAAATAGTAGCTGACGAATTGTTTATCGAAGTTGAATTCCGCGCGGGCGATTTCGGAGTGACCGTTGGCGATGCCCATGCCGCCATCTAATAGCCACGCTTGATCCGTCTCCCGCATGAATGGCCCCAAGGACAGCGCCGCGAGGGCCAGCGCTACGAACGCACAAGCGATGGCCGGGGCAGAAAATAATTTCTGGCGCGTCATGCGTGCGCCTCCGCCTGAATCAACGCGGCGATGCGTGCGCCTTCGCGCACGGCGAAGTTGGTGCCGCGATCTTCGGGGAAAATTTGGGAGAAGTTCGACAGAAAAACCCCGGGCAAGGGCGTTTTGAAATCAGGAATCTTCGCCGCGTAAGCCGTGTCCACGATGTGTTGCGCAGCGCGGAAGCGGAACACATGGCGCTCGCTGATTTGATCGGCGGTGAACGCCGGAAACATTTTCTTGAGGTAGCTGAACCAGAGTTTAGCCAGTTCATCGTCGGGCAGATTGAAAACTTTGCCTTCTGGCGACAGATACGCGCCGATGTAGTAAACGTGTTTGCCGCCGTAGGTTTCTTTTCCAACGAGATTCGTGTGCTGGATGAAAACTAAAAACGGCGCATCCGCTTCATTCACGTTCACCCAATAGAAATCGCCGAGACTCTGCGCGCTGGTGAAGATCAAACACGTCGCGCCGAGATATTCGATGCTGCGCAGTTTCGCGGCGTAATCATTGAGCGAAACCTGTGCGGGCAAGAGCTTGGCAAACGCCGGTGACGGGCCGGTGAAGAGGCAATAATCAAACGCGACGGTGGCACCATTGATGACGGCGGTGTGGTCGGTAGAAATTTTTTCAACGAGCGCGCCCGTCTGAATTGTCACGCCCCGCTGTCGAATTTCTTTTTCGAGCGCGGTGGTGATGACGTTGAAACCGCCGTGAAAATAGCCAAGTTTTTCGCCGCCGCCGCCGGAGCGAGAATTGGCGCGGATGTGGATGCGCGCCCAGAACCACGCCATGGAAACTTTATCGAAATGGCGGTCGAATTTACCTTTGAGCAACGGTGTCCAGATGCTCGCCATTGCGCTCGCCCCACAAGCGCGGGTCATCCAGTCCTGCGCCGTTACGCCGGCAAACCCGCGCCAATTTTTTTGATGCTTGAGATATAGCGCGGCAAAACCGGTGCGGAGGCGTCCGAGAAAATTGCACGGCGAAAACTGGAGGAGATCTAACGGCGTCTTGAACGGGTGAACTTTCCCTTCGCGATAAATACCCACGGAACTGTCGCACCAGATTAATCTTTCCGAAAGACCAAGTTCTTTGACTAGATCGAGAATGCTCGTGTCTGTGAGAAACAGGTGGTGATACGTTTTTTCCAACGAGGTGCCGCCGAGCGGAAAACCGGCCGCGAGCCCGCCCAAATGGTCGGAACTTTCAACGAGCGTGACTGAGAAATTTTTATCTGCCGACAGCCGCAAAGCCGCCGTCAGACCGGTAAAACCGCCGCCGATGATCAGGATTTTTTTTTGCGCGCTCATCTAGTGGTTTTGCGAAATGAAAATATTCGGTTCAAATTATATTGCAGCAGCACGACGGTGAGAATCACGATGACGTAGGCATAGAGCGCGTTCCAGTGCCATTGCCCGACGAGGATGTAGAGCAATCCCGCCGACGCGAGCCAGCCGAGAAAAGCGACACCAAAGAAAGCCGTGAGCCGTTGGATGATTCGGTCCGACACGCGAAAGTTGAACCACGCGTTCAGCACGAAGGAGAGCAACGTGCCCGCCGCGTAGCCGATGGCATTGGCGACTTGCACCGTTTGCCCGGCATATTTGACGAGCAATGCGTAGAGTAGACACGTCAATGCCGTGCCCGAGCCGCCGATGGCGCAGTAGATGAAAAACTGTTTTTTTTGGAGGAGAAAATTTTTCACGACGGCGGGCTACTTGATGATTACCGCCGCCTGCTCGTGATAGCAGCAGTAGCCAATCCAGTCGTATTTCATCCCGGTCTCGGCGATTAATTCGTTGAAGGCCTTGAACTCGCCTTGCTGCCAGCCGGAATAATTGAACATCTCGTCAAACACGATGACCGTGCCGGGACGGATGCGGTCACGGAACAATTGGAAAATAGTTTTCGTCGAGGAATACAGGTCGCAGTCAATGTGCAGGAAGGCGGCGGGGCCTTTGTTCGCAGCAAGAAACGGCGGAAGCGATTCATTGAACCAGCCTTTGTGCAGTTGCACGTTGGCGCGAACGGACGGCAATTTCGCCACGGCGAAACGGCCTTTGTCGAAATTGGGACGCCAGAATTCCGGCAGGCCCTCGAACGAATCGAAGCCGTGAATCGTCTTCGACGTGAGTCCGGCGAGGTGATTGATGGTCGTGCCTTGGAAAACGCCGAACTCGCAGTGGAGTCCGTCGAGCGTCACTTTTTTCAGCGCGAATTCTAGCAGCGCAAAATCATTTTTGAACGCGGGCACATCCGCCAGATTTGCCTCGATGTAGCGGGCGGTGTCCTCCAGCGCGAGGTCCTGCAATTTGCGCTCGATGTTCTGGCCGTCGAGAAAATGCAGGAAGCGTGGATACAGCCGTCGCGTGATGGGATTGGTGAGGATGAAATGCTTGGTCATATTTTTCTGAAATTATTTTTTATCCGTCGTCACGAGGCCCGCGCTGTCGCGGAGAATCCAGAGTGGCCGGCCTTTGACCTCTTCGTAGATGCGCCCGATGTATTCGCCGAGGATGCCGAGGCAGATGAGTTGCACGCCGCCTAGGAACAAAACGGAAATGACAATCGTTGGAAAACCGGCACCGGGGGCGAGGCCGATTTTGGCGAATTCAGCGGCGAAAATTTTCTGTGCCAACGTGAAGAGCACGCCAAAGAACGCAAAGGCCGAAACCCACAGGCCGAGATACGTCGCTAGCCGCAATGGCGCGGCGGAGAAGGAAAACAATCCATCCATTGCGAGTTTGAAAGATTTCTTGAACGTGTATTGCGGCACGCCGGCGGCGCGTTCGGCGCGGTCAAACTCCACCGAGGTTTGCCGAAAACCGCACCACGTCCGCAGGCCGCGCAGGTAGCGGCTGCGCTCGGGCAACGCATTCATCACGGCCACGACTTTTTTATCAAGCAGACAAAAATCGCCCGCGTCACGCGCCATCGGGAGTGGCGTCATCTTTTGCAGCAGCCGGTAAAACCCCCAGGCGAGTAGGCGTTTGATGAGCGGATCGCGCCGTTGTTTGCGGGTGGCGAAAACCACTTCGTAACCTTCGCGCCATTTGGCGAGCAGGCGGGAAATTTCCTCCGGCGGATCTTGCAGGTCGGCATCAATGACCACGGCGCAATCGCCGGTGGCAAAATGCAGGCCAGCGCTCACGGCGGTCTGATGGCCGAAATTGCGGGCGAAGCTGAGGCAGCGCCAACGCGGGTCTTGGGCGTGTTGCGCTTTGAGAATTTCCCAAGTGCGATCCCGCGAGCCGTCGTCCACACAGATGATTTCGTAGTCCGCATGCCACGTGGCTGCCACCGCGCCGAGCCGCGCAAATAATTTGGGCAGCACAGCTTCCTCGTTGAAGCACGGTATGATGATGGAAATGTTCGCCATGTGGCCTGGGTTTATTCGGGTGTCCTTCGGTCGGTTAAATAACAAAATCCGCTTCAACTCGCCAAAACTTTTTCGTAGCAGGCTTTAAGCTGGTGTGCGACGTCCGTCCACGTGGCGGGTTTGGGTGGGCACGGCAGCGTGGGGGCGGCGGCGTAAAATTGTTTCAGCGCCGCCGCCGTCGTGGCCACGGAATCGGTGACGGGGCAGAAGTGCGCGCCGATGGCAAACGAGCTGTGCGCCCACGGCAAATCGCCAAGCAGCAAAGGACATTCGCACGCGGCCGCTTCCAGTGCCGACAGGCTCAAGCTTTCCATCGTGCTCAACAGCACAAAGCCGCGTGCGGCGCGGTAAATCTGCGCCAATTGCGCGCGGTCGCTGATCCCGCCTTCGTAGCGAATGAATTGCGGATTCGCCTTGGCCAGCGCGAAAAATTGCTGCGCATACGCATCGTTGTCCGCGTAAGCCTTGCCGATG
This sequence comes from uncultured Verrucomicrobia subdivision 3 bacterium, assembly GCA_903911825.1. Lineage (GTDB taxonomy): Bacteria > Verrucomicrobiota > Verrucomicrobiia > Limisphaerales > UBA11358 > UBA11358. Next base: position 9,521 of record CAIWFB010000185.1, read on the forward strand.
ATCCACGTGGGCGTTTGTGCGGCGACGGCGGCTTGCGCGAGTTCCAGCACGCGCTTGCGTTCGGTGATGGTGGCGGTGCAGACGAGCCATTCGCCGCGCGGTGTTTTTGGCGCGGCAAAGAATTCCGGCTCCACGCCGTTGGGCACGACGAAGATTTTTTCCGGCGCCGCGCCGAATTTATATTCCATCAAATGCTTTTCCCACGAGGTCAGGGCGATGTTGGCGTCCGCCCGTCGGTAACTTTCCCAGCCGAACGAATTGGCCACACTGCGCGGAGCCAGATGTTCGATGCCCCAGCGGAACACCCGGCGCACGCCGCGTTGCAGCGTGGTTTGCGAACCTTGCGCGGTGAGCAGGTTGGCGAGGATGACTTTAATTTTTTTCTGCCGGGCGAATTGGATTTGATCTTGCGGCATCAAGCCAAAATAATGGATCACGTCGCCCGTCTGCTGTTCATCCCACCACCGGAGCGGTTCAGCATCCACGCCGATTTCCTGCAGTGCGGCGATGGTTTTCTGGATTTGGATGGCCTGCCCGCCGTGCGCGAGTGCGAACGGGAGCGTGCAGTGGACCAGAATTTTCACTCGCGCAATGTGCCGTCCGCCACCTTGGCGGGCAATGCGTTTTTTCACTGGGTAGCCTTGCCGCCCACGTCACTAGCTACCGCGTTGCTCCGGCTGGTAGAGGCGACTTCAGTGCGGCAGGCCTCGCAGGCCACTAATTTTGTGGCCAAGCCGAAGGCATAGGACTGCAATTGTGAATAAAGTTGCTGCTTCTGCGTGAACTTCACGCATCCCGCGCGTAAATTGCACGCATCGCCTGATTGAAGTTGAAGTCGAGCTATGGATTCATTGGCTTTTTCAAGAATTTAACCTTGGCACTCGCGCTGCTTATTAAAATTCCAGAAATCCGAGGGTCAGTTTGGGTGGTGTTTGTCGCTACCCGCGCTTGCCTCGGACAATTAAACAAAAAACAACCAAGAAAAATTATGAAAAACCAAAAGAAAGCATTCACGCTCATCGAATTGCTCGTCGTTATCGCGATCATCGCAATTCTCGCGGCGATGCTCCTCCCCGCTTTGGCCGCGGCCAAACGCAAAGCGCAACGCATCAACTGCGTCAACAATCTCAAGCAGGTCGGCTTGTCCGTCCGCCTCTGGGGTGGTGACAACAACGACCGTTATCCGATGGCCGTTTCCTCCGCCCTCGGTGGTTCTTCTGACTACCTTTACGCCAACGGCGGCGCTGGTGCCAAAGTTTCCGCGCAAGGCGTGACAAACGTATTCATGGTTATGTCCAACGAAGTGGGCACGCCGAAAATCCTGTTGTGCACCTCGGACAGCCGTGGAACTGCCGCCACGAACTTCTCCCAGATTGGCTACGCGGGCCAATACACCACCGTCAGCTATTTCATCAACGGCGACGCTTCGGAACAATATCCCCAAATGATTTTGTCCGGTGATCGTAACATCGGCACGGTGGCCGCTAATACGGCCGGTGCTGCTACGACAAACAACGTTTCTAACGCCGCCGCGACCGTGGGCAAAACCTACGTGCCGGTGAATCAGGGTTCCTGGACGGCCAATGATTTGCATCAAAAAGCCGGTAACATCACCCTCGCTGACGGTAGCGTCCAGCAGGTGACGGTCTCCGGTTTGCAAGCCGCGCTCAGCTCCGGCACCAACGGTGCTTCGATTGCGACGCCGAGCTTCAACTTCCCGAACTAAGACTTCGGTTTAATCATCCAGCGAGGCAACCGCAAGGTTGCCTCGCTTTTTTATTGGCCGAAAATTCCATAAACCCGTTCGCGTGGTTTTCCGGGCTGGCTTCAACTGGACGATTTTAATTCGCCGCCGCTTCGTCGCTGGCTTTCTTTTTCGCGGCGCGCTGTTCGGCAAAGAATTGTTGCAGCAAGGCGCGACACTCTTCCAGCCGCACGCCGGAGGTGATCTCGCAGCGATGGTTGAGCGTGGGAAATTGTAACAGATTCAATGCGCCACCCGCCGCGCCGCCTTTGGGATCGCCCCAGCCGAACACCACGCGCAGCAACCGCGTATGCACGATGGCGCCGGCGCACATCGGGCAGGGCTCTTTCGTGACGTAGAGCGTGCAATCGGTGAGCCGCCAATCGCCCACGGCATTTTCAGCGGTGGTGAGGGCGAGCATTTCGGCGTGCGCGGTGGCGTCTTTGAGGAGTTCCACCTGATTGTAGGCGCGGGCGATGATGCGGCCTTCGCGCACGACGACCGCGCCCACGGGCACTTCGCCGCGCTCATACGCCTTGGCGCCCTGGCGCAACGCTTCGCCCATGAAATAATCGTCGCTGTGCAGGTCAATGATCGGGTCGCTCATGTTTTGAATTGTAGGAGACGAGGTGACGAGTCTCTAACTTTTAGTTTTCGATTAGAGCCTCCTCACGTCGGCTCCTACAAACGTTTCTTCCAACGTCCAATCATTCCGGCCATCGGCGTGGCAATGGCAATGAGCCGCGAAAAAGCCGCCGCGATACTGCCAAAACCACGGCCAGATGCGTTCGCGATCGGTTTGCGGAATCTTCAACGTGGCTAATTGCGCGCGCGGGAAAAATTCAAAGCGCCCTTCGCTCATCGGTGGCGGGAGGGTTTTCAATTTCACCTTCACCTCAAAAAGAAACATCAGCCAATGCGCCTGCCCCTGAAAGCCGTGTTCGCTCACCATGCCCGCTAGATGCAGATCGGACGGCGCGAGCACGATGCCCATCTCTTCGTGCGCCTCGCGGCAGGCGCAGGTGAACGGCGATTCGCCAAGCTCCATCTTGAGTTTGCCGCCGCACGGACTCCAGAAACCGCGATTCGGCTCCTGCGCCCGCTCCAGCAACAGGACTTCATCGCGCTCATTGAAAACGTAGAGCAACGTGGCGATTTTGTAAGGCAGCGACATTGGATGCAGTTTTAAATTTTGAATTTTGAATGTCGAGTTTGGAAACAGGGTTTGCAAAATTCCATTGTCACGTCGCGCTAAAAAAATAAACTATCCGCTCTAATTCATGAAAACATTCAACATCGCTGCCCTCGCGGGCGACGGCATCGGGCCGGAAGTCATGCGCGAAGCCATCAAAGTTCTCCGCGCCACCGAAAAACGGTTCGGCTTCAAACTCAACATCACGGATGCGCCCGTCGGCTGGGCCGGCATTGATTTCGCCAAGAAGGCGCTCCCCGACGTCACGTTGGAGATCTGCAAGAAATCGGATTCCATCCTCTTCGGCTCCGTCGGTTTGCCTGATCGCGACCCGACGATTCCCAAGGAAGAACGTCCCGAACGCGCCGCACTGCTGCGCTTGCGCAAGGAATTCGGCCTGTTCGCGAATCTGCGCCCGGTGAAATTGCCCAAGGTGCTTGCCCACGCCTGCCCGCTCTCGAAAGAACGCCAGGGCGACGGCATTGATATCCTCGTGGTGCGCGAATTGACCGGCGGCATGTATTTCGGTCAGCCCAAGAAGACCGAGACGCTCCCCGACGGCCAGCAACGCGCGATTGATACGATGGTTTACACCACATCCGAAATCGAACGCATCGCGCACGTCGCTTTCAAGGCCGCGCAGTTGCGCCGGAAAAAATTGACGAGCATTGACAAGGCAAACGTGCTGGAAAACGGCATCCTGTGGCGCGAAACCGTCACCCGCATCGGCAAACAATATCCCGAGGTGATGCTGGATCACATGTTTGTGGACAACGGCGCGATGCAACTCATGCTCAAACCCACGCAGTTCGATGTGATGCTCTGCGAAAACATGTTCGGCGACATCCTCAGCGA
>CAIWFB010000186.1 GCA_903911825.1 uncultured Verrucomicrobia subdivision 3 bacterium
GCTTTCAGAATCACTTCGACCGCACCTTCGCCTACGCCTTTAATCGCCGCCATGCCGAAGCGGATGGCTTGGCCAGCCGTGAGGCTGTCGCCGGTGGTGGATTTGCTGCGCGGTGCTGGCGCAAAATAGACGCTACTCTCGTTCACGTCCGGGCCGAGCACTTCCACGCCCATTGCGCGTGCTTCGGCAATGTATTCAGAAAGTTTTTCCGTGGCGGCCATGTCGTTCGTCATCATGGCGCAGTAATATTCCACCGGATAATTCGCCTTCAGATACGCGGTCTGATACGCGACGATGGCATACGCGGCGGCGTGCGATTTGTTGAAACCGTAACCGGCAAATTTTTCGAGCAAGTCGAAGATCTGATTCGCCTTCGTCTTGGGAATATTATTTACCTCATGGCAGCCCTTCACGAAGGTCGCGCGCTGCTGCTGCATCTCTTCGACCTTTTTTTTACCCATCGCGCGGCGCAGCAGATCCGCGCCGCCGAGCGTATAGCCCGCCAGCAACTGCGTCGCCTGCATGACTTGCTCTTGATAAATCAAGATGCCGTAAGTCTCTTTGGAAATCTGTTCGAGCAGCGGATGCTCGTATTCGACTTTGATCTCACCATGCCGGCGCTTGATGAAATCGGGAATCAAATCCATCGGGCCGGGCCGATACAACGCCACCAGCGCGGTGATGTGCTCCACGGAACTAATCTGAAATTTTTTGCACAGGTCGCGCATGCCGCCGGATTCCAGCTGGAACACGCCGAGCGTTTCCGCGCGATTCAGCAGGTCGTAAGTTTTTTTATCGTCGAGCGGCAAGTTATCAATCGGCACGTCAATGTTCTGCGTGCGCTTGACCATTTCGCAGGTATTGCGGATTACGGTGAGCGTTTTTAGCCCGAGAAAATCCATCTTCAGCAACCCAAGATCGCCGACGGGACCCATCGCGTATTGCGTCACGAGCGTGCCGCTGTCGTCCAATTTCAACGGCAATAAATTTACGAGCGGCTCCGGCCCGATGACGACGCCCGCCGCGTGAACACTGGCGTTGCGCGTGAGGTCTTCGAGGATGAACGCGGTGTCAATCAACTCGCGCGTCACGTCTTCATTCTCGTAAGCCTCCTTGAGTTCCGGCACTTGCTTGAGCGCTTTGGCCAGCGTCATTTTCAACTCGGCCGGAATCAATTTCGCCAGCCGGTCACCATCGCCATAGGGCAAACCCATCACGCGGCCGACATCGCGCACGACGGATTTTGCGCCCATCGTGCCGAAGGTGATGATCTGCGCGACGGCATCGCGTCCGTATTTTTCACGGACGTATTCGATGACATCCGCGCGGCGATCGTCCGCGAAATCAATATCAATATCCGGCGGATTCACGCGCTCGGGATTGAGGAAACGCTCAAACAGCAGCGCGTAGCGGATCGGATCGACGTTCGCGATGTCGAGCAAGTAGGTGACGATGGAACCGGCGGCGCTTCCGCGCGCCACGCAGGAGATGCCTTTTTCGCGGCCGTGCCGGATGAAGTCTGCGCAGATGAGAAAGTAGGAAATGAATCCGGTTTTTTCGATGACCTTCAGTTCCAGTTGCAATCGGTCAATGACGCGCTTGATTCCCTCCGCCACTTCCGGGTCCGCCAGCGTGTAAGTTTTCCCTTCGACCGGCGCAAATAATGGTAAACGCTTTGGCTCATCAATCGCGGTGATGACAAATTCGCTGCCCTCCGCTTTCGCATGAATCGTGTAGCGACGAAATAACCCTTCCGCGAGCTGATGCCGCAAATAACCTTCGCGCGTAAAATGTTCCGGCGGATTGAAAACGGGATAATGCAACTGACCAAACTTGATCTCCAAGTTGCATTTTTCCGCCACGTTCATCGTGTTCTTCACCGCCTCAGGGACTTCGGCGAATATTGCCTGCATCTCCGCTTCGGAGCGTAGGAAAAATTGCTCCGGCACATAGCCCGCGCTCATCCGTTTCGGGTCGCTCAGCATGGATTGCGTGCCGATGCAGACGAGACAATCGTGCGCGTGCGAATGGCTTTTCTCGACGTAGTGAACGTCGTTTGTCGCGACGAGTTTAAGGCCAAATTCCTTCGACCATTGAATCAAGGGCTTGTTGACCTTGGCTTGTTCAGGAATGCCGTGGTTCTGGAGCTCAAGAAAAAAGTTTTCTGCGCCGAGCGTCTGCTTGTAGAAATCCACCGCGTCGCGCGCCTTATCCAACTGATCTTTCATGATCCAATCGGGAATCTCACTCGCCAGACAGCCGGACAACGCAATCAAACCTTCGCTATGCGCGGCAAGAATATCTTTATCAATGCGCGGCTTGTAATAGTAGCCATCCAAGTGCGCCGCCGTGGAGAGCTTGATGAGATTTTTGTAGCCCGTCTCGTCTTTCGCCAGCAAGCCAAGATGATAATATTTCTCGCCGTTGACGACTTTGTGTTCCAAGCGCGAACCGGGCGCCACGTAAACTTCGCAGCCCACAATGGGCTTGATGCCTTTCTCGCGGGCGGCGCGATAAAATTCAATCACGCCGTGCATTGCGCCGTGATCCGTGATGGCGAGGGCGGGAAATTTTAATTCATGCGCCCGTTCCATCAGCTTGTCCAAACGGCACGCGCCATCGAGTAGCGAATACTCGGTGTGCAGATGCAGGTGGACAAAGTCAGCGTGCGACATGGGGAAATTTTACGCCGCGCCGCCGAGGCGAAGCAAGCAGGGGATGTTCACAATTCCGTCGCTGCCTCACGCCGCAAATTGCAGCGCGTGGAGTTTTTGATAAACGCCGCCGTGCTTCACCAGTTGATCGTGGCGACCCGTTTCCACGATGCGGCCTTGATCCAAGACGACAATCATATCTGCGTGCAGAATCGTTGAGAGGCGATGCGCGATACAGAAGGTGGTGCGGCCCTTCATCAATTCGTCCAACGCGGTTTGCACGGCACGTTCCGATTCCGTATCGAGCGCGCTCGTAGCTTCGTCGAGAATGAGAATCGGCGCATTTTTCAGCACGGCGCGGGCGATGGCGAGGCGTTGGCGTTGGCCGCCAGATAGGGAAACGCCTTTTTCGCCGACGATCGTGTCAAAGCCTTCGGGTTTTTGCGTGATGAATTCCGTGGCGTGCGCGTGCTGGGCGGCGGCGGCGATTTCCTCATTCGTCGCACCCAAGCGGCCCAACTCAATGTTCCGGCGAATAGTGTCGTTGAACAAAATATTTTCCTGTGCGACAACGGCGATTTGATTCCGCAAATCAAAAGTGCGCACGTCACGCAAATCCACGCCGCCGATCTTGATGCTGCCGCGCGCGGGGTCATAAAAACGCAGCAGTAAATTGGCGAGCGTCGTCTTGCCGGAACCGCTCGCGCCGACGAAGGCGATGAGCTGTCCGGCTTTGACGTGGAGATTGATGTTCCGCAGCACCGCTTTGTCGCCGTAATTAAAATCCACACTTTCAATGACAATGTCTGCTTTGTCCGCGTGCAGCATCTTGGGCGCTTCTGGTTCCGGCACGGAATTTTTGGTGGCGAGCAATTCAAAGACACGTTCGCTGGCGGCGCGAGCCTGATTCAATTGGTTGTGCAGTCGCGTGAGATTTTTCACCGACGGATAAATGACGACGATGGAAACGATGAAAGCCATGAGGTCGCTGGTCGAAGGCCGCTCCGCAATCGGCAGCGTGACGATGTAAAACAGGACGAGGGCGATGCCGGTGCCCGCAAAAAACTCGGTGAATTGACTAGGGATTTCGTTGGCGCGGATGACGCGCATCATTTGCGAAACGAATTTTTTTGTAGTCGCTTCGAATCGTTCCGCCACGGTCGCTTCCAGATTGTAAGCTTTGATCACGCGGTTGCCGGTGAAGGATTCGTGCATCAAGTTCGTGAGCTCCGCATTGTGCGACTGCACGGCGCGTGCGGATTTACGAACTTTCCGCCCGTAGATGACGATGGGCACGATGCAAACTGGAAAGACGACCATGGAAACCAACGTGAGCTTCGTTTGCACCACCAGTTGATAGCTGAGAATGAGCACGATGGTGACGGGGTCTTTGACCATGTAAGACAAAGAATAGCCGATGATGCCGTAAAGCACTTGCGTGTCACTGGTGATGCGGGCAATCAAATCACCCGTGCTGTTGCGGCTGAAAAAGCCGAGCGAAAGATTTTGCAAATGCGAAAATAATTTGCTGCGGATGTCGGCGACGGCATTCATGGCCGACCAATTGGTCAGGTAGATGCTAATGTATTGCGAAGAATTTCGGATCAACATGATGGCCGGAATGATGCCGATGAGGAGCGCCCAACCGAAATAGTCATGCGCTGCGGGCGTTTGAAAATGCGGCAAGCGATTGGCTAATTGTTCGCCCAGCGGATGCGTCCAAGCGGGCAGCCACGGCGGCAAATGCCTTAACCGTTCGTGCACGTGCAGATTGGCGTGACCTTCGAATACGAGCGGCGGAATGACGTTCACCGAGGCGATCAGCAGCCCTTGCATGATGCCGCACAAGATGCCGCACAGGAGGCCCACAAAAAGTCGGCCCCGATATGGGCGAACAAAGCCCCAGAGCTGGCGTAGAAAAATCGTCATGCTGAACTATTTTGGCAATGGCGTCGGAAAGCGAAAGATTTGTTTTTCAATGCGGCTCACCCGTGCGGACTAAAATATTTTTACTTGAACCGCAAGCCATCCGCCAACAGCCTGCTGCGAGTATGTTGATTTCCTCGAACCCAGCTTTCCTCTTTATCCACATTGATAAGGCGGCAGGCACTAGTATTCAGCGTGCGCTGCAACCGTTCGCCCCGCTGCGAGCGGATAGCCGTTGGCGGCGACGGCTCATTTGGCTGGGCGGGCTGAATCGAATTTTAGGAACGCATCGCACCCTGGAATTTCCCGAACATGTCCAGGCGCAAACGGTTAAAAATTGTCTGCCGTCGGATGAATTTACGCGGCTGTTCAAATTCGCTTTCGTTCGCAACCCGTGGGACCGGCTGGTGTCGCGCTACGCGTATTTGTTGCGTAACACCGAGCATCCGCGTCATGAGTTCGTGAAAAAACTGAAAGGTTTTGAGGCGTATCTCGCTTGGGAAATTGCGCGGGGAAAAATGCACCAGCACACCTACGTTTGCGGCGCGGGTGGCGAATGGGTGGTGGATTTCGTGGGCTACTACGAGCGCTTGCCGGAAGATTTTGGTCGCGCTTGTGACCGCTTGAAAGTCACGGCGGAATTGCCCAAGGCGAATGCCTCTAGCCACCGCGACTACCGTAGCTATTACACGCCGGAAACGCGGGAACTGGTCGCCAAAAACTTCGCGCGCGACCTGGAATTGTTTCGTTACGAATTTGATGGTTTGCCTGCGGGCGCGGCTCCGCTTGGGTTGGCGGCGGCAAAATGAAAAGCGCGCGGTTGTATTCAGTCCGCGCTTCCGCCAAAATTAGCGCACCAAATTAAACATGAAAATCAGCGGTTTTACCTTCATCCGAAACGGCCACGCGCTCGGTTATCCTTTTATCGAATCGATTCGTTCGCTCCTGCCGCTCTGTGATGAAGTCATCGTGAATGTGCCGCGCTCCACCGATGGCACGTTGGAATCGGTGCGCTCCATTGGCGATCCAAAAATCCGCATCATCGAATCCGACTGGGACGAAAATGAACGCATCGGCGATCCCATTTTCAAACGTAACACCGACCTCGCGCACGATCTTTGCACCGGCGATTGGTGCGTTTATTTGCAGGGCGATGAAGTTTTTCATGAAGACGATTTACCCATCATGCGCGCCGCGATGGAGCGCGAATTGAATCATCCCGAAGTGCAGGGTTTGCTCGTGGACTATAAACATTTCTACGGCAGCTTTTGGACGGAAGTTTATTCCTTCGGCTGGTATTACAAAGAAGTGCGCATCGTGCGGCGCGACCCGAACATCCGCGCCTTTGGTGGCGCGCAAGGCTTTCGCACGGTTGATCGGCAGAAGCTCCACGTTAAACATTCTGGCGGCCACTGCTTCCATTACGGCTACGCGCTCGATCCGGTGCAGGCCAAAATCAAACGGGAAAATTTTCTGAAAATCACGCGTGACGATGCCGGCGTTTCCCAAGAGCTGGACAATTGTTCCGCCAACTTTTACGACGACGACCAGAAAGTGAAACCCTTCACTGGCACCCACCCTGCCGTGATGCGTGACATGGTGGCGGCGGCCACATGGACTTATACCTCGCGCAATCCGCTGATCCGGTTCCGTAAAAATTATTTCTGGGAAGACATCGCGCTTATCATCAAGCGCTGCACCGGAATCACGCTCGGCGTGCATAAAAACTACCGGCTGATTCGCTAATATGAAAGCGGCTGGCAGTCTGACCTCACCGCCCTTGCGCATCTTGCAGGTGAACTCCTTGTTCACTGGTGGCGGGGTGGATAATCAGACGCTCAACTTATCTACAGGACTGCAAGCCTTAGGGGAGGATGTGACGCTTGCGGTGGCGGCGGGCAGTCGTTACGAAGCCCGTGCCCGGCAGGCGGGCTTGTCTGTGGAACCTCTGCCCGCACACAGTTTTTTGAAGTTGGGATTAATTCGCCGTTGCTACCGCCTGATCCGCGAGCGGCGTATCCAAATCGTGCATGTGCATCAAGGCCGGGATTACTGGCCCGTGATCGTGGCTGCTCGGTTGGCGCGGCGGAACGTGCGAGTCGTGGTGACTCGGCATCTGATGACGATTCCTCGGGCGGGTAGTAAGAAACATCTGCTGCGTCACGCAGACGTTATAGCCGTGTCGCAGGCAGTCGAAAAAGTTTTGCGCACCCATTTACAAGGCCCGGCGGAACGCATCCATCAGATTTATTGTGGCGCCGATTTTTCGCAGTTTAACCTTCGGCGAACCCCGGCGGCTGAGCAGTTTCGCGCGCGCAAGAATTGGCCGGCGGACGCAGTGGTTTTTGCCGTGATTGGCACCTTTCATTCACCGCTGGGCAAAGGGCAGCCGCAATTTTTAGCCGCTGCCGCACTTCTGAAAGCTAAATTTCCGCAGGCACGTTTTGCGATCGTCGGCCACGGTGAAATGGAGGCTGAATTGAAACAACAGATCATCCAACTCGGTTTAGAAAAAGTGGCAGCCGTGTATCCGTTTGAAGACCAGATGCCCGTGTGTATGAGCGCGATTGACGTGCTGGTGCATCCCACGCAAAAAGGTGAGGCGTTTGGTTTAGTCATGATTGAGGCGCTGGCCGCAGGGCGTCCGGTCGTTGCTTCGCGCAAGGATGGCATCCCTGAATGTTTTGAGGAAGGCACCCACGGTCTACTGGTGCTGCCCGGCGATGTGCCCGCCCTCGCGCAAGCAATGCAACAATTAGTGCTCGATCCAAGCCTGCGGGAGCGCATGGGTCAGTCGGGTAGCGCGCACGTTCGCGCTAAATTTGACCGGCAACAATTGGCGCGGCAAACGCGCGACTTATACTTGCGGTTGTGTCCCCGCCAATAGCAATTTAAGCCCATGGCTTTGCCCGGTTACTATCATACGCTGGCACCGTTTCGGGAATCATTCCAAACGGGCACGCCGATCTTGACGTATCACAAATTGGGGCCGCGCCCATTCGGCGTTCGGCTCAAAGGGCTTTACGTCAGCGAAAAACTATTTGCTCAGCAACTTGCGGAATTACGCGCGGCTGGCTTTATCACGCCGCCGTTTGCAGAAATGATTCAGCCAGCGACCAGCGCGGTTCCCCGTATCGCGCTGACGTTCGACGATGGCTTCAGCAATGTGTTGCGGCATGGTTTAGCCCCGCTTACGCGTTACCAATTTCGCGCGATTCAATTTCTGGTGGCTGATCTTCTTGGAAAAACTAACGAATGGGATGCGCGGAGCGGTGAGGCGCGCGAGGCGCTGATGGATGCCAGTCAGATTCGTGATTGGCTGGCCGCCGGGCATGAAATTGGTTCCCACACGCTAACGCACCCGCACCTGACGCGTCTTTCACCTAACGTTGCTCGCGAAGAAATTTTCGCCAGCAAAAAAAAACTCGAAGACCTGTTCGGCCGACCGGTCGAACATTTTTGTTATCCTTATGGTGATTACAACGAAGCCGTGCGCGAGCTCGTCGCCGAAGCCGGTTATCGCACCGCTTGCACCACGGTTTCCGGCGTGAATCTGCCGACCGAAAACCCGCTGGAACTAAAACGCCACACCGCGCGGTATCAATCCTTGAGTCTAAAAAACCTGTGGTCACGGTTGCGTTTGCGCCCCTGATTTCGCCGCTGGCCAAGGCGGAAAATCAATCTCCGAACAATTTTTTCAGCGTGTCACGCGCAGCTTCGGCGCGGGCATCTTTGATTTCTTTCGCAACCCACTTGCGGCGGATGAATTCAAAATATTCGCAGAAGTTCCCGACATGCTTTTCCAGCACTGGTTCTGCGCGCCGCTCGCGGCATTGTTGAGCTACGGTGGGATCATAACTTTGGCAGTTCAGGCACACGCGCAGATCGGCACGGCATTTCATGCAGACTTCGCCGCGACCGGGATTGCCGTTGATGGTCCACAGTTCGCCGCACTGGTGACAATGACGTGTCATGGACGGATGTTATCTGCCGGAGGAAGAATTTGTCGAGCGCCAGTCCGCGTCAGGCTTCGTAGCACGAACGCCCGGGCGTGCAGTTTTCCTTGTGCGCCGGTTGATCATCAGGGCCAACGACGGTCTGTGTGCAATTGCACCAGAAATGATTCGGCGTGACATGATCATCCAGTTTCTCGGCGAACGATTCTTCGGCGGAAAAGCCGGTGAACATTTTTTTCGTGCGGAGATGTTTGCAAAGATTCTGGCTCATGCTTCGCCTTTCAATTTGAGCAACGTGCGGCGGATCAGCGCGTGGGCCATCGGCACTTTGTAGGCGTTATGTTCCAGCGGCTTGGCGTCCTTGAGGATCAAGTCCGCCGCCTGCGTTGCGGTTGCGTCGTCCAAAACTTTCCCGTCGAGAAATTGATTCGCGGTCTCGACCTGATGCGGCACGTTGGAAATGCTGCCGAGCGCCACGCGTGGAGATTTTAATTTGCCGCCCACGACTTCCGCCGCTGCGGCGCAACTCACGAGCGCCCAATCGAACGCGTGTTTGTCGCTGACTTGCATGAACGCGCTGCGCGTGCGCGCTGTGGGAATTTCCACGCGCACAATCAAATCGCCCTGGCCAAGTGAATTATGCGCCAGCGGATTTTCCCAAGCGCGTTGGTAAAGCTCGGCCATGCTCAAGCGAACTTCTTTGCCTTCACGCAGCACAATCGCTGTAGCATCGAGCGCGGCGAAAACGGTCGCGAGACTGGAAATCACCGGACTGATGCAGGTGTTGCCGGTGAACAAACTGTGATAGCGATTCTCGCCATTGCGCGCAAAGCAGAGATCGCCGTTTTTCTTCAGGCACTTTGTGTCACGATGGCGGAAATACCAGCAGCGCGAATGTTGCGCGAGATTGCCGCCCACGGTCGCGACGTTGCGAATCTGCTGCGACGCCACATCCCCCGCCGCCTCGTGCAAACCAGAGAAATGTTTTTTGATGTCGGCATCATTTTCAATCTGCGCGACCGTGACGAGCGCGCCAATCGTCCAATGACTCCGCGCGTGCTCGATTTTATTCATCCCGGGCAGCGACTTGATGTTCACCAGGATGTTCGGCTCGACGAGATATTCTTTCAGCAACCCGAGCAGATCATTGCCGCCGGCGATGTAAGCGCCTTTGTCGGCGACGAGTTCTCGGGCGCTGGCGGTCGAGTGCGCAGTGGCGTATTCAAAAGCTTTCATGCGGTGGCAGGGGGAACTTTGCCAAGCGCGGCGAGCACCTTGGCGGGAGTGATGGGCAAACTGGAAACGCGCACGCCGATGGCGTTGGCCACGGCATTCGCGATCGCGGCGGCCGTGGGAACCGTCGCCGGTTCGCCGATGCCGATGACGCCGCGTTCGGGCATGTTGATCAAAACGATTTCGATTTCCGGCACGTCGCCGATGCCGGGCAATTTGTAGGTCTCAAAATTCGGATTCAACACCACGCCAGACAGATCATCCATCACGCGTTCTTCGTAGAGCGCGTAGCCCATGCCCATGATGATGCCGCCGTTGATCTGACTTTCCAGCGTGCGCTGGTTGATGATGAGGCCACAGTCGTGGACGCCCATCATTTTTTTGACGGTCACGAAACCGGTTTCAGTGTCCACTTCCACTTCGGCGAACTGCACGCCGCACGCGCGATCGGAGGAAAGTCCTTGCTGCCATTGGCCGTGAACCACGAGCGGATTCACGCCTAACTTTTTGCATGCCGAAAACCAGTTTTCGCCCCGCGCATCGGCGATGCCGGATTGCGTCTGCAATTGTTCCAGCGCCTTGTTGCAGATGTCGAAAACGGTGGGTGAAATTGAAGGACACGTCGTGCTGCCGCCGCTGCCGGGGCCGGGCGGAAAATTCGTGTCGCCGACGCGGACCGTGATCTGTTCCGGCTTGAGTTTGAGAATTTCGGCGGCGACCACCGCGATGACCGTGCGCGTGCCGGTGCCGATGTCTTGCACGCCCAGGCGAAACTCAATGCTGCCATCGGGATTGATCTGCGCTTCGCCTTGTGTGTTGCGACTTGCGCCACCGGCGGGCCAAGCTGCGCCCGCACAACCGACGCCAGTTTTGACAATGCCCGCCGAACTGCCGGGCTTTTTATATTTTTCCTTCCAACCAAATTTTTCCACGCCCAATTTATATTCGCGCTGCCGGATCGGATTCGGGTCGTTCTTCAAACGAAATTCCACGGGATCCATACCGAGCTTCACCGCGAGATCGTCCATGGCGGATTCCATGCCGACGGATGCGGGCGGATTTCCCGGCGCGCGGAAAGCACGTGAAGAACCGGCGTTCACGGCTACGGCGGATTGCTTCACGCGCGTGTTTGGCACTTTGTAAAGATACGGCATCGGAAGAGCCGCGCCGCCGCCGCCGCCGCCGCCATCGCCGCCAGCTCCGATGCCTGCGGTGCCGTAATTTTCGGCATCGAACGCGTGCAATGTTCCGTCGGCCATCGCACCGAGTTTGATTTTCTGAAAACTGGACGGACGATTGCCCACCGCGAGCGCTTGATCAAAACGCGTGAGCATCAGCCGCACCGGCGCTTTCGCAGCCTGTGAAAGTTTTGCGGCCAACACGCCTTCCGCGCCGGCGCCAAATTTCGCACCGAAGCCGCCGCCCATGTATTCAGTGATGACGCGCACCTTGCTGTGATCGAGTTTCAACGCGCCCGCGAAACCATCACGCACACTGGAAATTCCCTGCGTGGAAGACCACGCTTTGAGGCCGTCATCCGTCCAAGAAACAGTGTTGCCCATGGTCTCCATCGGATGATGGATCTGCACGGGGGTGGAATAAAAACCTTCGATGACGGCGGCGCATTCGGCAAACGCATCGTCCACCTTGCCGTTTTCGCGGACACGCGGATTCGCAGGTGAGTTCGGAGAATTTTCCCAGACGCGCGGAGAATTTTCTTTGCGCGCCTCGTTTTCGTTGACGACAAATTCGTGGCGCACATCCGCGGTCACTTCGATGGCGCGCAACGCATCCAAGCACGCCTGCTTGCTCGTGCCCGCGACCGCCGCGATTTCCTCGCCGTAATACCGAATCGTGAACGCGCCCTCGCGCACCACCACGGCGGCCTTGATGCCGGGCACCGCGAGCGCTTTATCGAGATTCACCGAGGAAATTTTTGCCGACGGCCATTTGGAACGGAGGATCATTCCGTAAAGCCAGCCCTCCGCCTGAATGTCGGAAGAGTAACGCGCGCGGCCGGTGACCTTCGCTTCGCCATCCACGCGCGGCGTGCTGTGGCTAATGTATTTGGTTTCTGTGGGCCAGCTAGGCATAAGTGATTACCTCCGTTTTCGCGGCGTGTTCGACTCCTGCGGCCTTGAGTGCGGCTTGTAAAATGTGCGGATGACAACCGCAGCGGCAGGTGTTGCCCGCCAGCGCGTGCTTCACGTCGGCGGCGGTCGGACGAAAATTCTTTTTCAGCAGCGCCGTGACGCTCATCACAAAACCCGGCGTGCAATAACCGCATTGCAACGCGTCTTTTTCGATGAATGCTAGTTGCACTTTGCTCAGGCGTTTATCCTTCGCCAAACCTTCTACAGTGGTGATTTCCACGCCCTGCGCTTCGATCGCGAGTTTCTGGCAGGAATAAACCGGTGTGTCGCCCAGCAACACGGTGCACGCACCGCAGGTCGCGCGATCGCAACCTTCTTTTGCGCCGGTGAGACTGGAATAATTTCGCAGCGCATCGAGCAACGTCACGCGCGGTTCGAGCATCAGCTTGAGCTTCTCGCCGTTGACCGTGAGCGTCACGGCCACCGCGCCGGGGCCGATGACTTTTTCGGAATTGATTTTTTCCAGTTCGGCCCCGATCGTCCGCACCTGCGAAGTGGCCGCCGTGGCGGCGACGGTGCCGAGGCTTTTGAAGAATGTGCGCCGGGAATGCGCGCCGATATTTTCTGGCTCGGAATTTTTCATGCGATCAACAGGAAACAGACAACCGTTTGTAATCCTCCGGCGTGTCCAAGTCAAGCGACAGTCCGGGATCATCCACGGCACATTGGACGCGTGGCACCGCTGTTAGTTTCAAAAAATCTTTCAAAGTATCTACGACTGGTTTTTTTAATTCGCATAGTGCCTGCGGCGGCAAAATTACCGGATGTTTCTCCTGCCCGCCAAGCGCCGGTTGGCAAATCGCGTTCGGATTTTGCGCGGCGAAAGTCAGCAATTGCCGCAACGTTTCCGACTGCAGGTGCGGCTGGTCGCCCAACACAACCGCCCATTGGGAAATTTCAGTGTGCCAGCCCGTCCAATTCGCCGCGCAGACAATCGAACTGAACATGCCACGCTCGGGCTGCGGATTTTCAATGCACTGTTGTATTGAAAAATTGAGCCGATTGAGTTCCGCCGCGAGCGCTGAATCGTCTGGCCGTAGCACCACCGCGATTTGTCCCGCGCCGAGTTGTTGCCACTGCGAAATCAAATGCCCGATGACCGTCGTGCCGCACCACGGCAGCAACAGCTTCGGTCGCCCCATGCGCGACGATGCGCCAGCGCCGAGCAGAATGACGCCGAGGGTTGCGGGAGCCGTTGCCATGCTTGGCTTGTGCGGCAAACTGTCGCGAGCGTCAAGTGTCAACTGCGTTGTTCCGCCATCTGGGGTTGGAAATTTCTCTTAAATTTCGGCTCGCACAATCGTCGGCTCGCGGTTTTAATCTGCCCGCCGCACCCATGAAAACCCAACCGTCCGTCTTGCGCCAAGTTTTGCAACCCGCCGTCATCGTCGGCGCGCTGGGTTATTTTGTAGATGTCTATGACCTGATTCTGTTCGCAATTCTGCGCGTTCCCAGTTTGAAAGACATGGGTTTCTCCGGCGACCTTTTGGTAAGCCACGGGATTCTGTTATTGAATTTGCAAATGCTCGGCATGCTCGTGGGCGGAATTTTCTTCGGCATTCTCGGCGACCGCGTGGGCCGTGTGGCGTTGTTATTCGGATCCATCTTGCTGTATTCCGTCGCCAATATTGCGAATGGTTTTGTGCATTCCATCGAAGCTTATGCCGTGTGGCGCTTCGTCGCAGGCTTTGGTTTGGCGGGCGAATTGGGCGGTGGCATTACACTGGTCACGGAAACGTTGCCCAAACATTTACGCGGCTATGGCACGACGATTATTTCCACCGTGGGCGTTTTCGGGGCCGTGGTCGGTGGCTTGGTCGCTCAAAAAGTCGAATGGCGCACCGCCTATTTCATCGGCGGCGGATTGGGTTTGGTGTTGCTGGTGCTCCGCTTGAGCGTGGCGGAATCAGGCATGTTCAAACAATTGCACGCCGGTCCCGTTGGCGTTTCGCGTGGGAATATCTTCATGCTCTTCAACAACGCCAAGCGCTTCATGAAATATCTGCGCTGCATTCTCATCGGCCTGCCACTGTGGTGTATTGTGGGCATTCTCGTAACATTTTCGCCGGAAATTTCCAAAGCGCTGAACATTCAAGGCGAAGTGAAAGTCGCGCAAGGCATCGCGTTTTGTTATCTGGGAATCACTTTCGGCGGTTTTGCCAGTGGCTTTTTCAGCCAACTATTACAGACGCGCCGGAAAATTCTGTTCGTGTTTCTCCTCTTCACCACCGCCGCGATGGCCGCGTATTTTCTGACCGCCGGCCAATCGAACGGGACGTTTTACCTTACGATCTTATTGCTCGGCTTCGGCGTCGGTTACTGGACGGTATTCGCCACGATTGCCGCCGAGCAATTCGGCACCAATATCCGTGCGACCGTGGCGACCACGGTGCCAAATTTTGTGCGCGGCGCAACGGTGCCGCTCACGCTGGCCTTCAACCATCTCAAACCGACCTGCGGCATCGTGGCTTCGGCGGCGGTGATTTCTTTTGGCTGCGTCTTCATCGCGCTCTGGGCATTGCGTGGCATGGAGGAGACCCATGACAAGGATTTGGATTATCTCGAACCAAATTAAGTTGCAGGTGGCTGGTTGAAAGTTGAAAGTTTGACGCGCGATGTTCGCAAGCAATACCTGCAACCTTTAACTTTCAACATGAAACTTGGCATCTACGGCGGTTCGTTCGACCCGGTGCATCTGGGGCATCTGCTCGTCGCACAGGCGGCGATTGAGGAGCTGGGGCTTGACCGTTTGTATTTCATTCCCGCCGCGCAATCGCCCTTCAAGCCCGCCGCCAAACCTGCGCCGGACGCGATTCGCTTACAATTGCTCCGCCTCGCGCTCGCGGGTAAAACGAATTGTGAAATTGACGCGCAAGAAATCCAGCGCGGCGGCACTTCTTACACCGTGGACACGTTGCGCGATTACGCCAAACGCTTTGCGGGTGCGGAATTGTTTTACCTCATCGGCGCAGACAATGCCGCCAAGCTGAACGAATGGCGTGAGCCAGGGGAGTTGTCGCGGCTCGCGGAATTTGTCGCCGTTTCGCGGCCAGGTGGCGTGGCCCCGGTTTTTCCGCCGCCGTTTCGCGGTCGCATTTTGAAAGGCTTTCCCTTCGGTGTCTCCTCCTCGCAAATCCGCGCGCGGGTCAAGGCTGGGCTGCCTTTGGAGAACCTTGTGCCCACGGCCGTGGCCGAGACGATGGCTGCTATTAAACTGTATCAATGAATTTTATCCGTGTTCACCCGGCGCATTTGTGCTTAAATCCGTTGCGTAACTATGGATTCTAAAAAATTGGCGTTGTTGTGCCGCGAGTTGGCGGATAACCGGAAAGCTGAAAACATTGTCGTGCTCGACGTGAGCAAGCTGTCTTCAGTCACGGATTATTTTGTCATCGTCACCGGCACGAGCCAGCCACATCTGCGCGCGATCACCGATGAGCTTAATACTCGGTTGCGCGATGAACATGACGTGCGCCCGCTCCGCACCGACGGTATGATCGCCGGTTCTTGGGTGATCATGGATTTTTTTGATGTGATCGTGCACATCATGCACACCGACGCGCGTAAGCACTACGACTTGGAGGGTTTGTGGGCGGATGCTAAAGAAATTTCGCCTGCCAAACTCAAAACGGTCAAAGCCAAAGCTCCGGTTAAAACAGCAACGAAGACTGCGGCCAAGGTTGCCGTCAAAACGGCCAAGCCGAAAAAGAAGAAAACTCCGGCGAAAGGCTGATTTCGGCGGAGTTGGGGGCGATCTGAATTTTTAATTAGGCTTCGGGATTCGGCTGTTTTTCAGGAATTTCCCCTGAAGCTTTCACCATTTCATCAACCAGCTTCTTAAATTCCGCTAAACCGGTCGAAGGAATGATGATGGTGTCGCGGCGACCCCCCACGTCTTCCGTGATCCGCAGGAACCGTCCGCGCGGATTTTCTTTCAAGGTGAAGACGAAATTTTTGCGTTCGATCTGCACTTCGCCGGTTTTCAAGGTGTCTTCGTTTACCGGTGGCCGGGGCGGTTGCTGGGAATATTGCGGGTTGCCGTAACCCTGACTTTGGTAGGGGCGGCGACCATATGGCGATGGGCGTTCGTTTGAAATCATAAATCTACTTCTTCCTAGTTCGTCTATACTTCCAGCCACTTTAGCTAATTGTCAACCGACAAAATGAAATCAGCCATCCCCCATTCGAGGGATGGCTGGCGTGGAACAATTGAAGTTAGAGAATGTTGGCGGCGAGTTCCGCCAGCTCAGAGCGCTCGCCCTTCTGCAATTCAATGTGTGCGGCAATCGGCTGATCACGGAACCGGCTGATGATGTAGTTGAACCCGTTCGAGGACGAATCCACGTAGGGGTTATCAATCTGGTAGGGGTCACCAGTGAAGATGATCTTCGTGCCGCTGCCCACGCGCGTGACAATCGTCTTGGCTTCCAGCGGCGTCAGGTTTTGCGATTCATCAATGATCATGAATTGATTCGCAATGCTGCGTCCCCGGATGTAGCTCAACGCCTCCACTACAATGCTGCCGCTGCGCATGAGATCGGCGGCGCGACGATGTTCCTGGCCCATATTCAAGTCGCTTAACATTTCCAGTGCGTCATGAATTGGCTGCATCCACGGCGCGAGTTTTTCATCCAGCGAACCCGGCAGAAAGCC
>CAIWFB010000187.1 GCA_903911825.1 uncultured Verrucomicrobia subdivision 3 bacterium
CGCTGTGCGGCGTGTGGCGTGCGGGTGAGGCCCACCTGATTCAATTCAACGTCAGCCGCAACGACAAACCGACGAACGGGATGTCGGACAGGTATTGTCTTTGGCAGGTGATAGTCTGGCGGCATGAATGCAGCTCGCGCTTTTATGCGCCGGGAAGATTATTAACCGCCGAAAACACCGCCTGATAGTCCGTTCCGACGGTTCACGGTGGCCTGTCTGAAATGCAGGAGCTACAAGCTGCGGGTGATCGGTGAATTTGATTCGGACGAGGGCGAGCAAAAAGTTTTTCTGTTCTGTCCCGCCTGCCGCGAACGGGAACAATTGCCGGTAAGGTGAGTTCCAAGTTTAACCCGGCGAGGCGAATAAGAATATCAACGGACAGAGCGTAAGGCGGATGTCGCCATAAACCAGCCCAGAGGCATGACAAGGCTATGGTTGTTTGGCGCGATAGAATCCAGATGAAGTTGGCGGGTTACTGTCTTGGAACAGCCCGACACCATTTGTGCCAATCAAAAGCGAACCGAGATTGGTCCAAGGTCCGCGCAAATCAATTGCCCGCTCCACGTTCCAACTCGAGCCCACGCTGCCAGAAATACTCAGGCTGATGTTGGACGAGGTGACCAATGGTGCGCCAATGGTAATTGCAAGAGGCTGCGACAAACTGCCGGAAAACAGTTGGCCCACCTCATTAGTCGCTAATTCACGTCCATAAACCGACACTTCATCAATCGCGCCGGTAAAATTGCCAGCGTAGCCTGAACCCAAGAGCAGTGTAGCGACATTGCCTTGCATAAGTCCGGAAGACCATTCGCCGCGTAATTCGCCGTTTACATATAGGCGGTCACGGAGGGTGGTATGCGTGACGAAGACATGACTCCACCGGTTAAGCGGAAGACCTGTGGTGGCACTGGAATGATCCGTAGCCGGATTCCCCGTGCCAACGCGGATATGAAGCGAAGGGTTAGCGAGAATGAAGGTTGATCCCCACCCACCGTCAGGATCCCAAGCCATTACACCACCGAAAGCGTCCGGCCGAATCCATGCTCCAAAAGAAAAGCCCGCTGTGTATAAGTCTGGGTCAAGGTCGTTGATCTGAATCCAACTTGCGCCATTAAACGCAAAGGCATGATTTGGTTGTCCGAACCGATTGGTGGTGAGAATTGCTCCATAATTGGTCCCATTTCGCCCGTTACCGCTGTAATCCAGCGTGTTGCCATCTAATGGCAACCACGCCAACAATTGGTAGAGAAAACTGTTTGTCGGCACCGTCAGTGTCGCCACGAGGCTCGTCACGCTACCAAAGTTGTTGGTCACCATCACCTCGTAATTGCCCGCATCACCAATAAGGACGCTTGGCAGGGTCAAAGTGGCATTAGTTTCGTTATTAAGATTTAATCCACCCTTCCGCCACTGGTAGGCTAAAGGCGCGATTCCGATGGCTGAAATGCTGAAAATCGCCGGCGTTCCAACCACATTCGTTCGACTCTGCGGTTGAGAAGTGATCACGGGGATCTTTGTTTGAATGAGAGCAGTCGCACTAAAAACATTTCCAAGCTCGGACGCAGTTAATTCACGTCCATAGACGGCGACGTCATCCACGACCGCCGACCAGCTACCGCCCCAGCCGATTTTCAGAGTCGAGATATTTCCGGCAAGTGGATAGGCCGCCCATTCTCCAACCAACTGGCCGCCGACGTAGAGCCGATCCTTAGAAATGCCGTGGGTAACAAAGAAGTGTTGCCACTGGTTTAGACTAATAGAGAGGTTTGAAACGTCA
>CAIWFB010000188.1 GCA_903911825.1 uncultured Verrucomicrobia subdivision 3 bacterium
CCGCTGGAGTTGGGGGTGACCTCGCCTTTTTTGAGCATGTAAGTTTCCAGTTCTTTCAGCGTAGCTTTGCCAGATTCGATCTTCGCGCCAATGCCCGTGTCCCAACTGGCGTAACGCTGCTTCGTGAACTCCGCCAGCCTTCCATCCTTGCGGATCGCCGCCGCGATCTTCAAACCCCGCGCAAACGCGTCCATCCCCCCGATATGCGCGTAGAACAGATCCACCGGCTCAAAACTCTCGCGTCGCACTTTCGCATCAAAATTCACCCCGCCCGTCGTCAACCCGCCGTATTTCAGGATCGAGAGCATCGTGTAGGTCGTCAGGTAGATATTCGTCGGGAACTGGTCCGTGTCCCACCCCAGCAACTCATCCCCCGTGTTCGCGTCGATGCTGCCCAGCGCACCGGCGGCACCCGCGACTTCCAGTTCATGCTGCATCGTATGGCCCGCCAAGGTCGCGTGGTTCGTCTCAATATTCAATTTGAAGTGCGGTAACAGGTCGTATTCCCGCAGGAAGTTCAAGCACGCGGCGGCATCCGAGTCATACTGATGCTTGGTTGGCTCTTTCGGCTTGGGTTCAATGTAAAACTGGCCTTTGAAACCGATCTGTTTCTTGTAAGCCACCGCCAGATGCAACAGTTTTGCCAGATGGTCCAGCTCGCGCTTCATGTCGGTGTTGAGCAAGGTCATGTAGCCTTCGCGGCCGCCCCAGAAGGTGTAGCCTTCGCCTTTCAGCTCGTGCGTCACTTCCAACGCTTTCTTGATCTGGCTGGCCGCGTAGGCGAAGACGTCCGCGTTGCAGCTCGTGCCCGCGCCGTGGACGTAGCGAGGGTGCGAGAACGCATTCGCTGTGCCCCACAGCAGTTTGATGCCGGTGCGCTGCTGTTCGGCTTGCAAAACTTTCGCCACGGCGTCGAAGTTCCGGTTCGTTTCGGAAAGGGTTTTTCCTTCGGGCGCCACGTCCCGGTCGTGCCAGCAATAATACGGGGCACCCAATTTTTGGATGAACTCAAACGCCACCCGCACGCGCTGTTGCGCGTTCTTCACGCTGTGCGTGCCGTCGTCCCACGGCCGCACCATCGTCCCCGCCCCAAACGGATCGCTCCCCGTCCCCCGAAACGTGTGCCAATACACCACCGCAAACCGCAAGTGCTCCCGCATCGACTGGCCCGCGATGATTTCGTCAGGGTTGTAGTGCTTGAACGCTAAGGGGTTTTTAGACGTAGGACCTTCGTAGGGGATCGTTGGAATATTTTTGAATGTTTCAGCCATAAAATAATTATTTGAATCGTTGAAAAGTATCCGCAGATTTTGGCAAAGGAACGCTAGCGACAAAAGTTTTATCTATTCCGCTTTCAGATGGTGCCAGCGGCAGACAATTGTTCAACCCAGCCCGCGATCAAACGGCACAAGGCGCGAGAATTGCCTCGCTCATGCCGTGCACGATTTTTTTATCCGCCGGAACAATCGTCGCCAGCACACCTCCCAGATTCGGACGTGCTTCGTCCCCTGCTCCGCTGACAAAATAATACGGACACAACCGCACGCGTCCCGGCATCGGCACCAATTCATTCTTCGCAAAATCAAACCAGTTCGCCGCCACCTGCGTGGGTTTGTGAAACCGCTGCAACACGCTCGGCGACGTCTCGAAATTTTTCAGCGCCGCATCCACCGCCACGCTCCAATCGGCCAACGACAGATCGCTGCCCAGAAAAACGCCGCGCGCGCCCCACGCATTTTCCGAGAAGCCAGAAACTTTCAGGATCAAATCGCGTTCCTTCTGCGACATCGCTTTCAACTGCGCCCAGTCGGTCAGATTCAATTCCGGAATCGCGGCGTGTGGCGGCATCGGCATCGGATCAACGAGCCAAGTGTAAGGAATCATCTTCTTCAACCGCGCCAAAAATCCATCGCCCAATTCCTGCCGCCAAAACTGGTGCAGATTTTTATTCCACAGTAGCGCGAACAGCATCTTCTCCTCGAACATCGGCTTCGGCGGCGGTGTCACACGAATCCGCTTTTCAGCCGCGAGTTCAAAAATCTGCTTGGCATTGGCCACATTGGCCAGATCGAACAATTCAAAAAAACGATACACCGCGTCGCCATCAGCAAACTGCTTGAAGGTTGAAGGTTGAAGGTTAAAGGTTGCACGCCCGCGCAGATTCAATTGTTCAGCGAGCCATTGCATTTCTGGTTTATAGCTTGCCGCCTCTTCGGAAACGACAATGTGAACTTGTTTGGCATCGCCAAAAATACTGGCGAAGCCTTCCAGCATTCCCTCCGCACCACCAAGAATTTTGGATTCTGGATTCTGGATTCCGGCTGCCGAATACGTTTTTGCCAGCCACGCCGTCAGCCCAATGCCGCCAGGAACCGAGTCTAATTCCGTGATGCTGATGCCATTTTCCGTCAGCAAAATATCCGGGCGAATCACGCGGGGCAGTTCGTTTTTGAAAGCCAGCGAGCGTTGCAATTCAATCAATTCACGCGGCTTGCCCAAATCTAACCACCGCGCGACCCATTCCGGCTGCTTGCCTTCGACGCTCTTGCGATACAACAGATTCACCGCGCGATTGAATTGCAGCAGCACGCGGCCCAACGACTCGATTTCTTCCGCCAATTTCTCGCCCAGTGGAAACGGCGTGGGCGACACGCGCCACTCTTGACCGGCAAATAATCCGCCCGGCGGCAGCGAATCGCGAATGAATTTGGCTTGTTCGGCAGTGTTCACAAATTTTAAGAAGCAGAAGTTCGCAGCAAAACGGCTTTCTGACAAGGGGCACAAATCTACCGTGGTGGAAATGGTTGAATTCAGCCCGCGCACAGGCAAAATGACGCCGTGAATTTTCATGGCAAAATTATCAGTTGGGAACAATTGCCCGCATGGCGCAAGGCCGTGCGCGACTCCGGCAAAAAGCTCGTCGTCACTAACGGCTGCTTCGACATTTTGCATCTCGGCCATGTGAC
Organism: uncultured Verrucomicrobia subdivision 3 bacterium; assembly: GCA_903911825.1. GTDB lineage: Bacteria > Verrucomicrobiota > Verrucomicrobiia > Limisphaerales > UBA11358 > UBA11358. Next base: position 2,967 of record CAIWFB010000188.1, read on the forward strand.
TTACTTGGAAAACGCCCGCAGCTTTGGTGATTTACTTCTGCTCGGCGTCAACGGCGACGCGGGCGTGCGCGAATTGAAAGGGCCATCGCGCCCGGTGAACTCCGAGACCGATCGCGCCGCCGTGCTCGCCGCACTCGAAAGCATCAGCGGCGTCTGTATTTTTCCAGAACGCACCGCCACCAATTTCCTCGCCGCCGCTCAACCGGATATCTACGTCAAAGGCGGCGATTACACGTTGGAAACCTTGAATCA
>CAIWFB010000189.1 GCA_903911825.1 uncultured Verrucomicrobia subdivision 3 bacterium
CCCAGACGTTGAGCGGCTTGCCTTTCAGCACGAACACGGCTTGGTTGTTCACGTCGCGGCAGCTCGTGATGGAACCGGCGGCGGACTGACCTTCGCAGATGAAGACCATCGTGCCTTTGCCCTTTTCCTTCTTCTTATCGAAATGATTTTTGCAATCTTTCAACTGCGGAATCCGCAACGTCACCGACTTCGCGCGGTCGCGCGCGAGCTTCTTCACGTTCTGTAATTCCTTCCGCAACTCCTGCGTGTCCTTCACCTTCGCGATGATGGTTTCGGCGATGGTTTTGTTGCGCTGAAAAAAGTGCAGCAGTTCCTGGCGCACATTATTTACTAGCTCCGTGCGGATTTCGGTGTTGCCTAATTTGTTTTTCGTCTGCGACTCGAACATCGGGTCTTTCAAACGAATCGCCACTGCACCGACCATCGCCTCACGCACGTCGTCGCCTTCAAATTTACCGTTGCAATACTCGTTCACCGCTTTCAGCAAACCTTCACGGAACGCGCTCAAATGCGTGCCACCATCGCTCGTGAACTGGCCGTTGACGAATGAGAAAAACGTTTCGCCGTAACGCGAATTGCTGTGTGTGAAACAAAATTCCAGCGTCTTGCCAGAGTAATGCAGCGGCGCGTAAATAGGCTCGCTGCCATCCACGCCGAGTTCTTCCATCACCAAATCCATCAAGCCGTGGCGTGACTGAAACACCTTCGCCTCCGTGCCGGGCGTGTTGAGAATCAGCTTCAAACCCGTGTTCAAATAGCTGTAATGCCGCAGGCGCCGCTCGACGAATTCCAGTTTGTATTCGCTCGTTTTGAAAATTTCCGGATCCGGTTCGAACTCGATGAACGTGCCGTTGGGCTCTTTGGTTTTGCCCGTCTCTTCGTTCTTTAATTTTCCGATTTTGAAACTCGCCTCCGCAAATTCGCCATCGCGATGACTACGCACCAAAAAGTTTTTCGACAGCGCATTCACCGCTTTCGTGCCAACGCCATTCAACCCCACGCTGAATTGAAAAACGTCGTCGTTGTATTTTGCGCCCGTATTGATTTTGGAAACGCAGTCCACGACTTTGCCGAGCGGAATGCCGCGCCCGAAATCCCGCACCGTCACTCGATTGCCGTCGAGGCCGATGTGAACTTCCTTACCATTACCCATGATGAATTCATCAATGGCATTATCTACGACCTCTTTGAGCAAGACGTAGCAACCATCGTCCGGGTGCGCGCCGCTGCCGATGCGCCCGATATACATGCCAGTGCGGAGCCGGATGTGATCGAGCGAACTCAGCGTCTTGATCTTACTCTCGTCGTAAACTGCCTTCGGTTTTTCAGCCATAGAAATTAAGTGGCGGTGAAATTAGACGAAGCGCAGAAAATGAAAATGCGAAAGTTCGACCAGCGCGCAATTTCTGCACAGCACACTGTCGATATGCAGTCTTTGCGCGGGCAATTTCTTTGATTTACCAGCAAAAGCGGCATTTTCATACTGGCACACGCCTTGCGTTAGGATTTGCACCCGGCGGCCATACACGTGTGTGGTCGTGGCAACAAAATCAAACAACAACAGACAACTATATGAAATTAAATCGCATCCTCTCTCTCTGCGCGGTAGCGGCAACGCTCGCGCTCGGCACAACCAGCCTGCTCGCGCAGGACAATAACGGCGGCAACGGTGGTCAGGGCGGCCAAGGCGGCCAAGGTCGTCAACGCGGCGGTCCCGGCGGCGGCAATTGGGATCCGGCCCAGATGCAGCAGCGCATGATGGATCGTTATCAAGAACAGCTCGGTTTCACGAATGACACGGAATGGACCGCTGTGAAGCCGCTCGTGCAGAAAGTCATGGAAGCGCGCATGGCGTCGATGTCCGGCATGGGACGCGGTATGTTCGGCGGTGGTCGCAACCGGGGCGGTCAAGGTGGACCTGGCGGCGCGGGCGGCATGTTCGGCCAAGCGAACCCGGATCAAGAAGCACTCCAAAAAGCGCTGGATGACAATGCGCCGGCTGGCCAGATCAAAGATTTGCTCGCCAAATACAAAACGTCCCAAAAAGCCAAGCAAGCTAAGCTCGAAGCCGCACAAGCGGAACTCAAAGCCGTGCTCACCACCAAACAGGAAGCGCAAGCGGTCTTGCTCGGTCTGGTGAACTGAAAGGTCTGGGAGCCGAGGCAACGTGGCTTAAATCCTTGTAATTTAATGGCTCGATTCATCGTCTCCTAACTTTCAATGCTCATGGCTGAAACGACGGTTCAAAATTCAACGGAGTTGCTGGGACGCATGGTCGCGTCCCGGCAACTGTCCGCTTTAGATGCCGAAACCCTCGCGCGCGTGCTGCCACAGGCGCAGAGCGAAGAGGAAATTCTCCGCTGGCTCGCCACGGAATACGGTCTCAACTTCACCACGCTCGAAGACGTTGAGCCGGATCGCCAGTTACTTTCACTTTTCCCAGCGCGCATTCTTCTGAAAGAAGAATTGCTGCCGCTCCAACGCGTGAATGGCCACGTCGAAGTCGCCACGGCGCGACTCTTCGCCACGCAAGGTCTGGATGCGCTGAAGACGCTTACCGGCCTTAATCTCAAGCCCATTCTCGCCTCGACGGAATCCATCCAGCGCGAGATCAAGAAACGCCTCGGCGTCGGCGCGGACACCATCGGCACGCTCGATGAAGAAAAAGGGCTGCAAGTTCTCGACGAAAATGCCGAGGGCAATAATCTCGATGAGGGCGCGGAGGACGAAGCCTCCATCATCCGTTTCGTCAATCAGGTGCTCAAAGACGCAATCGAATTACGCGCCTCTGATGTGCATCTCGAACCCTTCGAAGACGAATTTCGCATCCGCTATCGTATCGACGGCGAATTGCAGGAAGTGCCCGTGCCCGCCCAACTCAAGCGTTTTCAACCCGCGATCGTTTCGCGCGTGAAAATTTTGAGCCACCTGAACATCGCGGAAAAACGCCTGCCGCAAGACGGTCGTATCAAAGTGCGCATTGATTCAGCTGAAGTGGACATCCGCGTTTCCATCATTCCCATGTTGCACGGCGAAGCCGTCGTGATGCGTCTGTTGCGCCAGAATTCCACGCTGCGCGGCCTTGGCGAAATCGGCATGAACCAGCGCGAGTATGAACACTTCAAACACGTTCTCACGTTGCCGCACGGAATTATTTTAGTCACCGGCCCGACCGGCTCCGGCAAGACTTCCACGCTTTACACCGCGCTCAATGAGATCAATGACGCCGTTCGCAAAATCATCACGGTGGAAGATCCCGTGGAATATCAGCTCAAGGGCGTGAACCAGATTCAGGTAAACGAAAAATCCGGCCTGACCTTCGCGCGCGGCTTGCGCTCGATTTTGCGCCATGATCCCGACGTGATTCTCATCGGCGAAATTCGCGATGCCGAAACCGCACAAATCGCGGTGCAAGCGTCGCTCACCGGCCATTTGGTTTTCTCCACGTTGCACACCAACGACGCGCCCGGCGCTCTCACTCGACTCGTGGACATGGGTGTGGAACCGTATCTCGTCGCGTCCTCGCTCGAAGCCGTGCTCGCGCAACGCCTCGTGCGCGTGTTGTGTCCGCATTGCAAACAGCCGGACGATTCTAAAACCGCGCAGCAATTCAAAATCAAGCTCGGCATCGCGGCGGATAAAACCATTTTCAAATCCGTCGGTTGCCGCGAATGTCGCAACACCGGCTTCTTCGGACGCAACGCCATTTTTGAATGGATGGATACGGACGAAGAAATCCGCCAACTCATTTTGAAGAGCGCTTCCACCGATCAAATTCGTGCCGCCGCGCGCAAAGGCGGCATGCGCACGCTCGCCGAAGACGGCTGGCGCTTGGTCGCACAAGGCATCACGACGGTGGAAGAGGTCTTGAGCGTCACGACCGCGAAAGAAGTCGAGAGCGCCACGAAAAATGAAGCCGGCGAATCCGCCGCGAGCATCGCGGTCGCCCGCTAATAATTCCGATGCCCACGTTTACTTACAAAGCCTTGTCCGCCGACGGTAAAGTTGCCGAGGGCGTGCTGGAAGCTGCCGGTCGCCCCGACGCCATGCGGCAACTGGAAGCGCAACGTCTGCGCCCGGTGAACCTCACGGAAAAAGCGGGCGCGGCGAAAAGCAGTTCTGCCGCGACGGCGGCAGGAAATCCTTCTTTCAATTTCGCTTCCAAAAAAGTTTCCGTGAAGGAATTGGAAAATTTCACGCGCCTACTTTCCAGTTTGCTCACCGCCGGCGTGCCGTTGAGCCGCGCGTTGGTCATTCTCTACAAAGAGTCTTCCGCGCCCGCCGCCAAAGCGAAGTGGAAAGAAATTCACGACCTCGTCGTGGACGGCATGTCGCTGACAGACGCGATGGCGAAATCACCAGAAACATTTCCGCGCGTCTATGTCGCGATGGTGGAGGCGGGCGAAGCGGGTGGTTTTCTCGACGTCGTGCTCGCGCAGATCGCAGATTTTCAGACGCGCGAAAAGGAACTGAAATCCAAAGTCCTCACCGCGATGATTTATCCGTGCGTGCTGTTTGTGCTCGCGATGATCGTCGTGACGGTGCTGTTGATTTTCTTCATCCCGAAATTTCAAACCGTCTTCGCTAGCGTCCATGGTTCGCTGCCACTCATCACGCAAATAGTCATTGGTATGAGCCATTTAATGCGGTCGTATGGCATCTTTGTCGGCGGCGGACTCGTGGCCATCATTTTGCTGGCACGCGCTTGGTTCACCTCGGAAAAAGGCAAACGCGTCTGGGAAGGCGGCATTCTGAAAGCGCCCATCGTTGGTCCGCTGATCGGACAATTCGCCATGGCGCGTTTCTGCCGGATGCTCGGCACATTGCTCGGTGCGGGCGTGCCGCTGGTTTACGGACTGAACGTCGCGCGCCGTTCCATCGGCAATCAGATTCTTGTGGATGCCGTCGGGCAATCCATCGAACGCGTGCAACAAGGCGGTCGTCTCGGTCAAAGTCTCGCCGATTGCCGCGTGTTATTTTCCGGTTCAGTGCTGGAAATGATTTCCGTGGCGGAAGAAAGCGGCAAGCTGGACGCCGAACTCGTGCGCGTCGCGGGCGTGACGGAATTTGATCTCGACCGCAATCTGAAAACTGCGGTGGCTTTTGCTGAACCGCTCATGCTGTTCCTCATCGCCGGATTCATCGGCGTGATTTTTATCGGTATGTTGCTCCCGGTTTTCTCGCTGCAAGATTACATCAAATGAATTCTCAATATTTATGAACATCCAAATCAAACGCATCGTTAATCCAAAGAGCCAAAAACGCCGCGCGTTCACGCTCGTCGAAATTCTTTTGGTCATGACCATCATCGCGATCCTCGCGGCGCTAGTGATTCCCAAGATGGTTGGCCGTAGCGAACAGGCGCGCAATACCGCTGCCCGTGCCGACATCTCTTCGATCAAAACCGCGCTGGACGCATTTGAAGTGGATAATGGTTTTTATCCGAAGAGCATCCAGGATTTGGTGACAGTTCCAAGCAATGCCAAAAACTGGCACGGGCCATATCTGGAAAAAGTTCCCTCTGATCCCTGGGGCAATGCCTACGCTTATTCCTATCCCGGCAAGCATAACGCGAATTCGTTTGATTTGTCTTCGGTTGGACCGGACGCACGCGAAGGCACGGATGATGACATTGGCAACTGGACAAAATAATCGGCCGCGCTGCGCTGCGTTCACGCTGGTCGAATTGATCCTCGTGCTGGCGCTGTTGGTGATTGTCACGTCGCTCGCCGCGCCGGCGATGTCGCGCTTCGTGCGTGGTCGCGCACTGGATTCCGAAGCGCGGCGGATGGCGGCATTGATGCACGCCGGACAGAGCCGCGCCGTTTCCGAAGGCGCACCGATGATTTTTTGGCTGGATGAAAAAAACGGCAGTTACGGGATGCAGGCGGAAACGTCCGGCCAAAATGGCGATGCTAAAGCGGAGAAATTGGATTTAGATTCGACGCTGCAACTGGCGGTTTTGACCTCGGGTGCAGCGACGACGCCCACGACGTTTCAGGATCTGCCCGCGATCAAGTTTCTGGCGGACGGAACGGTGGACGAAAATAGTCCGCAGACGTTAAAGTTGACGGATAGCGCGGGGTTTTCGCGCTGGTTAGGGTTAGCGACGAGTCGCACTGGTTATGAAATTCGCGACACGGAAAAATAACCAGCGCGCGGCGAATCGCCGTTGCCAGGCGTTCACGTTGGCCGAAGTTTTGGCGGCTTTATTATTCCTCGCCATCGTGATTCCGGCGGCGATTGAAGCGATGCACATCGCGAGTTTGGCGGGCGTGGTCGCGGCGCGCAAAGGCGCGGCGACGCGGATTGCGGATCGCGTCTTGAATGAAAGTTTGGTGACGACGAACTGGAGCAACGGCACGCAGAACGGCACGGCCGTGGAAGGCGGACAGGAATTTCAATGGACGCTGACGAGCCAAAGCTGGACGCAAGATGCGGCGCTGCAAACGGTGACGGCGGAAGTGAAGTTTACGGCGCAGGGTAAAGATTATTCCGTGAAGCTGGCGACATTGGCGCCGCCGCCCGGACAGACGACCATTAATTTAACACAGTGAAAATCAAGACGAACCAACAGAGCGCATTCACGCTGATCGAGATGATTCTCGCCATCGGCGTGGCGGCGATTGTTTTGGTCGCCATCAACGCCGTATTGTTCAGCGCGCTGCACCTGCGCGAAGTCACGACCGCCGCCGTGGACAACGCCACGCCGCTCGATCAGACGGTGACTTTTCTGCGCCGCGATTTGCAGGGCGTGGTCACGCCGACCAACGGCACGAGCAAAGTTCTATCAGGTAGTTTTCGCGCGGGCATTGTGACCAGCACTGGCATCGCCGAGCCGGTGGCGATTGAAATGTTCACTTGCACCGGCGCGTTGAGCGTCAGTTCGCCGTGGGCGGATATTCAGCGGGTGACTTACGGTTTGAAAAATTCCACGGATGCTTCCGGTCGACGCGATTTGTATCGCAGCGTGACGCGGAATCTTTTGTCCAGCAGCGCGACGCCGGATGTGGCCGAGCAACTCATGTTGAGTGGTGTAGAGAGCGTGAAATTTTCCTGTTACGACGGTTCGCGTTGGCAAGAAACGTGGGACACCAGCAGCGTGAGTTCAGTGAATACGAATTTGCCGCTCGCGGTGCGCGTGGAGATTCAAATGAAAAATGCGAACGCCAACGAGCCGATCCAGATGGTTGTGCCGATTGATTCCGTCGCACGCACGAACATGGTTTTGGCCAGCACCACGGGAAGCTAAAATGAAAATTCGCCCAGCCAACTTGATGATGCAGTCGAGCCGCCAACGCGGTTCGGTGCTCATCATCGTGCTGTGGGTGGCCATCGGACTGGTGAGCATCGCGTTGTATTTTGCGAACCAGATGACTTACGAATTGCGCGCTTCGGATAATCGCGTGAGCGGTGTCATCGCCGACCAAGCTATCGAAGGCGCGGCGCGCTACGTGAGCATCGCGCTGGCAAACTACGCCACGAACGGCGCGGTGCCAGACAACACGGAAATCCGCTGCGAAGCGGTGCCGGTGGGCGATGCGAAATTCTGGCTCATCGGCCGTGATCCAGCGGCGACTTCAGCAAACGCCAGCGAACCGTATTTCGGGTTAGTGGATGAAGGCGGCAAATTAAATCTGAACAACGTCAGCACGAATGTTTTTCTGTATCTGCCAAACATGAGTTCTGATTTCGCGGACAACCTGATGGATTGGCGCGGCACGAATGGCATTTATTCACCCGATTACACGTCGCTGGGTTATCAATCCAAATATGCACCGTTTGAAACGATTGACGAGCTGCGCCTCGTTTCGGGTGCCACGGTGGACATGCTCGCGGGCGAAGATGTGAATCGTAACGGCGTGCTCGATAAGAACGAAAAAGATCTGAACAGCAACGGCGAAGTGGATCCCGGCTTGTTTGAATACGCGACAGTTTATACGCGGGAACCGAATTTCCACGCGGATGGCACATCGCTGACCAACGTGAACACCGCGACAGAGGCGCAACTACGCTCGATGTTCCAAAGCGCGGGCACGAGCAGCTCGACGAGCATGGCGCAGTCGTTGTATCGCAGCATTCATCCGAATCCCAACAACCCGCGCACGGTAAACAATTGTAATGGCTTATTGGATTTGGCGCTGCGGTTGAAAAATGCCGGTATGAGTTCGGACGACTTTGCGAAGCTCGAACCCAACATCACAACGAGCACGAATGTTTATTTCCGAGGCCGCGTGAATGTGAACACCGCGTGCGCGGATGTGCTGATCGCGATGTTCATGGGCGCGAATGTGGACGAATCTACCGCGACCAGCGCGGCACAATCGCTCATTAATTACCGGCAGCAGAACGCGACGCGGCTCTCGTCCATCGGCTGGGTGATTGATGCGTTGGGCAATAACAGTCCGGTCGTCACGGCACTGGCGCGCGGCAACAATGTCACCACGCGCAGCTATCAATTTTTGGCTGACATCGCAGCGGTCGGGCCGTTTGGTCGCGGTTATCGCCGCGTGAAATTCGTTTTCGACGTGAGCGATGGCTCGCCAAAAATTTTATATCGCCAGGACTTAAGCCGACTCGGTTGGGCGCTTGGAGAAAAAGCGCGGGAAACTTTGGTGGCGAACAATACGCAATGAAACCTGATTTCAAATTCAAATTCGGCAAAGGCAAAAAGCTGACGTCGCTGCTCGGCCTCGCGCTGGACGGCAGTCGCTTGGACGGCGTGGTGCTCAAGCGCGTCAACGGTTCGCTGCAATTGCTGCAAACTTTTTCCGTCACGCTTACGCTCGATCCGTTGACAGCGGCGCCGGATTTGGTTGGCCGCGAAATCCGCAATCACCTCGACGCTGCGGGCGTGCGCGAACGGCATTGCGTGCTGGGCGTGCCGCTGAAATGGGTGCTCACGGCGCAAACGGAATTGCCGCCATTGCCGGAAGCGGACGCAGTGAGTCTTCTGCAGATGGAAGCGGAACGCAGTTTCCACACGGACGTGACGACGTTGCAGATCGGCAATTCCCGCACAGCGTTGACGGCGGATAAAAAATACATTCTACTCGCGGCGATTCCGCACCCGCATCTCGCGGCGTTGGAAAAAGTTTTGGTCGCGGCGAAATTGAAGCCCGTGAGTTTTGGTCTCGCGGCGAATGCGTTGCAAACGAAAGACGCGTTGGCGCTCGTTATTGGCGAGACGAATGTCGGCATTCAAATCACGCACGGCGGCGTGGCGGCGTTGCGCGCGCTCGAAGGTGCGCTAGAAAATGAAGCCGGTCGCCGCACGTTGCACACGGATTTAGTCGCGCGCGAAACGCGCATCACGCTGGGACAATTGCCTGCAGAATTGCGGGCGACAGTGAAACGCATCCGGATTTTTGGCCCGCGCGAATTGGCGCAGCAGTTGACGGATGAAATGGAATTGAAATTTGGCCCAGCCGGTTTGACCGTGGAAGTCGTGACCGCTTATGCGCCGGATGAATTCGGCATAGTTTTGCCGGTGGGCGCCTCGGTTTCACCCGCGTTCAGTCTCGCGGCGCGGCTTTTGGCGGAGCAGAAACCGGTGTTTGAATTTCTTCCGCCGAAGCCGAATTTTCTCGAACAGTTCGTCGCGAAATATTCTTCTGGCCGTTTGCGGACGACGGGCGCGATTGCGGCAGGCGTGGCGGCGGTGGTCATTTTAATTTTTCTCGTGCAGCAGATCCAATTGTGGAGTCTGCGCTCGCAGTGGGCAAAGATTGAAACCAAGGTCGGCCAGCTCGAATCCATTCAGGATAACATCCGCCAATATCGTCCTTGGTTTAACACGACATTTCCGAATCTCGCCATCTTGCGGCAAGTTTCACTGGCGTTCCCCGAAGACGGGGCGGTGACGGCGAAAAATATCACCATCCGCGACGGCAATCAGGTGACGTGTTCCGGCACGGCACGCGATAATTCAGCCGTGCTGGCGGTGGAAGCAAAATTGATCGCGGTGCCCGGCGTGACGGGTGTTCATCGTGAACAAAGCCGGGGCAACAAGCCGCCGATCCAATTTGTGTTCAGCTTTAAATTCAACAACGGAGGTGCGGAATGAAAATTGAAAACCGCCAACAATTTCTCGTCGTCTTGACCATCGCGGCACTGGCGCTGCTGGTCACGGTGAATTTTATTTTGGAGCCGCTGGGTGGCTGGTGGTCGGATCGGCAGGCGCAGATCAAAACCTTGCGCACGAAAGTAGCGGAAGGCGGCAAACTCATCCAACGCGAGGAGGGTGTGCGCAGTCGCTGGAGCCAGATGCAAGCGGATGCGTTGCCGGGAAATCCGTCGCAGGCGGAACAGAAATTTCTCAAGGCGATGGACGAATGGTCGCGCAACGCGGGCACGGAACTGACGAGCATCATGCCGTCGTGGAAAAATGAATCGACGAATTATCTCACGCTGTCGTGTCGCGTGGAAGCGGCGGGCGACCTCGGCACGCTGGCGAAATTTCTCTACGAACTGGAGCGCGGCCCGATGGCACTGCGTCTGGAAAGTGCCGAGTTGAGCGCGCGTGATAACGCTGGCCAGCAGATGACGCTCGGTTTGGAAATCAATGGATTGGCGCTGATCGCCCGCGACCGCAAATGAAAACGATACGAACCATCTTATTACTCGCGTTGGCGTTGACCACGCTGACGGCAGCAGCGCAGACGAATAAAAATATTCCGGGTGCGACGGATTACGCGGCGTTCAGTAAGTTCGTGAGCGAGCGCAATGTTTTTGATCCCACACGCCAGCCGCATTACACCTCGACACGGACGCGGACGACGCGGACGCGGACGCACACTTCGAGTTCGGCACCGGCGTTCACGCTGGTGGGCACGATGAGTTATGAGAAAGGCGTATTCGCATTTTTCAATGGCAATAATTCTGACCTGCGGTTGGCGCTGGAAGTGAAAGGCACCATCGCGGGTTACACGGTAACGGAAATTTCCGCGAGCCGTGTGATTTTGGAACTGGTGGACAAGAAAGAAAAAATGGAGCTGAAAGTGGGCGACGTGATGCGCGAGGAGGGTGGCAAATGGGAACTTTCTGCCAACGGCGAAATGCCCAGTGGCAATAGCTCGACCGCCACGACGAGTTCTGCGGGCAGCGACAGTCCAACGACTAGTGAAGCCGAGACCGCTCCCAGTGCGCCTAACCCGTCGAGTGCGCCCAATGATGTTTTGAAACGCTTGATGGAATTACGTGCAAAGGAAAACCAATGAAAAAAATCTATTTGAATCTCATCGCCGCCTGCGCGGCGGGACTGTTGACTTCGGCCAGCGCGCAAACAGTGCCGCCGGATAATGGCGGTAATAATCCACCGCCGACCCCAACTGCGCAGACGCAGCCAACTCCCGATGGCGGCGGAGCCCCGGAAGGTTTTCCACCGCCGCCATCGCCCGAAGCCATCGCGGCCATCGAAGCAGCGGCAAATGCCGGGGCGAATGAGGAAAAGCCCGCCGTGCGCGAGCCATTAGTTATCAACCCGACACAAACCAAAACGGTGGCGCATGAAGAAATTACTTCAGATTTCAACCCACCCATCAATGCGAGTGGCACGAATAATCCGAACGAATTGCGCCTGAATTTTCGCAACGCGCCGCTGGAAATGGTGCTACATTATCTGAGCGATGCCGCCGGTTTCATCATCGTGTTGGACACCAAGGTGAATGGCAACGTGAGCGTGATCAGCAGCCAGCCGTTGACGAAAGATGAAGCGGTGGATCTGTTGAATTCCGTTTTGAACAAGAACGGTTACGCCGCGATCCGTAACGGCCGGACGTTGACCATCGTGGACAAAAATGATGCGAAGACGCGCGACATTCCGGTGAAGAGCGGAAATAACCCGGAGGAAATTCCGAAGAACGCAGAAATCGTGACACAAATTATTCCGATCCGCTTCGTCGAAGCGCGGCAATTGGTTTCGGATCTGACGTCGTTCGTTTCGCCGCAAGCGACAGTCGTAGCCAATGAAGCTGGCAATTCCATCGTCATCACCGATACGCAATCAAACATCCGCCACCTGACGGAAATCATCAAAGCGATTGATAGCAGTGCGGAAGCGGAGACCGAAATCCGCGTGTTCCGTCTGACGCACGCCAGCCCGACCGATGTGGCAACGGAATTGGCGAGCATTTTTCCGAGCAGCAGCAGCGGGAACAGTTCCCAATCACCCATCCGCTTCGGCGGCGGCTTTGGCGGCGGCGGCGGACCGGGCGGATTTTTCTCGCGCATGATGGGCGGTGGCGGTGGTGGCGGAAATAGTTCCAGCAGCGGCTCCAACGATCGCATCAAAAAAGCGACACAAGTTTCGGCGGTGGCGGATGCGCGGATTCAGGCTGTCATCGTGACAGCCCCGAAGGAATTGATGGAACAAATCGCGGGCATGATGAAGGAACTGGATGTAGCCTCGACGCGCGATCAAAAAGTTTATGTGTTTGAAATGAAAAACGGCGATCCGCAACAGGCGGCGCAGGTCTTGCAGAATATGTTTCAGACGAGCGGCACTTCGCGCAGTGGCAGCAGCAGTTCGTCGCAGAATAGTGCGTTGCAACAGCGGGCACAAAATAACGCCACGACCACGGGTTCCTCTTCCAGCAGCAGTTCCGGCTTTGGCGGCAGCAGCGGCAGCCGCGGCAGCGGGGCGGGAGGTTTGCAGTTCTGATTTTCAACGCAGCAACTTAATCATTTTATGAAGACAAATATTTTCAAAAATCCCCTGATGGGTGCGCTGGCTGGCTTGCTTTGCGCGGCGGTGGTCAGCCAGGCTCAGCAACGCGGCGGCGGCTTTGGTGGGTTTGGTGGCTTCGGCGGCTTTGGCGGCAACAACGGCGGGAATAATTCCAGCCGCAGCAGCGGCACGAGCGGTTCCTACAATAATAACGGCACGGTGGGCAACGCCGTCATCACCGTGGATCCGCAGACGCACAACATCGTGGTCATCGCGGATGAGGAAACGAGTATGCAGATCAGCAATGTGCTGGCGAATCTCGACAAGCCAAAACCGCAGGTGCTCATCAAAGTGGTGTTCCTCGAAGTGCAGCGGAATAATGATTCCGACATCGGCATCGAAGGCGGCTATGTGAATAATAAATTGGGCAGTGGCATTTCCGGCAGCGCGGCAAATGTCTTTGGCTTGGCGGGTGCAAATTCCGTCGTGACTAATTTCAACGGTATGGGGCAGTCATTCAGCTCGTCCCTCACGCCAAACAGCAGCGCGAATGGGTTTTATCAGATCGTGGGTAAAGATTTTCAGGCGACGTTGAAAGCCATCGCCTCGGCGGGCAAAGCGCAGGTTTTGTCGCGCCCCTCGGTTTTGGCCCGCGATGGTCAGCTCGCGAAGATCGTCATCGGCCAGCAAGTTTATCTGCCAAGTGGCGTGACGTTCACGACGACCGGTTCCACCACGACGCCGATCATCAATGGTAGCTACACCGATGTCGGCATTATCCTGAACGTGACGCCCTTCATCGGCGCAAACGGTTTGGTGGAAATGATTCTGCAGCCGCAGACTTCTACCGTGGATACGTCCAGCCCCGGCCAACAAATCGCCACGGGCGGTTTACTCGGTTCGCCGGTCTATGCGCCAAACATCAATATTCGTTCCGCCGACACCGTCGTGGTGACGCCGGATTCGCAACCGGTCGTCATCGGTGGCTTGATCTCGAATGCCAAATCCCAGAACGACAGCAAAGTGCCGCTCCTTGGCGACATCCCCCTGCTCGGCAACTTGTTCAAATCTTCCAAACGTGCGAATGACAAAACGGAATTGCTCCTATTCCTCACGCCCCACGTGGTCATGCAGCCGGGTGATCTCGCGTCGTTGACGCAGATTGAAACGGATAAATCGCAGGTCATCACCAATTCCGTGAGCGAACAAGACCTTGACCGTTTCCTCGAACGCGTGCCGGTGAAGAGGAAAAATTAAGCCGTTGTCTTTCCGCGCCGTTATTCGTAAATCAGCCGCATGAAATTAAACCGCCAAAGCCAATGGGTTTACAGCTTGCTGACCAGTGCTTGGCTGTTGGTCGTGGTCTGGCAGACGCAGGAACATCTGCGCGTGGTCGAGGCGGTGAAGTCCGGCTTGCGCAATCGCGCGCACGAAATCGCCAGCACGCTCGGCGCGGTGACACGGGCCATGCGTTTTCGCGGCGCGATCATGCAGGAACGACTCGAACCCGTATTGAACGAACTCGTCAGCACGCGCGCGGGCGAGCTGTTCAAATCCAAAGATTTGCTCGCCGTCGGTTTGTTGAATGTGGATGGCGACCCAGTCGTTGCGGTTGGGGCGACGAATATCCTGACTCGCGAAATCCTCACCGAAAGTGAACGCTGGGCCGATGACTATGTGACGTTCGTGATGCCGGTGGAAGGGGCCAATGTAAATCCCGATAGCACCAATAATAGCGCGACCGTCGTGATTCCGTCTTTCCGCGATTTCACCAATGGCCCACGCGACTTTCCGCGACGTGAATCACGCCCCGAAGACACCAATAACTGGGATCGTCCATCCACCAATGCCGCCGGACAGATGGAAGTTCCCCCACCCCACCCGCCCGGTGAAGAGGGTCGCCCACCCGATGGCGGCAATCGTCCGCGCGGTGGTAACCGCCGTCCGCCGTGGATGCACGGCATGAGCGATGCGGAATTTAAAACGCTGGTGGCCAAGCGGGAATTACACGGCCTAGCGCTCGCGGTCTCCACTGATTTCATTCGCGCCGTGAGTATTCACGATCTGTGGCTGCGCTCGGTCATCGGATTCTTTGCCACGATTTCCGCACTCGGCGCTGGTCTTGCGTGGCGCAACACGCGCCGCACCGCTGATCTACAGATCCGCCTTGTTCGCGCGAGCGAACAGAACACCCACTTGAAGGAATTAAACCTCGCCGCTGCCGGGCTCGCGCATGAAACGCGCAATCCGCTCAACATCATTCGCGGCATGGCGCAGATGATTTCGCGGCTGCCGGACGCTTCGCCGGATGTGCGCACGCAATCCAAAGTCATCGTGGACGAGACGGATAAAGTCACCGCACAGTTGACGGAGTTCATCAATTACTCGCGTCCGCGCGAAGTGCGCCGCACCAAGATCGCCCTCACTTCTGCCGCGAGCGAAATCGTGCGCACGCTCAATTTCGACATTGAAGAAAAACAACTTCGCGTGGAGGTCTCCGGCGATTCACTGGCGATCGAAGCCGATGAACAACTGCTGCGGCAAGTGTTGTTCAATCTGCTCATCAACGCCGTGCAAGCTCTCGAGACAGGCGGCGAAATTAAAATTGAGGTTCGCCGCGCCAGTGATGGCGAAGCGGTGCTGGAAATGCGCGATAATGGCCCCGGCGTTTTGCCCGAAAATCGGTCAGAGATTTTCAAACCCTATTTCACCACGCACCAGAAAGGCACTGGCCTCGGCTTGGCCGTCGTGCAGCAGATCGTCCTCGCGCATGGCTGGGAAATCATCTGCCTGCCGAACGAACCCAAAGGCGCCATCTTCCGCCTCACGCACTTGAAGATCGCGGCTTAGCCAGCCCCGCTAAGATTCAAACCGGCGGGAGTCGTAGCGTGGCATCCAATGGCTGAACATCCGCTAAATCTTTACCGGCGGTCGGTCCGCCAAGTTTCTGGATGCGTTCGCCGCTTGGCTTGACCATGCGCTCGTAGCTGCCGACCGCGTCATTGAACGCGCTGTTCGCTCGCTCGAGCCCGCCACGAATCTTTTCAAAGTGTTCGGTGAATTTTACCACGCGGGTGAAAAGTTCGCCCGCTGCTTCGGCAATTTTCTGGGCGTTCTCGGTCTGCGCGTGCTGTTGCCAACTGACGCTGACCGAGCGGAGCAGTGCGATGAGCGAGGCCGGAGTAGCGAGCAAAATCTTTTTGGAAGCGGCCCACACGATCAATTCATGATCACCTTCCAGCGCGGCACTGAACAACGATTCCGCCGGCACGAATAACACAACGTGGTCAAGCGAGTTGGGGAACTGCGCCGGATAGTCGCGGTCAGCAAGTTGTTTGATCGTGGTGCGCAATTTCGCCGCGTGTTCGGCGAGCGCTTGGGAGCGGGTGACTTCATCCGCGCTATCGAGTGCATTGATGAAATCAAGGTCCGGAACCTTCGCGTCCACAATGATGAATCGTTCGCCCGGCAGACGCACAATCAAGTCGGGCTTTTTGTCATCGCTCTGCGCCTGCTCGGTAAAATCACAATGCGTGCTCATACCCGCCGCCTCAACCACGCGCCGCAATGTCTCTTCGCCCCACTTGCCGCGTGCCTGATTGGACTTGAGCACTGAACGGAATTTTTCAGTTTCGGACGAGAGCAACTTGTTCGATTGCGATAGCGATTCTAGCTGCTGCTTCACCTCGCCCAGCGTGGAAGACTGCGCGGCGCTGCTGGATTGCAGATTTTTCTGATACGTCTCCAACTGTTGCTTGAGCGGTTCCACCAAGCCTTTGATCGCTTCCTGCCGTTGCGCCAAATCGCCTTTCGCCGTTTCTTGAAATTTGCCGAACGACTGTTCGGCCAAGCGTAAAAATTCCGGCGCGGATTGTTTCAGCGCATCGGCGCTCATCGCCTTGAACGCCTCGCGCAAATCCGCGATGGCTTTTTCCTGCGCGGCTTTGGCCTCGCGCAAATTCTGTTCGTGCAAGGATTTTTGTTCCGCGAGAATTTTCTTGGCGGCGTCCTCATTGGCCAGCGCGGTGGCGAGAGCAGTTTTGCTTTGGGAAAGCTGTTCGCGCGTCTGGGTCAAGTTGTCATCGCGCTGCGTGAGTTGCTGCCGCAATTCATTTTCCAGCCGCGCATCAGCCGGCGCAACGGTTTGCTTGCGTGAACCCAGCAGCCAGCCAATGAGCGTCCCAAGTGCGCCACCAATGGCGAGACCAATCAAAAGATAAGCGCCTGCGGACATAATTTATTTTAGCTTGGTAAAAAGTTTCTTTTCGTAATCCGCCACCAGCGTCCGCTTGCCTTTGGTGATGATCTGGTGACCTTCCGCGCGTAAGCGTTTCGCGAGCGCAGCGACGCCACCGGGATATTTCGGATTCACTTCACCGCCCATTTTTAGCGTGCGCCAGAATGGAGTGATGCGTTTCTTGCCTGCCGATTCCTCCTCGGCGGCAGCGTGAGCAGCGATCCAAGAAAAAATCCCGGTGGTGATGGGGCAGGTAAAATCCACTCCATACTTTTTAGCGAGCGCGGCACGCAGTTCGTTAATTGTGACGACACGACCTTTGGGCACCTGACGCATCAGCGCATCCACTTCGCGCGGCGCAGCGATGACCATGCGGCCTGCGCCGGAGCGGACACCACTTCCGGCACGAACGTCGCAGACTTTGGGCAAGCCCTTGTCGTCGGCGAGCTTTTCGCGCCAGGTTTTTTTCATATCAGTAGTGCGCGATGACTTCGATTTCCACCGTCGCGGCTTTGGGCAGACCAGCGACTTGAATCGTGGAACGCGCCGGGAAATTTTCCGTGAAATACTTGGCGTAAACTTCGTTCATGCCCGCGAAATTCGCGAGGTCAGTCAGGAACACGGTGCTTTTCACGACGTGGGCGAACGTGAGCCCTTGGTCATCAAGAATGGCTTTGACGTTTTCGAGCACGCGTTCGGTCTGAACTTTGATGTCGCCGGTGACAAGGTTGCCGTCCGCCGGGCTGATCGGAATCTGACCGGCGCAGAACAGCAGATCGCCGACGCGCACACCGTGATTGTAAGGACCAACAGCGGTGGGTGAATTCTTGGGTTTGATGATGGTTTTAGTAGCCATAAAGGTTTGGCGAGTTTCGCGGCTTTGAAATGCGAGGTCAAGAAATCCGCGTGGCTTTTGCGGCTAGACTTTGAGTCGTGGCGGCGCATACTCGGCTAACTTCACTTCACCCAATCAACCTATGAAAAATGGCTTCGTGATCTCCCTGATTTTTGCCTTGTGCGCCGCCGGTGGCGGTTACTGGTTCGGCCAGCATCATCCCTCGGGAAATACTGGCGGACCGGCAACTACCAAAGTGGCGAGTGACGCCAAGTTGCCAGCCTTTTCCAAATTGTCGGTAGCGCAAACTGCAACAGCGGCAGCGACAGAAAAACCTGAAAAACCAGCCGCCGGCAAACTGACACTAGCGGAGATCAAAGCGAAGATTCTCGCTTTGAAAGGCGACCGGATGTTTGGCATGGGCTTCAAGGAGCAACAGGAGTGGATGAAGATCTTGGCAGACGTAGAAGTTTCAGACATCCCGGAACTGCTGGCCTTCACCGACAAGAATCTTCCGAAACAGCAGCGTTGGGGCATGCGTTACAGTTTGCTTTCCCGCTGGGCCGAGAGCGACGTGAACGGCGCGATGGCGTATGCGAACACTTTGACTGACCGGCAGGAACGCGAGCAATGCATCGCCATGGTGGCGGGTGCGTGGGCGAGTAAAGATGCTAAAGCAGCGGCGGAATGGGTGAAGCAGTTGCCGAAAGGTCAGTTGCGCGATCAGGTGCTGAACAACATTGTCAGCGCGATGGCGGCCACGGATCCGGCGGCGGCTTTTGAATTATCGGAAAGTTTGGGCGGCGGCAAATCACAGCGCTGGGGTGGCGGTTTTTCCTATCAGATTTTTTCTCAGTGGGCCACGAAAGACCCGGCTGCGGCCGCCGCGAAAGCCGCGACGTTGACTTCCGCACAGGCGCGTTCGCAAGCATATCAAGCCATCGCCGCCTCGTGGGCGAGTAGCGATCCGCAGGCGGCGATGGCTTGGGCGACCACGCTGCCCGGCGGCAACGACAAGCGCAACACAGTCAGCAGCATTCTGTCCACTTGGGCGCAGAGCGACGTGACGAGTGCGCTGGCCTATGCCAAGCAATTGCCCGAAGGCCGCGACAAACAACAGGCCCTCGCCAGTGTGAGCCAACAATGGGCGCAGCAAGATCCGCAGGCGGCCATGAGCTATGCCACTTCGCTGCCCGCCGGTAAAAATCGCGCCGACCTCTTGAGCAGCATCATCAACGGCTGGGTGCAAACCGATCCGGATGCGGCGGTGAAATTCGCTCAAAGTCTGCCCGCCGGTGCGGAACGGAATAAGATTTTACAGAACACCGTCAGCCAGTTGGCGTATCAGAATCCGCAGGAAGCCATCAAATTGGCGGCGCTGATTCCTGCCAGCGGCATGTCTGGCTATGTCTATTCCATCGCCAGCGGACTGGCGCAAAACGATCCGCAGGCAGCGATGGACTGGATCAAGTCGTTGCCCGAAGGCGAAGCGAAACGGAATGCGCTGCAAAGCGCGAGCTATCAACTCGCCCAAAGCGATCCCAAGGCCGCCGCGGAATTTGCCAACAGCCTTGCCCCCGGTCAGGCGCGGGATCAATTCATCAGCAGCGTCGCCAGCCAATGGGCGCAATCCGATGCGGCCGCCGCACTGGCATGGGCGGAGAAATTGCCGGAGGGTCAGGCCAAACAAAATGCCTTAAGCACGGTCAGTTCGCAGTGGGCGGAGCAAGATCCGCAGGCGGCTATTGCCTACGCCCAAAATCTTAAGCCGGGCAGCCAGCAAAATTCCTTCATGCAAAATTCCGCGCGCCAATGGGCCGAGAGCGATCCCGCTGCGGCCCAAGCGATGTTGCAGAATATGTCCGATGGCGAAGCAAAAAATTCGTTCCTGCAAGGCCTCGTTTCCGGCATGGCGCAAAATGATCCCGCCGCTGCCGCAACCTACGTGGCGAATCTTCCAGCCGGTGATGCGCAGAATCAGGCGGCCGTTTCCGTCATCAGCCAGTGGACCTCCGCCGATCCCGAAGCGGCTTCGCAATGGGCGGCTGGCTTCACCGGCGATTCGCGCAAGCAAGCGCTCAACACCGTTGTGCAAAGCTGGGCGCGCAATGATCCGCAAGGTGCCGCGACTTGGCTCGCAGCGTTACCGGACGACACCGCCAAGCAAAGCGCCATGCAAAATTACGTCAACAGCACGTCCTATCAATATCCCGATCTCGCCGCCGCTTTTGCCACCGCTTTGACCGATGACCGGCAGCGCAACAACGCCATCAACAACGTCGCCCGCAACTGGCTCCGCACGGATCCGGCTGCCGCCGAAAAATGGCTGAACACGACCACCTTGCCGCAGGACCAAATTCAACGGCTGTTGAGCTCGGTGAAGAAATAAGCGGCTACGCTGCCTTCGCAAAACTATACGAGCGATACGACAGCTCACCACTGCCGAGTGCCTGATGGATGCGCGAACCTTTGGTGCCGGCAAAATCCCGACCGACGCCGTGGAGAAATTTCGGCAGTTGCCGGGCGACCAAGTCTTGCGAGCGTTGTGAATTCAATTCCATACCACGCAGCACTTCGGCGTTGATATTCCGTTCGTTCAACTTTTTTAACGGCGCGGCGGCGAGCGCAGTTTCCCATTCGTTCCAGCGTTCGCGGAAACGGAAGTCGGCGTAGAGGAAATGTCCGCTGGGCTTGAGCACGCGCGCCACTTCCGCCAGAAAGTGCGGGAAGTTGGGATAACAATGCGAAGCCTCAACATTGATGACGGCATCGAAGGTGTTGTCTGCGAACGGCAGATTCTCCGCATCGCCTTGCACAAACTCCAAGCTCTCCACGCGGTGACGCTGTTGGCAGAACTGGATGCCTTTGGCATTCAAATCCAATCCGGTGTAGCGCGCCGGTTGCAACGTGCGCGTGAGGTAGCTCGCGCCGCCGCCGTGGCCGCAGCTCACTTCGAGCACCTTTTTCCCACTCAGTTCCACTTGCGTGGCGACGTGATGATACAGTTGGATGCAGGCGCGATTCGGTTCATCCGCCGCCGCGAGCGGAATGCCCATGGGTGGCGCGGCTTCGTAGGCGTAGTTGAGAAACAACACTTCCTCGCCGTGCAATCGCCGCGTCAGAAAGGGATACCAGAGTTGCCAGACGGCTTTGCGGATCCGGCCGATGGAAAAAAGTGAATCAATGAGCGGCATGGGAATCATGTTTACTTGGGACGACGGTGAAATCAAGCTATGCGCCGCCAATTGATGAAAACTGAATCCGCCGCCGACAGCATGTCGGAGAAGCTCAAAGCCGCCGCTGAATTATTGGAGCAAGCCGCCGCGAATCGCGCGTTGCTCGCGCAGCTTTCCGTCGCCGACCGCACCCGCCTGCTCAAAGCTGCGGGCGATATCTACTGCCCGGACGTCGCTCAACGCCGCCGCCTCGTCAAAGCCAGTGCCAAGCAGCGCAAAGCCGATAAGACCGATCGCGACCAATCCAAGCTGAACGAAACCGGCATCCGCAAATTGCGCCGCGAAAAAGTGTTCACCACGCCGAATTTTTTCCCGCCGAAGAATTTTCTGCAAGCCGAAGTCACCGAGAATCCCGATTTCCGCGAAGTCGTCGAGCCGCAGAATTGCTACATCTGCAAACAGGATTACTCGACCATCCACCATTTCTACGACCAACTTTGCCCGACGTGCGCTGAGCTGAACTATTTCAAACGCACCGAGACCGCCGACCTGCGTGGGCGCGTGGCGTTGCTCACTGGCGGGCGCGTGAAGATTGGTTATCAAGCGGGCATCAAATTGCTGCGCGCTGGGGCGCAACTCATCGTGTGCACCCGGTTCCCGCGCGACTCCGCGATGCGTTACGCCGCCGAACCCGACTTCAAAGACTGGGGCCATCGGCTGGAGATCTTTGGCTTGGACCTGCGCCATACGCCCAGCGTGGAAGCGTTCTGTAAGCATCTCCTGACGACGCGCGACCGGTTAGATTACATCATCAACAACGCCTGCCAGACCGTCCGCCGGCCGCCCGATTTTTATCAGCACATGATGGAATTAGAAACGGGGTCATTACATGACCTGCCACCAGACACTGCGAAATTACTCGGCGCTTACGAAGGGCTGCGCGGCTATCACATCTTGCCCGAGGGCAATCCGGGCGTGGCGTTACTGGACGGAAAAATGTCTCCCGTCGCGGGCCTCACGCACGCTGCCGCGCTCTCGCAAGTGCCGCTCCTCGCGGAGGAACTGGAAGCGCAGAAGGGATTATTTCCCCAAGGCCAGCTCGATCAAGATCTGCAACAAGTGGATTTGCGCGAACGCAATTCCTGGCGCCTGCTCATGCACGAAGTTCCCGCCGTGGAATTATTGGAAGTGCAACTCGTCAACGCCATCGCGCCCTTCATCCTCAACGCGCGCCTCAAGCCGCTGATGCTCCGCACGCCGGAACACGACAAACACATCGTCAACGTCTCCGCCGTGGAAGGCCAATTTTACCGGAAGTTCAAGACCACGCGCCATCCGCACACGAACATGGCCAAGGCCGCGCTCAACCTGATGACGCGCACCGCCGCCGCGGATTATCACGCCGACGGCATCCACATGAACGCCGTGGACACCGGC
>CAIWFB010000190.1 GCA_903911825.1 uncultured Verrucomicrobia subdivision 3 bacterium
GATGAAATCCAAGCTGAAACTCTGGATGAGTTGGCCGGATTTTCCCAAGGCCGGCAAGAACGGGCGGGACATCGAGGACCTTAAAAAATGGGTGGATGATAACCAGGATGTTTTCTTGGCCGATGGCAAGCGCGCCAAGTTGCTCCAGGAAGGCGATAAATTCAGCGGTGGCGATTTGAAGTTGTTGCGCGGCGCGGGCGCGATGAATGGCGGACCATCCGGCGCGGATGATGATGATGAACCGTTGGCCAAGAATCAGACGGCCATTGCTAATTGGTTGGCGCATCATTTCCAGATGCCCGTGAGCAAGATGGATGTTAGCGATTGGCTGCGCGGGGAACGGTTGGATTCTGGAGCCGTCAATTTTCCGGTGCCAGATGCGGCGGGCCGGTTCAATAAACTGAAATGTTCCGAATGGTTCAAGCGCTACAAATATCGTGAGCCGAGCAACCAAGCTTCGCCCGACCTGTTCCGCCAAGTGGAATTGGAGAGCAAGAAATCCGAACTGGAACGGCTGGAGCATGAACGCTTTTTGCGCGGCGTGGAACGCAGCAAATTTCTGGAAAAGACGGAGCATAATCGCACGCTCGCCGCGCTGGGCACGCTATTCCGTAACGAGCTTTGGGAACTGTTCGACCGCACAGCGTATGACCAGATCAGCAATCGCCTCACCGCGCTAAATGTGCCCGAGGAATATCGGCAAATGATGATGGATGAACTGCGCCGGCTTAACCCCGAGTTGCTCCAAAAATACATGGCGCGGATCGCGGCGGAAATTCAGGAATTAGAGCAGGCCACGGATAAAGAAAAAAACAATTAACCACAGATGGACACAGATGAACACAGATAAAAAACTAATACAAAAAGGCATCAATGTTTGTATCGGATGCAAACCAGAATTCGCCACGCTACCAATCAATAATTTGCCGGCGGACACAATCGCGGTGCGCCGTCGCATCCGCAACGATTGCGCTGCTGTGGCATTCGTAAAAACTAAGACCACCGTCGAGAAATGGATTTTATCACCCGACCACAAAGGCGGATTGTATCTCTCAATCAATCAAGGCATCAATCGCCGTTAATCCCTAATTCTTATCTGTGTTTATCCGTGTCCATCCGTGGTTAAAAATACGATGAAAGAATTCCTGCCATTCCTGAAAACGCTGTCGCAAGCCAAGTACAAAGGTGAAATTTGGGAGAATGCGGCGCGGTTTCAATTGGTAGGCGCGGGTTACAAATCCATGCCGGCGGAGCAGAATGGTTATTTCGACATCGCCACGGCCATGCAGTTGCGCGGCATCTTCAAAGCGTTGAACGATCCCGACGTGGAATTGATCATCATCGTGGGCGCCACGCAGGTTTTGAAATCGTTGGCGGGCGACATCTGGACCATCTTTGTGGTGGAACACGAAAGCGATTCCATGCTGATCATTTTCGAGGATGACCCCAAGGCCAAGCTTTACGTCGCCACGCGGTTGATGGAAACGGTGAAGCAACATCCCGTCATCGCGGAAATGATTTCGGGCATCATGGAAGAAGATCCGAACGGGCGGCATCGCATCGCAGCCACGCGCATCAAATTTTCCAAGGGCCGTTTGTTGGAAGTGGGCGGCGCGAATGATGGCATGTTGTCGTCGCTCTCCTGGCGTTTCTTGTGGGGATCCGAACCGTGGCAATGGAAGCCGGGGATGCTGGGCAAATTCAAGAAGCGCGCGGACCGTTACAACGGCACCACCGCCCCGCGCCGGAAAATCTTGCTGGAAAGTCAGGCGGGCATGGCGGACACCGATTTTGCGTTGGAAGCCGCCGCCGCGCATCCCGCGCCGCTGACGTGGGCGTGTCCGCATTGCGGCGGCCGCCAATCATGGGAATGCTCCAGCGAATACTCCGTAGCACGGAGCGGCGATTTCAAAGCCATCCGCCCCAACTTACCCGAGGGCCAACTGGAATTATGGGTGCCACCCCTGCCCGGCTCGATCGCTGGCATGAAGATACCCGAGGCCGATGCGGGGAATGGCCGCATCTTGACCGCCGAAGAACGGGCCCGCATGGCCAAATGGGAATGTTACCATTGCGGCACGCTCATTGAGGACTTGATTGAAACCCGGCGCCAGATTGCGCTGACGTATGAGCAGGAGTATCGCATTCCAGTTTTAGAGGTTTCCGGTGCCCATACCGGAAGGTATCGCAAGCCCAAGGCCGTATGCTTCACGCTTCCGCGCGAGGCGAACTACACTAACAGCTTTGAGTCAGGCGTTTTGAGTTATCTCATGGCCAAGGATGCCCAAGCCGCCGGCAATGACGTGCCGCTGGAGAATTGGTATATGAGCGAACGTGCGCGGTTCTATTCCAAGCGCCTCACGCAAACGCGCGTGGCCGTGATCACGGAAACCGTGGCCACAGATGACAAGGGCAATATCCCCAACGAAAAATTCCGCGCGCTGAATGTGGATTGCCAAAAAGACATCGTGGAATCGTTGAAGCAAGGCAAAGACGTGACCGGGCATTTTTGGTGGGTTTGCGAGGCCACCGACCGCCAAGGCAATACTTACATGCTCGGGCGCGGTTATGCGACTTCATGGGAAGAATTATTCGGCCGCGTGCGGACCCGGTTGAAAGAAGATGGCACCACCGAACGCATTGTGGAAGGCGGCATCAAAAACAAATTCCGCGTGCCCACGCGCAACGTGGCGATTGACGGCGGCAATTGGTTCGACCTCATCAAAGAAAAAGCCGCGCAATATCGCACGATGGAAACCGCCCAAGACGGCAGCGGTAAAAAAGTCTGGGCCACTTGGCGCGTCATGGTGGGCGATGACGGTCGCGGATTCAAATGGGAGGATAACGTTTGGCGCAGCTATTGGCCGCCCAAGAATTACCAGGCGGACGTGCTGGAGCCGGATGGCAAGACGTGGCTCAAGATCAATGTGCCCGTCACACGCTGGAGCAATTTCGCGGTGAAATCCATTCTCTACAAATTGCGCGTGGGTGCCCCCGGCCAGCCGAAGTTTGTGGCCTTGCCCGCCGCCGCCGTGGACGCCAAGACCGCCGCCAAGGAAAAAGGCGATTTCACTTATGAGAACCAGATGAACGGTTTCCTTTTGGGCGAAGATGCCAAGGGCAAACCCAAATTCATCGAATTGCAC
>CAIWFB010000191.1 GCA_903911825.1 uncultured Verrucomicrobia subdivision 3 bacterium
ATTCTCCCAATCGGACGCCGCGCGGGCGGCGATGGGCAGCAGCAGAAAAATCAACAGCCTGACGGCGGCAAGCGGATGGCGATGGATAGGCATGGCAACGCCGAACCTTAACGCTTTTGGGGCTGGGCTGGCAATCGCGCGTCCGTCACTGGCGGTTTTCCAAAGTCTTTCGGCGGATTTCTGATGAAGCCCAAGCTTGGATTTAGCGCAGGAAAACGACAGACTTGCCCCTCGCCAGCATGGAACGTATTTACGCCACATATTTCATCGAAACGCCGCTCGCGGTGGAGC
Source organism: uncultured Verrucomicrobia subdivision 3 bacterium (assembly GCA_903911825.1). Taxonomy (GTDB): domain Bacteria; phylum Verrucomicrobiota; class Verrucomicrobiia; order Limisphaerales; family UBA11358; genus UBA11358. The sequence continues at coordinate 292 of CAIWFB010000191.1, forward strand.
GCGCCGCCGCCACGTTGGCGGGCGAACAATCTTCTGGAACGTTCGTCGAAGTTCCCGGCGAAACGGCGGAACTCAAACAACGCTTCGCTGCGCGCGTCGAAAAGATCACGCCGCTCGAAACCGTCTCTTCGCCGAGCTTGCCCGGCGCGAAGTCCGCCACGGGAAAGTTTCAACAAGCGGAGGTCGTCGTGTCGTGGTCGCTGGAAAACATGGGCTACAACTTGCCCACGCTCGTCTCAACGATCCAAGGCAACCTCTACGAAATTACTGCGTTCACCGGCCTCAAGCTGATGAATCTGGAATTGCCGCCGTCGTTCGCACAGCACTTTCGTGGACCGAAATTCGGCGTTGCTGGTTGCCGCCAGTTGACGAAGGTTGAAGGTCGTCCGCTCATCGGCACGATCATCAAGCCGAGCATCGGCATGTCGGCGCAACAGACTGCCGACATGGTGAAAGTTCTGTGCGAAGCGGGAATTGATTTCGTGAAGGACGACGAGTTGATGGCGAATCCGCCGCATTCGCCGTTCGATGAACGCGTGGACGCCATCATGCGCGTCGTCAACGCCCACGCCGATCGCACCGGCAAGAAGGTGATGTATGCCTTCAACGTCAGCGACGAACTCGACGCCATGCAGCGGCACTACGAGAAGATCGTAAAGTCTGGCGGGACTTGCGCGATGATTTCGCTCAACAGCGTCGGCTTGAGTGGCGCAAAAAAGATTTGCGACAACGGCGCGCTGGCAATTCACGGCCATCGCAACGGCTGGGGCATGTTGAATCGGCATCCGCTGCTGGGCATCGAGTTCCCCGCGTATCAAAAGCTGTGGCGCTTGGCAGGCGTCGACCAACTCCACGTCAACGGCATCGCGAACAAATTTTGGGAGAGCGACGACTCCGTGGTGCGCTCCATGGCCGAGTGCGCCAAGCCATTGCTCGGTGGGATGTCGGTGTTGCCGGTCGTTTCCTCCGGCCAGTGGGGCGGGCAAGCGTGCGAAACGTATTGTCGCACCCAGACCGTGGACTTGCTTTACATGGCGGGCGGCGGCATCGCCGCGCATCCTGATGGCCCAGCCGCTGGCGTGCGTTCGCTCCAAAAGTGGTGGGAAGCTGCTGTCGAAGGTCTCACGCTCGAACAAGCGACGGCGAAATATCCGGAGCTGAAAAAGTCCGTTGAAAAATTTGGCAAAAAAGGCGGATGAGCAAACTCCTCCTCACATTTTACGGCGACGATTTCACCGGCTCAACGGATGCGCTGGAGCAACTCACGCTTGCTGGAATCCGCACCGCACTGTTCATCGCGCCGCCCACACCTGCGCAGTTGAAAAAGTTTTCCGGTCTGCAAGCCATCGGCGTCGCAGGCAAAACGCGTTCACTCACGCCGGACGCCATGGAACGCGAACTCAAGCCCGCCTTGCTCGCACTGAAGAAACTGAAGCCGCGTCACGTTCACTACAAGGTTTGCTCCACGTTTGATTCTTCACCAACCGTTGGCAGCATTGGATGCGTGATGGATTTGGCGGCGAAGATTTTTCCCGCGCCATTCATTCCGTTGCTCGTCGCCGCGTCGGCTCTGGGACGCTACACGATCTTCGGTCAGCACTTCGCGCGCTACGGCATCGGCAGCGCGGGCGCGATCCATCGGCTCGACCGGCATCCGTCCATCAGCAAACATCCCGTCACGCCGATGACTGAAGCGGATCTGCGACTACACCTCGCGAAGCAAACGAAGAAGAAAATCGCACTATTTGATATTCTCAAAGTTGCCTTGCCTGCGAAGGAAGCCCGCGTTGCGTTGGGGCAACTGCTGGCGGAAAAGCCCGAGGTAGTATTATTTGACGCTTTGACCGCTGAACATCTCGCCCGTCTTGGCGAACTGTTGGAAGTGGCGGCGGATAAACAGCGTCCCTTATTTTCGGTGGGCTCGTCCGGAATCGAAGCGGCGCTGGCGGCGCAATTCAATTCTCGTAGCAGCCGACGTGAGTCGGCTCAAATTATAGCGACAAAACTTAAAGTGAGCGGACTTACGTCCGCTGCTACAAATATACTTATCGGTTCTGGGAGTTGTTCCCCAGTGACGAGCGCGCAGATTGCTTGGGCTTTGAAACATGGTTTTGCGGAAGTTGCTTTGGATGCCGTTGCGTTGGCGGGCGAGAAAGTATCAGCGAAGGAAATCAAGCGCGCGATGGACGTTGCCGCCGCTTGGCTGAACGCCGGACGCAGTGTCATCGTTCATACCACGCGCGCGGGTTCAGACAAACGTATCGCGGCGAAGTTGAAAGGCGACACCGCAAAAATTCTTGGCACGGCTTTGGGGAAAGTGCTGCGCGGCGCACTGGCGCAAAGCAACTTTTGCCGCGTGTGCATCGCGGGTGGTGACACCTCCAGCTACGCGGCACTCGCGATGGGCATTGAGGCGTTGGAGATGATTGCGCCGCTGACGCCGGGGGCACCGCTGTGCCGGGCACTTGCGCTGGGTTCTCCCGCCGACAAGTGCGAAATTGTTTTCAAAGGCGGACAGGTCGGCGCGGAAGATTATTTTCATACTGTTCTCAAAGGAAATTTATGAAGAAGAAACGACTCGGATTGGTTCACACCTCGGCCACGCTCGTGCCGGTGTTCGCGGCGTTGTGCAAAGAGAAATTGCCGAACGTGGAGGTCTTCAACATCGTGGATGACTCGCTCGTCCGTAGCATCCGCGAAGCGGGTCGAATCACCGCGACCATTGAGATGCGCGTCGCGGGTTATCTGACCTCGGCGGCTTATGCGGGTGCGGATTACATCATGGTCACTTGCTCGTCCATTGGGCCAGCGGTGGAAGCGGGCGCGAAAGGCATTCCCACGCCCGTGCTGCGCGTGGATTTACCGATGGCGGACAAAGCGGTAGCAGCGGGACAAAAAATTGGCGTCATTGCCACGCTTTCCACGACGCTGGAGCCCACAGCGGAATTGATTCAACGCCGCGCAGAGTTAGCCGGAAAACAAATTGAGCTCACTGCAAAGCTGGTCGAAGGCGCGTTTGAAGCGCTGATGGCGGGCGATGGCGCGACGCATGACGCGAAAGTGGCGGCGGAGTTGAAGGAATTATCTCAGCAGGTGGACATCATCGTGCTCGCGCAAGCTTCGATGGCGCGCGTGGTGGACACGCTTGCGCCGGAAGATAAACGCGTGCCGATTCTCGCCAGCCCGAATACGGCGGTGGATTATCTGGCGACGGTTTTGTGAATAGATAATGGATTCAAACGATAAGCATAATATTAATTTAAGGCCGGTGCGTGTGTCGCACTTCAACTGGCTTCGCGGATTCTTTGGTGGCGCAATTATGACCGCAATTTTCACCGTTGCCGACATCGTCTTGAACCAACCGGACGGCTGGAAGTTGGGGGCGGTGGCAACATTTGTTTGCTTGGCTATCGCACTGCGTTTCTCCAAAGCCCTGTGCGGCTATCAGTTCACCGCGTGGATCATCGCGGCGGTGACGGCGGCGATGATGTATCCGGCGAACATTCTTCATGTTGGCGGCTTTGACATGCGGAACAAATGGTTGCTGCTTATCATCGTGCAACTTGTGATGTTCGGCATGGGCACGCAGATGAGTCTGAAAGATTTTTCCGGTGTCGCCAAATCACCGCGCGGTGTGCTGGTAGGGATAATCTGTCATTTCTCGGTGATGCCGCTGGTTGGACTCGCGTTGATCAAGACGTTTCACTTCGATCCGGAGATTGCAGCAGGAATTATTCTGATCGGCTCCTGCTCCAGTGGCTTGGCTTCGAACGTCATGGCTTATATCGCAAAATCCAATCTGGCACTTTCAGTCACGGTGACAGCGGTGACGACGATGATCGCGCCCATCATGACGCCGTTGTGGATGAAACTGCTAGCGGGCCAACTCATCGAAGTAAAATTTTTCAACATGATGATGGAGATCATCAAGATCGTGCTCGTGCCGATTGCGGCGGCGTTGCTTCATGATTATCTCAAACACGCTTCAGTGTCGGGGCGCAAATTTATTTTTGGATTAGCGGCCTTTGGCGCAGCTTGGTTGTTATTTCTGGCGGCGGGAGGTTGGGGGTTTATCAAGGCCAACGTCCCCGAGAACACCGCCATCACGATTAGCATTTTTGGATTCATGCTTGCAGCGGTGGTCGCGGGCGTGTTGTTCAACGAATCGTCCAAGCGCGTCGCTCAACTCGAAAGCTGGATGCCGCGATTTTCCATGTTCGGCATCGTTTATTTTACTTTGGTCACCACGGCGGCGGGGCGCGACAACCTTTTAAAAATCGGGCTGCTGCTGTTTTTCGCGGCAGCCATTCACAATGTCGCGGGCTATATCTTCGGCTACTGGCTGAGTCGGGCGAGTGGGTTGGACAAAAACTCGGCGCGCTCCGTGGCGTTTGAGGTGGGCTTGCAGAACGGCAGCATGGCGTCCGGCGTGGCGAATGCGATGGGCATGCTGGGCACGATGGGTTTGGCGGCGGCGATCTTCAGCCCGTGGATGAATGTCACGGGTTCGGTGCTGGCGAATTACTGGGGCAAATGTCCAGCGAAGTGAGCCACCCGCTTTTTTCGTGGCAAAAGCTGATTCTTCGTTTGGACAGTCGGCAGTTCGTCTGCTTAAATTTCACGCGACGAATTATGAGCGACGGCAAAAAACCATTTACCGACCATGTGACCAAAGCGAATCGCGCGCCCGGCGATTATGATTGGGGCTGGATCACCGCCGGAATTCTCGCGGTGCTGGTTTTTGTTTTGATCATGCTTTGGGCGCAGGCGCTCGGCAAACAACGCGAGGCGGAAGGGTTGCGCGCCAAGCTTATCGCTGCGAATACCAGTCTGGCCGCTGCGTTGGCGGATAATCAAAAAGCTCAAGAACAATTGGCCACGTTGCAAGCCCGCGTCGCGGATTTGGAGCAAGAGAAAGCCACGGCGGCCCAGATGGCGCACAGTCTGGAAGACGAAATGCGCGCGGATCTAGAATCCAAAGACGTCACCATTTCCAAACTGCAAGGGAAGCTAACGGTCAATATTCTCGATCGCATTCTATTCAATTCCGGCGATGCCGTGATGCAGCCCGCTGGCGAATCGGTCATGCGCAAGATCGCCGCCATTCTCGCACAGCATCCCGAGTTGAAAATCCACGTCATCGGCCACACGGATAATATTCCCATTCGCCCCGAAGCGCGAAGCCGGTTTACGAGTAATTGGGAGCTTTCGGCCGCTCGGGCGTTGGCGGCGGTGCATTTTCTCACGGAACAGGCGGGCGTGGATCCGCACCGCGTCGGGGCGGTGGGCTATGGCGAATTCCGGCCAATCGCCGATAACGCCACGGCGGAAGGGCGGGCGAAAAATCGGCGGATTGCGATTACTATTTTGCCGGACGAACTCGCCGGTGCCGACACGGCACCGGCGGTGAAACCGATTGATTCGACTGCTCCTGCGGTGAAGTGATTAAAATCAAGGCAGAGCGTGAGCAGGGGTAACCGTGCTGGCGAGTGAACAAGCCGGCGTCGCACCCACGGAACCACACGTATAATCACCGCCTGCTGGGCAAGCCGGAATGCTGCTGGAAGCATTCAACTTGATGTAGGGGGTGAGGTCGGTGGTCAAGGTGATGGCGTCACCGGCTTTTTTCTTGTTTTCCAAGGCGAACTGATTCGCAGCGGCATCAATCTGGCGGAGGTTGTTGATGCACGCATTGGCTTGGGACGTGGCACGAGCGCGCACGAAGTTCGGAATCGCGATAGCTGCCAAGAGGCC
>CAIWFB010000192.1 GCA_903911825.1 uncultured Verrucomicrobia subdivision 3 bacterium
TATCACTCATTGAACGTCACCAAAGAAACCCGTCTCTGAATGTGGCTGATAGCATTGCCAGAGGGTTGGGCATCCCCCTGTGGCGTTTGATTAAAGATGCTGAGGATTTACGGCAGGAGCAGAGCGCAAAGAGACGAAAATAATTTGCCGCTTACCTCGTTGATAATCATTCAAGCCGACTGGATTGACGATTTCTTCAATTTTTATTTTTGTCGCCGCACGTTCAGGTTTGAAGAAATCCTTCGGAAGTTTGGATCAGACCCTATGAGAATTTCCACGGCTCACATCAACTATTGTGCTAACGCCCGCACTCTAAAAAACCTGTTGGAATAGGTGTTGCCGTATGTGCCTGCTTGACTTGGAATCCAATTAACCATGTCACTACTGGACTCTAGGAGGATTTGAACATTGCCTGCTGCATCACTTGGAATTACGACGCTGTTCGCCGGGGTTACAGGTGCCGAATTTGTAATTGGGGTTAATACGGTAAATGTTAAATACGAAGAATAGGTCGCTGGGCTTTGAACAGAAATATTGGTTAATCCTGTAAAAGTGGCTGGCAAAGGATAAGCGGCATTAATCAATTTGAATTCCAAATTCGTCCCACCACTCGAAGTTAAACCAACGGTCGTTTGGCCATTGTTATATGTGCCATACATCGTGGTGATTGTCACAATTTGGTTTGGGGAAAGTGCATACGATACTTTGTTTGCTGAGAAAGAATTCAGCGTCACTATTTGTGTTTGGCAATTGCTCACCGTGGTAACCGCAATAGATGGTTGGGCGTATGCTTGAATATTCAAGCAACCCAAAGCAAATAGAAGGATTTTTAAAAACCTCATAGTGACAGTCATAATTTAAACGTAAACGAAGGGTCAGTGAATGTCATGTTTTAGAATCTTTCTTGTATTTTTGCGGGTCAAGACTGGTGAATATCAGGGGGTTGTCGTCACCTCCAAAATCCTAAATGCTTTGTTTTTAAAGGTGAATTAGAGCATTTTGCATGATGTGCGGGACCAGAATATATGCATTGTGCCACTTTGCATGAACGGTGCGCTGACTTCAGTTGTGAGCGCGGGTCGCCAGCCGAGCGTCATGGCCCAGAGCAATTCCAAAGCTTCATCTTGCGCGGGTAAACCATAAGCCAGCGTGGCTTGTGCCCAGTTGAGAAAACGGTCACCCCATGGCGTGCGTTGGGTCGGAGCGGAAATGTTTTTCCAGTCGTTCGTGGTCTCGATGTCCAACTGATAAAAAATTCCGCGCCCCGCGAGATAACTTTGGTAGTCAAATAAACCCTCGGCTACAGGTTTAGGCGGCGAGCTTAGAACGCCGGAAATTTCCACGGCTTGACCGGCGAAAATATTCGTGCCCAGCACACCAGGGGTCGTGGTGAGGATATCGCCGTGCGCGGGAGATACAGTGATTTCTTTAAGCTGCCGAATTTCGCTAACTCGCACCGTGGCCAAGCTGCGCCAGACTTTTTCGCCGTCGCGCTCGTAAACGAGTTGGCGCGGAGTTTCGAGTAATTCGCCGCGCAACGTGACGAGGGCTGGTTCAGCGCCGATTTGGGTGCGCAAATCATGTGGCGCGATGACGGCGGTGCGCACGGAGAAATTGCTCCAACCGATTAAGGCTAGCAGTGGCCAGATGAGATGAGTTCGGTATTTATTAATGACGACCGCGACGAAGAGAACCAAGCCGGAAACCGCGAGTAATGCAGAAGGCGCGGGTTGGAAATGTTCCGCCAGTAAAAGACCAGCGGCGTAAGCCAGAACAACGCTGACGAGCGGACGATTCATTTTACCATTGCTTGAATTTTTTCCCCGCAACCCACAGGAGCGCTAAACCAATGGCACCGCCGCTCACGTCCACGATGACATCAGAGAACTGACCGGTGCGAGAAGGGACAAAGACTTGATGTAATTCGTCGCTGGCGGCGTAAAGCCAAACGATGGCCAACGCCAAGCCAGCTTCCGGCCAACGCCACGGCCGCGGATCATGGCGTTGGGGTTGGCGAATAGCGCGCCAGCAGAGCACGGCGAGAATAGCGTATTCCGTGAGGTGACAGATTTTGCGGAAAAGATAGTGGATTTCCTCCACACGCGGTGGTGCCAACCACGGACAAAGCCATCGCAAGAGAGGTTCAAACAGCGTGGAAGAGTGGCGAGAAGATTGCGTGTCGCCAGAAGCGGTGAAAATAATGGCCATCCACACCAGCATCGGTAACCAGTAAATCATGATTTTTTTGAACTTCGGCACGCCGGATGAAAGCGGTATTTGCCTTGGCGGGCAAACATAATTTACGCGATTGCATTTGCCAATTGGCGACACATTTGGCAAACCAAAGCCCCGATGAAAAAGCTGTTTCTTACATTTTTAGCCTTGCTGGCAGCGGTCAATGTTCGCGCGGCGTTGCCGGATCCGAATCTGCTGGCCCAACTCCATTTTGCGGGCGGGCAAACGATTGGTGCCGGTAAAAACTTTACGCCGTTCACCAATGAGTTCTGTTCCGCCGAGGCGATGGTTTTGCGCCGACAGACGGCGGATAAGCTGGCGCAATTTCTCGGCGCTTGGTTGCCGTTGCAAAACCAAGTTGCAGTAGCCAGCGGGGCGGCCAAATTGCGTCCGCTCTTCGACGACTTGCAAAATTGTGAATGGTTTTTGGAAGCCCGCCTCGCGGCCAACGGTCAGCCTGTGATGGCGCTGCTGATCAAGGTGGACGCCGCGCGCACCAAACTGTGGCAAGCGAATCTCGCGCCGTTCTTTCCGGCAAGTTCATTCAAAATGATAGATGGCTGGCTGTTGTTTAACAGTGCGCCCAATGCCCCCGTGTTGAGTCACAAAGCCGATTCGATGTGGCTGACACTGGATTTAAATTGGCCGCGCTTAGTTAAATATTTCCCCGCACTCGCTGGCTTGGGTTTGCCGGAAACGCAATTCACCGTCGCTCCCGCAGCGAGCGATCTGCACATTGATGGGAAATTTTTCTTCCCCGAAAATCTTACCCTGAAATTAGAACCGTGGCGGGTGCCGACGAACACCTTGCGCCAACCGTTTGTCAGTTTCACAGCGGTGCGGGGGTTTTCGACGTGGCTTAAAACCCAGCCGTGGGCGTTACCTTACCAGCTTACGCCGACGCCCAATCAGTATTTTGTCTGGGCGCTGCCGCAGATTCCGTTTCAGACTTTCGCCGCGTTTCCCGTCGCGGATTCGTTGGCCGCGCTCAAACAATTACACACTCGTTTGGAGGCTGAACTGGTGGCCGCCAATACCAAACGTGAATTTCTCATGCCGTTCTCGCTGGTGTTGACGAATCGAGAAATTTCCGTGCGTGGCATGCCGTTCATTGCGCCGACGATTGAAGCGGTGGATGGCTCGGCGGGCCAATTTATTTTTGCCGCAGGTTTCCCCAACACGCCCAAAAGCAAACCGTTGCCGACGGAATTATTCACGCGACTCGCCCAAAAAAATCTCGTGTTTTACCACTGGGAAATCACGGCGGAACGTTTGCCAACCGCTTTGAATGTCAGCCAATTTGGCTTGATGATGACGTCGCACAAACAACTACCTGGCGACTCGGCGTCTATGAAATGGGTGCAGCGAATCGGTGGCGCATTGGGCAATACCGTAACCGAAATTTTTCAGACGGCACCGGATCAGATGACGTTTACGCGCAAAGCTCCAGGTGTTTTTACATCGGCAGAATTACTCGCTTTGGGTAGTTGGCTGGAAGCGACTAATTTTCCGGGTTGCGATCTGAAATTGCCGCCGCCGAAAAAGAAACCACGTCGCGTCGCAGCTCCTGGCGCACCGGGGCCGCGGTGAATCTTTCTTCTGCCATGCTCAAACTGGGAGTCAACATTGATCATGTCGCCACGGTGCGTGAAGCGCGTTATCGCGGCTTGGGGCATGGTGAGCCATGTCCAGTGATGGCGGCAAAGATTTCCGAAGCGGCAGGTGCTCACGGTATCACGGCGCATTTGCGCGAAGATCGACGGCATATTCAAGATCGCGATATTTGGCGGCTGCGTGAATCTATCCAGACGCGATTCAATCTGGAAATGGCAAATTCGCCCGAGATTGTCGCCATCGCGCTGAGGTTGAAACCGCACATCGTCTGTCTTGTGCCAGAGCGTCGTCAGGAAGTGACGACGGAGGGTGGCCTCGACGTTATTGCCGCTGAAAAATCTCTGACCAAAACGCGCCAGCAAATGCAAGCTGCCGGTATTGAAGTCAGTTTGTTTATCGCACCTGACCCACAGCAGATTGAAGCCAGCGCACGCGTCGGAGCGCAGTTCATCGAATTACACACAGGGCAATTCGCCGAGCATTTTTATGACACGGAGAAATGTGAGTTTGAGTTGCAGCGACTGATCGACGGAGCAAAGCAGGCGCATTCGCTCGGCTTGCAAGTGAACGCCGGACACGGTTTGAATTACGAAAATACCAAAACCATTTTTCGCGTGCCGCATCTGGTGGAACTGAATATTGGCCACAGTATCGTGAGTCGCGCTGTCTTTGTTGGGTTTGAAACGGCGGTCAAAGAAATGCTCGCGGTGATGCAGGGCTACCGTTCACCGGCATGATTCTTGGCACCGGCATTGATATCATCGAAGTGACGCGCATCGCGGCATCGCTGGAACAATTCGGTGAGCGCTTTGTGAATCGAGTTTTGGTCGCTGATGAAATTGCTTACTGTAATAGTCATAAAAATCCCGCGCCGTTTCTCGCGGTGCGCTTTGCCGCGAAGGAGGCAGTTTCCAAAGCATTTGGCACGGGTATTGGGGCTCAACTTGGTTGGCAGGATATTGAAATCCGGCGCAAAGATACGGGCGAGCCATTCGTGGTGCTGCACGGTAAGGGCAGAGAATTGTTTGCTTTGCGCGGGGCGAAACAATTACACATCAGCTTGAGCCATACGCAACTTTACGCCGCCGCTACCGCGATTCTGGAAGGCTAGGTTGATGGCTCGCTTCAGCGGGCGACCGTGCCTTCGATCTGGCCGTGTGGTTCGTCGGTCGGCACAAAAATTTCGTTCTTATTTTCTAGGCCGAACGGCGCGAGATTGATAGGAAGACAATGTTTATTCGGCATGGCGAGGTGAACTTTGGAAATTTCCGGCGCGATCTTCAGTGCTGCTTCGCCCATCTGGAACAAGGTCACCTGCACGGAGGGGCTGAAATTTTTTGCGAAGACAGCAAGCATGACTGTGAGAATTTTTTCATTAGTCGCGGAATAGCTTTTGGGCTTTTGCGTGTATGTCCACGTGGCCTTGAGTTGGGTGGCGAAGATGCGGTCGCTGGTTTCCGGTAGCGTGGTGAACTCGTCGCGCAGAAAATTCTCAAAACCGGAGCCGGTAGATTTCAAGATGAGCAAATCTTCGATGCCAGATTCAACCTGCGTCTCCTTTTTGGTGCAGACTATTTTGGCGAATGGCTTTGCCGGACTTTTTTCGGTGAAGGAATGGGCATGAGGTTTGCCGCCGACAGTAAGGCGTGTCCAGCAACGTTCACTTAAACCAATCTCCACGCGCTGCACTTGCGGATATGTCTTCAAAAAATGCTCTCCGAGCGCCACGCCGAACTCCTCAGTTTGCGCGCCGAGCTTTTTCTTTGCGAAGACGTTGACGATGTTTTTCATTGAGTCGGTCGCGACCA
>CAIWFB010000193.1 GCA_903911825.1 uncultured Verrucomicrobia subdivision 3 bacterium
CTACCTCGAAGCGGAATCAACAGCTTGACGGAGACCTGAAAATCCAGTTCCCTTTGCTCGGAAGGTGAGGCACTTTTCGAGCGCCACCCGCCGCACTTTTCAACCGCCGTTTACAAAGGGGATTGGTCGCAGCGGTCGCTGTGCGGATTGGAAGCGTGGTTCCGCGCTCCGAGCGGTCCGCCGCCGCGCTGGAAGATGGCGACGGTGACGTTGCTGGGCGTCTATCCCATCAGTCTGTTGATCGGATATTTTCTGGCGCCGCCCTTACGGAGTCTGTCGCTGCCGCTCTACCTGTTCATCGCCAGTGCGCTGATGGTGAGTTCCCTGACCTGGATCGTGATGCCCCGACTGGCGCGCGGGTTTAAGCCTTGGCTCCATCCATCGCCACCCAAGCAGGACGGAAATAAATCAGGATGAAAACGTTTTGAGGTCATTGCCTCTTCGCGCCCGATGATCGGCACTGGCGCTCAAGCTGGATGACTGTTGCTGGGGCTGGTCGCCGTCTTGAATCTCATCCGTTTTCACCGCACACTGACGGGCATGAAGCCCAAACAAAATTACCTACGCAGTCCGCGCCGACTGCTGGCGGCGATGATTCTTGGAACGCTGGCGTTTTCGGCCACGGTTATCGCCCAGACCAATTACGCCAGACCGGAATTTAGAAATTCATTCCCTGCCCTGCCGCTGGAACAATCGGCGAGCCGGGGCATCGTGACGCGCGATCCTTCGAGCATCGTGAAATGCGGCGATGAATACTGGATGTTCTACACGGGCCGGGGGTTGCCGACGTTTCATTCCAAAGATCTGGTGAAATGGGAACACGGTCCAGCCGTTTTCAAAACCGCGCCGGAGTGGATTGCCGGAGCCGTTCCGGAAAACCGCAATATGTCTTACTGGGCTCCCGATGTGCTGAAAGTGGGCGCGCGCTATCTGCTGTATTATTCGGTTTCGTCGATGGGAAAAATGACTTCGGCCATCGGCTTGGCCACGAATCCCACCTTGGACCCGAACGATCCGGCGTATCAATGGACGGATCAAGGCGTCGTGGTGCAAACGCACGAAGGCCAAACGGGCGCCGCTTACAATGCGATTGACCCGTCGGTATTTCACGACCGCGATGGCAGTTTGTGGCTGACGTTTGGTTCCTATTGGAGCGGCATCAAACTGATTCAATTGGATCCGAAAACTGGGAAGCGCCTCACGCCGGATTCCAAGATTTATTCCCTCGCTTACAATGACTCGATCGAGGCTTCCTACCTGTGCCGGCACGACGACTATTATTATCTGTTCGTGAATTGGGGTTCGTGCTGCCAGAGCACCAACAGCTCCTACAACATCCGCATCGGCCGGAGCAAAACGGTCACGGGACCTTACTTGGACAAAGTCGGTTCGGACCTGCTTAAAGCGGGTGGCAGCGTATTCCTCGCGACGACCAATGGCCCATTGTTCGGTCCCGGACATTCGGGGACTTTGCGCGCGGAAGGTCGGGATTGGTTCACGTCGGATTTCGAGGGCGACGTGCGGATGCATGGCAAAGCGACGCTCGCCATCATGCCGCTCACGTGGAATGCCGACGGCTGGCCGGAGGCAACGGTGAACGACCTCAAGCCAATCTCACCGGCGAAATCGACGACGACGAATAAATGAACACCATCTTAAAATACAGCCGCCGCATCGCATCAGTTCAATCGTATTGGCAGCCCAACTTGGGCAGGTCGCTGCTGGCTTTGATTGGCGGAGCTTGTTTGATGTTCGCCGCGCCCTGTCGGGCGGGCAGCAACACGAATGGTTTCGCCCTCAAGGATGGCGACACGATGGTATTTCTTGGCGATAGCATCACGGCGGCGCGCGGTTACACGAAGATCGTGGAGCTTTACACGCTGATGCGGCATCCCGAAGCGCGCGTGAAATTTTGGAACGCCGGTCAAGGTGGCGACACGGCATCCGGCGCGGTCTCGCGGTTGGAGCGCGATGTCTTTGCACACGGCGCGACAGTGGTGACGGTCGCATTCGGCGTGAACGACATCGGTTGGGGCACAAAGGCGGATCAGGAACACAAACAGAAATATCTCGATGGCATCCGCACGATTGTGACCGAGTGCCAGAAACGTCACGTGCGCGTGTTCATCTGTTCGCCAGCGGTGTTGCACCAAGATCCTGACGCAGGCGAAAATGGTTATTTGCAGAAGATGGCGGATGAAGGCATGGCTCTGGCGAAAGCGCTCGGCGCAGGAACAATTGATATCGCGCGCGGGATGCGCGAAGTGCAGCGCAAGGTCGTGGCGGCGAATGCCCAAGAGAAAGATCCCAAAAATATCACACGGCTACACTTGGAGGACGGCATCCACCTGAATGATCTCGGCCAGTTGACGATGGCGTGGACAATCTTGAAAGGACTCGGCGCGGAAGCGGATGTTTCCGGCGCAACGGTGGACGCGGCGACGGCGCAAGTCGTCAGTGCCAACGGTTGCAAAATCACGAACCTCACGAAACTGTCCGATGGCGTGGCGTTCGTTCGCACCGATGCTGGCTTGCCGATGAATCTCGGAGTTCTCAGCGGGCTGCAATATCGCTTCGTTCCCGTGCCAGAGACGTTGAACCGTTATCAACTGACCGTGAAAGGGCTCGCCGCCGGACGATATAACATTCGCGCCGAAGGACGTTTGCTCGGCACGTGGGACGCAAAGCAACTCGCCGAGGGCTTGAACATCGCCTCCGCCACCGCGAACGGTTGGGAGCCGGGCGGGCCGTGGGATGCGCAGTCTGACGCCGTGAAAGAACTGGTGGATGCGCGAGATAAAATGTGGATGGGCGGCCGGATTCGCGCGCAGCATAACGAAACGAATCCCCAATCAGCAACGCTTGCGAAAGAGCTCGAGCGCTTGGATGACCAGCTTACAAAGCTAGCTCGCGCCCAAGCCAAGCCTTACGCCTACCAGTTTGAAATTCGCACGGCGCAGTAGGCGGTTCGCCACCCGCAATCCATTTCGTGACAAGCCACAAAGTTCGTGGCTAACGTTAGCCCCATGAAAACGTTTCAAGGCTACACGCTCATCCAGCCCGATGACCTGCACTGGCGGCCGTCAAATCTGATGAAGATTCCGAACGCGGATTTTCTGGAGCGCACCGGCAGCGAGAATCTCGGCGCGCGGCTCTGGCGGTTACCGCCGAAGAGTGCGAACACTTTGCACAAACACATCCGTGCCGAAGAATTTTATTTTGTGTTGGAAGGCACAGGCCGGATGCGCGTGGGCGAGGAGACGTTGACGGCTCCCAAATACGGCGGCGTGTTGGTCGGGCCGGACCAGTTACGGCAAGTGTTCAACGACACGGATGCCGAAGTGCTTTGCTGATCATCGGCGGGCCGGAGGAAGTGGAATTTCTGCAAGGCTCAAAATCCACGGGCCTGGATCTCAAACTCATTTATCCCACGGATCCGACACAGTTGCCCAAAGAACTCGACGGAGTAATCTGGCCGCCAAAAAGTTAATCAAAACAAGAGTAACCGTATCGCCGCGAGAATGGTGAAGGCCAGCACCATAGTTTCAAACGCAGATTGATTGATGCGTTTCAGGATCACCGGTCCCAACAGCGCGCCCGGCACCATGGGGAGAAATAGCCAAGCATCCATCCGCAGCGAGTCGGTGGTGATCAAGTCCAAGTGCAGGCTGAACGGAACTTTGAGGAGGTTGACGAGTAGGAAGAACCACGCGCCGGTGCCGACGAGCGTGAGTTTCGGCAAACCGATGGCCAGCAGGTAAAGCGTCATCAACGTGCCAGCGGCATTGGCGGTCATGGTGGCAAAGCCAGCGACAGTTCCGGTCAGAGCGACAAACCAGAGGGTGTGCGGCAGGCGGGTGGCTAAATCATCCGATTGGTAGCGACGCCAGAATTGCAGCGCCACCATGAGAAATAAAATGCCGCCGATGGCTCGTTGCGCTTCCGTGTTGCTGAATTTTCCCAGCGCAAAACAGCCGAGCAAAATACCGAGCAAGACCCACGGGAATAATTTCCAAAGCTGCGACCAATCGGCGTGTTTGCGATAGAAAGCCACGCCAAAAAAATCGGCGCAGATGAGCAGCGGCAACAAGGCGCCAGTCGAATCACGCGCGGGTAAGGCATTGGCAAATAATGCCACAGCCAGCACGCCCATCCCGGCGATGCCCGTTTTGGCAAGGCCGGTGAAGAATGCACCGGCGGCGAGCAGCGTCCATTGCCAAGGTTCCAGATTCACGGACCGTCATTCTGCCAACCTCCGGGAACTCCGTCCCGCACAATCGCGGGGGATTCCGCTCAGCCCCAAGCCGCGATGATAGCTTCCGCTTTGACCACTTGTTCCGCCGAGCCGGTGAAGGCGTATTGATATTTTCCGGCGCGGCGGGTGACGAGCACTTTGATCGTATCCAAGCCGTTATTTTTCATCCGCAGACGAAGTTGTTTGTAGATTTCCGTGTATCCGTGTTGTTGGAGGCTATTGCTCATGTTGGAGCTTCAGTGCACACCGACCGCATAGCAATGTAATTACCCAGTTATTTGGGAAACGAGCGTTCACTTGCAAATGCGACGACGTCATGAACGCAACTTAGTTTTTACGCTCTATCCGTCGCCAAAACTTTACAATCCAGCCTCCGTCTCCTTACCCTGCCGCCTCTCAATAATGAAAATTTACACCACACTTTTGCTGGCCGGACTGCTGGTTTCTGGATGCGCTGGCCGGGGGCGACCGTCGCTGCCGCTCATGCCGGAAATCCGCAAGCCATTGCCGCCGGACAGCGTGCCGATAGGCGATGTCAAATCGGCACCGGAGGTGAAACTGAATCTCGCCATCGCGCCCGGCCCGTTCGCGCCGACATGGGCGTCCATCGATAAGAATTATCCCGGCACACCAGAATGGTTACGCGAGACGAAGTTCGGCATCTGGGTTCACTTCGGACCGCAGGCTTCCGGCCAGAGCGGTGATTGGTATGCACGCAAGATGTATGTGCCGGGCACGAGCGCGTATGAAAACCATCTCAAAAAATTTGGCCATCCGTCCGAGTCTGGCTACAAGGAAGTTCTGCGCGATTGGAATCCCACGAAGCTTGATCCGGCGGCGCTCACAAAAATTTATCACGATGCCGGCGCGCGCTTCCTGATGATCCAAGGCGTGCATCACGACAATTTTGATTTATGGAACTCGCATTATCAGCCGTGGAATTCCGTCAACGTCGGCCCGAAACGTGATCTCATCGGCGAATGGGCTAAGGCGTGTCGCGCGGACGGCATGCGTTTTGGCGTCACGTTCCATCACGAATATTCTTGGTGGTGGTGGCAGACCGCTTTCGGCAGCGACAAGGAAGGCAACAAAGCGGGCGTGCCTTACGACGGCAATCTCACGCTGGCCGACGGCAAGGGCAAATGGTGGGACGGCCTCGACCCGCAGCGGCTTTACGGTATTGATCTGCGCGAATATCAAGGGGTGACCACAGCCGCCAATTCGCCATGGAATCCGCCGCCCGCTGGGGTCTTCACCAATCACCTGGCTTATGGCAAATGGTATGCCACGCAATGGGCGCAGCGCATGATGGATGTGGTGGACCAATACAATCCAGATTTCATCTACACCGACGGCACGGATCAGCAACCCTTTAGCGGCAGCGGCACGGGCGCGGGACTTAAGGCCGATGCGATGCAAACGGTCATCGCTGATTTCTATAACCGCGCACTGGAACGGCGCGGCCACGTGGACACCTTCAGCATCGTGAAATTCCGCAAGCGCACCAACGGCACGGTGAACACGGAGGAATTTGGCATCCCGAATGACATCAAGACCGATCAAGCGTGGATTGCGGAAGCTCCGGTCGGTGACTGGTTTTATGCTCCCGGATTCACATACGACTCGCGGGCGATGATTCGTTATATCGTCGAAGCCTGTGCGCGCGACGGTAACGCCTGCATCTGCATTTCGCTGCTACCGGATGGCTCGCTGGATGATGGCAGCAAGCACATGCTCGCGGGCGTGGGCGAATGGATGCGCGTGAACGGCGAAGCCATCTACGGCAGCCGCGCGTGGAACATTCCCGGCGAAGGCCAACTGGACAAGGGTCATCTCCGCAAGATTCCCGGCGGGAAGCTGGGCAAGAGCCAAGCCGATTTTCAGTATGGCCCGCAGGACTTTCGCTTCACCGTTGGCAAGGACGGCGCGCTTTACGCCGTTTGCATGACCGTGCCCGCGCCCGGAACTAAATTGAAAATCACTTCGCTTGGCACGGATTCAAAACACTTCAGCCAGCGGGTGAAATCCGTGAAGCTGCTCGGTCACAACGGTGCGCTGACGTGGAAACAGGAAGCGGACGCGCTCGTCATCACTTACCCAAACGCGATGCCGTTCAAGACGGCGGTGACGTTTAAGATTGAGTGAGCTCCAGAAGAGAGTGGACTGCCTACGCCTTCTTCACGAAGCAGGCTTTGAGACCAACAGAGATGCCGTCCACCTTGCAGGAAATTTCGTGATCACCATCACCGAGCTTGATGGGCTTAGATTTTGAGCCGCCCTTCAAAACTTGCGTGCCACCGAGCTTCAAATCTTTGATGAGGATGACGCAATCGCCATCCACTAGCACATTGCCGTGGGCATCTTTCACCACGCGCGGACCGTCCGCAACTTCGGGGGCAGCTTCGCGTGGCCATTCATGACCGCAAGTCACGCATTCCCATTTGTTGGGGAATTCCAGAACATCAGTCATCTCGCACATTGGGCAGGCAGGTTTACTCATAAAGATTTAGCGTAGCAGTTGGGCGCATTTTGAAGCAACCGCACAGTTGGCTTTCCCACACCTTTTTTAGAGCTGCGACGCAGCGGTGCGTTTGAGCATGACCTTGATGGCGGTAGTCATGTTGTCTTTGTATTGCGGGTCAGCCTGCAATTGTTTCCAAACCGGGGCGGCGGAAAATCCGGCCCAATGTTTTTTATGCGCCACCAGATCTTCGCCGCACGTCAGATAAACCAAGCTCGGCATGGGCGAACCGACGATGGTTCGGCCGTAAAAAATCGGCGCGAGGCCAACTTCTTTCATCACCGTGATTTCGCCGCTCTCAAACATTTTGATTTTGTTCAAGCCTTTCCCCTCGCTCGAACTGACGTAGGTGCGCAGCTCAAATACATTGGGTCGCTTGTCGGAGGGCGGGACGAAGACATGTTTCATGCCGTCGAACGCCACGAGGAGCGAACTCTCGATCCGCTCATAGGCGGCGTTGGTTTTGGGAGCGGATAAAAATTCGGTAGCGAGTTTCTGGTAGGCAACATCAGCGGCAAGTTTGACGGGAATGGCGGCAAAAACTTCCACCGAATCGCACGGAACGAGCACATAGATTTTATTCGTCGCAGAATCTTGCAGTTCGGTGAAGACGCCAATCGGTTTGATCCCCATGCGGTTGTAGGCAGGCACGGCGGCCTGTTGCCAATAGTCGTTGATGCGCTGCTGCTGCTCCGCCGATTTGGTCGTGTAAGTGCGGACTTCAAAATATTGCGGCAGTTCGGCACCCGCACCCAACGTGCGCGACGTAAGCCCGAGTATGACAACCAGCGATGCAACGACGGGGAACATATTTTTTAAGATCATAATGTTGATGAGTTAAATGATTCAGGCGCGGACTTTAATAACCACTTTACGAACGGTGGAGGAAAAACCCAACTCAACGCCCGGCGCGTGACCGTCCTCCGGAAAGAGAATCGTAAAATCTCCAGCCTGTAGATTGATCGGCGTCCATTGCGGCGGATTCGCAAAGAACGCGATGTCACGCTCGGCGACATACGGCTCCGTCACCTGCATCAGTGTGGCGAGCGGTGCCCAGAGAATACTTTCGCGCCCGGTTTGGATGAATTGGATATCCGTGTATTGCCGGTGCGCTTCGAACTTCGCCTGGGCGAGCGGCTTGCTCTGGTAGGTCTGCACGAGCGCGAAACAATTATCACCGTCAATCTCACAGCGCCCATCCGGTTGCGTGGGGGAAAGTTGCTGGAGAAAAGCAAACGCCGCCGCGAAGCGGGGTGAAAGATTGAGGTAACGATGCGATTGAGCCAGCGCGTCCGTGATCATTGGTCAAAGCCTACAAGTTGCCGACGCACCTGCCAACGATGGAGAAAATAAAAAACTGTCTCTCTGATTTGAAATCAGGAGAGACAGCTATGAGCAGCTAGTTACTTCTTTTTACCAGCGGCGGACTTGGCCGCTTGCGCCGCGCTTTTCTTCGCGTTGGCCGAACTATTTTTGGTTTCTTTCTGACCAGATTTTTTCTGGGTTGCTTTCGGGGATTTATCGCCCATAAGGTTGATTTTAAACTGCGGGTTGACTCGCCAGCGGCATGTTTGTTTCTCCGCTGGCGAATACATCGTGCGCGGCGGCACGGCTTAAGTAAATGACAGAGACAAACTCTGGCTGACAAAAACGACGGGGAGCACCGCCCACTAACTCAGTCATTTTTTTGACCGTTCAACACCCGCTCGATGCGTCGGTCTGGCACCAGCCACAGCAGCGCGACAAAAACATAAAGGCCGCTCGCCAGCCACGGACTCACAAACGCGAGCGGAATCGCCGCGAGATATAAAACGGGCGAGAGCTTGCCTTTGCAATCGCTTCCTACCGCAACCGCCAACAAGGAATCATTCCCCTGCTGCGCCATGATGGTGCGCTGTAAAATATAATACGCCACCGCTGCCATTAATAAAACGAAGCCGTAAATCGCGGTTGGCGTCGGTGCCAGATGATTTTCCCCCATCCAACCAGTGGTGAATGGAAACAGGGAAAGCCAGAACAAGAGATGCAAATTTGCCCACAAGATGCCGCCACTCACGCGCTTGGTGGCCTGAAATAAATGATGGTGATTGTTCCAATAGATTCCCACGTAGATGAAACTTAAAACGTAACTTAAGAAGACCGGCCACATCTCTTTTAGGGCCTCAAGTTCGGCCGTGTGCGGCACTTTTAATTCCAGCACCATGATCGTGATGATGATGGCCAGCACACCGTCACTAAAGGCTTCGAGGCGATTTTTTTCCATACGAGAATTTATTTACGCCCAGCAACGCAAGTTTTTGCCGATTTTATCTGGGCAAAAAAAATCTGTCTCTCCTGACCCGAGGTCAGAAGAGACAGCAGTAAACGAACTACTATTTCTTCTTTTTCGCTGCGACTTTTTTCTTAGGAGCGGGAGCGGGTTTTTTAGCGACAGGTTTCTTCGCTTTTGATTTGGTAGCCATAGTTTTTATTTTTACTGCGTTTGACTTTATTGCGGGATGTCAGTTTCCCCGCAAGCAACGTCATCGTGATTGGCCGCGCGACGATTGTAAATACCTTTTCTGCATTTCAATATGACTCTGCCCAGCGCGGAATCGTGGCCATAAACTCCAGCCGCTGCCAACTGTGAGGGTGATGAAAGGAAATTTTCCATGCGTGCAGACACAGCGGTGCGTCATTCACGCCGAGCGTTTGCACGTCGCCCTTTTTTCCGTCGGCGAAATAAACCGGGTCACCACAAACGGGAAAACCAAGATACGCGCAGTGGATGCGGATCTGATTAGTGCGGCCGGTGAGCGGACGCGCTTCAAGCAGTGTGGTGCCGTCCGTATTGCGTTGGCGCACGCGAAATTCCGTGCGGGCTTCCAAGCCCGCCGCAAAATCCACCGAGCGCGAACCCAACTCTTCCGACTCCGCGCTGATCGGCGCATCGCAACGAAACACATCCGCCAGCGGCTGGCCTTGCACGCGCACGAGATACAGTTTTTCGATTTGCCCCTTGGCGAATTGCGGCTGCAATTTGCCCGCGAAATGCCGCGTGCGCGCGATGAGCACCACGCCCGTCGTGTTCGCATCCAAACGGTGCGCGGGGTGCGGTTTCTGCGGATAATAAACTTGGTCGAGAATATATTGGAGCGTGTTGCGATAGAACCGTCCGCCCGCGTGCATCGGCAATGGCGCCGGCTTATTCAGCACGATCAACGCTTCGTCTTCGTGTAAAATTTCCACCCGTCCATTCACCTCCGGCTCGGTGACATTGGGAAATTTGTGCAAGTAGCGTTCGCCGGCGCGGACGATCTTATCCGCTTTCACCACTTGGTAATCCTGATCCAACAGCAAACCCAACGCGCATTCCGATTCCCAATGTTCCACCGGCAAATGCACCACCACGCGGCACAGTGTTTGCAGCAAGGTCTTGCCGTCGCAATCTTCCGGCACATTCACCTGCTTGAAATTATCGTAAGGCACACTGCCAGGCATGGGCGAAATTACTTTGGCAATCGCCGCGTGACGGTGTGCGATATGGTCGGCCATTTCTTCGGCGGGCGTTTTAAAACAATACGGGCACGACTGGCCGGAGACGTAGCGCGCATCTTTTTGATCCGCTTCCGTGAGCGGAGTCTGGCAACGGAAACATTGCGTGGCATCCGTCTCCTGCAAACTGGGATCGAGGCCGACGCGTTGATCGAACACAAAACATTCGCCGTCGTAATGCGCGCCGCCGCATTCCTCGAAATATTTCAAAATGCCGCCGTCGAGTTGGAAAATATTTTGGAAGCCCACGCTTTCCATGTAAGGCCCGGCCTTCTCGCAGCGGATGCCGCCGGTGCAAAACATGACGATGGGCTGCGCTTTCAGTTCCGGCGACAACTTCGCCACCGCCGCCGGAAAATCGCGGAAGTGATCCACGCCGATGGACAACGCGTTTTTGAAGGTGCCCAGTTTCACTTCGTAATCATTGCGCGTATCGAGCAACGTCACAGGCCGACCTTCGTCCAGCCACTGCTTTAAATCTTTCGCCGCTAATTTTGGCGACGTGCGCGTCGCCGGATCAATGCCTTCGACACCGAACGCAATGATCTCTTTTTTCAAACGCACCAACATCCGGTTGAACGGCTGATGCACGGTCTCACTGTATTTGGCCGTCAAATCTTCGAGTCCAGACACGCTGCGCAATTCTGCAAGCAATAGACCCACCGGCTCACGTTCGCCTGCGACAAAGAGATTGATGCCTTCAGTGCTCAAAAGAATCGTGCCTTTCAAGCCCCACGCTTTGCACTTGGTGAGCAAGCGTTCGCGCAAGACACGCAGGTCTGGCAAATGAGCAAATTTATAGGCGGCGATATTGGAGATTTTCATTTCTAACAACTTCAGTTTAACGCGGAGTGGGCTTTAGCGCGAGCGTTCCGTAGCCGTGTTCAGCCCGCGACCCATATGCGCAGTGCGCCGGTGCGGATGTCCGTCGGTTCAAAGCCCACTTCGACCAGATACATGCCGAACTCTTTCGTGCGCGGCGTGATGGCAATCTCTTTGATGCCGAGTTCACGAAAATATTCCGACTGTTCCACGAACAAAAATCGGCCGATGTGCAGGTCGCGATAATTCGGGATGACAAAATCCAACGTCACCCGAAGCACTCCGCCAGCTTTTTGTTCCGCGATGAAAACCCCGACCGGCTCACAATCGTGCAAAATAAACAGTGTTACCTGATTCGCCACCATTTGATATTTGAAATCCGGCAAGATGCGTTTGATATCGGCGCGATAAAATTCCAGAAAGTAAGCCAGAAAATCGGAATCCGGCCGCAGCGGCAGCAGTTGATAATATTTCTTCGCCCGCAGCATCCGGCGCAGATGATAAATATTCACGCAGACGATAAGGCTGTTCAACACCGCGACCGGATAGGCGTGGATGAGTAAGCCGTAAATCGCGAAAGACGTGGCGCCCATGAGATTGATGCAGCGCAGCCGTAGCAGCGAACTCATCATCAACGAAACTGCGATGACGAGCGACGCGGCGTAGCCGAATAGCTCAAGGAAAAGGTGTTTTTCCATACTCCAAGGATGCCAGAGGCCGACAAAAAATCTGCCCCTCTATTGGCTTTCCAACAACGAGGCAGAGGCTTTGTTTAAGCGAAATTCAACGCGGTCCGAAGCGACGGCGGAATCCACCTTGACGCGGTGCGGTGCTGGGGAAATGGCGCAAGTTGCCGCCTTCGCGATTGCCGTTTGGTTCTTCGCGGCGACCACCGTCGTCACGCTGCGGGCGCGGCGCGTGGCTGCTGCTGAATTGCGGACGACCACCTTGCGGACGACCGCTACCCTGCGGAGGACGCGGCGCTTGACCACCTTGCGAGGATCGATGTTGGCCACCGCCACCGCCGCCTTGTGAACGCGGCGGACCGGACGGACGACCACCCTGACGCGGCGGCGGACGGGGGGTGCGCGGACGACGGTCTTCGTCGGGATTAAACGGCGGAGCGGATTGAGAATAATTAAAGCCTTCCGCTTTTTTGCGAACGATGCCGCGACCGATGAAGCGTTCGAGCGCGCGGAGTTCGCCATGATCTTCGTTGGTGACGAAACTAATGGCGTCGCCCACGCATTGCGCACGACCAGTGCGGCCGATGCGATGGACGTAATCTTCGACGTGCATCGGGAAATCGTAATTCACGACGTGGGAAATACCGTCCACATCAATCCCGCGCGCCGCGATATCCGTTGCCACGAGCACGCGCACATCGCCGATCTTGAAATCTTTCAACGCTTTGAGGCGCTGATTCTGCGAACGATTGGAATGCAGCGTGGCGGTGGGAATGCCTTTTTGTTGGAGCTGTTTGGCGAGGCGATCCGCAGCGTGTTTCATGCGGGAGAAGACCAGCACCATTTCCATCTTCGGATCTTGCAGCATGTGCAGCAGCAACGGGGTCTTCAAATGTTTCGGCACTTCGTAAACAAATTGCGCAACGGTCTCGGCCGGATTCGCGCGGCGACCGATCTGCACGGTCTTGGGCGACTGCTGAAATTCGTGCGTCAGCGATTCGATCTCTTTGGACAGCGTAGCCGAGAACATCAAGGTTTGGCGCTGCTTGGGAAGCTGGCGGACGACTTGACGAATGGACGGGAGAAAACCCATGTCTAACATGCGGTCGGCTTCGTCGAGCACGAGAAATTCGAGGCCGGAAAAATCGCCATTGCGACGCCCCATCAAGTCGATCAAGCGGCCGGGGCACGCGATGACCACATCGGTTCCGGCGCGGAGCGCACGGATCTGCGGCTGTTCGCCCACGCCGCCGAACACGGTGGCGATGGTTAACGGCAGATACGAGGCGTAGGCGCGGAGATTTTCTTCGATCTGCACCACGAGTTCGCGTGTCGGCGCGATGATGAGCACGCGTGTGCCACGACGTTGGCCTGCCGGTTGAGCGGCCAGCTTGGTGAGGATGGGCAAAGTGAACGCGGCCGTTTTGCCGGTGCCGGTCTGGGCGATACCGATGAGGTCGTGCCCCGCGATGATTTGGGGAATAGCGGCGGCTTGAATGGGCGTTGGCTCGGTATAGCCGGCATCTTGCACGGCTTTCAAAATTTTGGCATCTAGGCCAAGACTGCTGAATGACATAAAGGGAGATGATACCAGCCTCGCACCCGATAGCACGCCCTAAAAATGGGGCAAGCAATGCCACAAGCCGCTGGCGATTTGGGCGGCGGCGGGCTACTCTGCCGCCGGTGTCCGCGAAAAAAATAGACCATTACGCCACGCTCGGCTTGCATCAACGTTGCACGGAAACACAAATCCGCGCCGCGTATCGCTTGCTGGCCAAGCAGTGTCATCCCGATGTGAATGGCGGTTCCGCCAGCTCACAGGCTCGCACGCGTGAACTAAACGCAGCTTACGAAATTCTTTCTGATCCAGATGCGCGAGCGGAATACGATGCTGAACTGGCTGCGCCCAAGTTGGCTTCCCCTACTCGCTCGGCGAAAAATTTACCCATCGCGCAAGAGGCGCAGTTACGGATTGAAGAATTGCTGCGCGGCACGACGTTGGAAGTGCGAGTAAATGACCCCGGCAACCCCAACGGCGTAGAAATTTATTCGCTTACAATTCCCGCTGGCACTGCGCCCAGCACCAAGTTTCGTGTGGACCGCGACGGCGGAGGCAAGGTGACGGTGAAAATCAAGGTGCGGCCAGATTTCCGCTTCAAAACGCGCGGCTCAGACCTGCGCTGCGATTTGAAGATCAAATTTCAACGCGCCCAATCCGGTGGCACGGAATCGGTGCGCGGAGTGAATGGCAATTTTATCCGGGTAGAAATCCCACGCAAGGTGGCGCGCGGCGAAGTCATCCGGGTTACCGGTGAAGGTTTGCCCAAAACTCGGGGGGGCCGCGGCGACTTACTGGTGCGTGTGATGTATCAACCAGAAGTCCGCATCACGCGGCAATCGCGGCGCTAATCAGGCATTTGATTCTGGATCAGCCTTGCCAAGATTGTCTAAATCCCACAGCAGCCACTCGTCATTGGGAACGTATTGCTTGAGTTTGTTGTCCCAGCGGCGCGGCACTTCGGTGGCCAGTTTTTCGATGAAAGGCAGCAAAGGATTCTTCGGCGGATGCAACGCTTCCTGTTCGTCCATGGGAATCGGCGCCCAACCAAATTTTTTGACGTAAGGTTTGAAACCAAAGCCGTCAAAGAAACTGTTCGCGCCGATGAGCGGCATATACCACATGCTGGGAATGGCGCGGGGGTTGGGCTTGATGGGCACTTCAGCGCCAAGCTTGGCGAGCAGTTCCAATCCTTTGGGATCGTCTTTGAGATGCTCCCGCAATTTATCCAGCGAGGGAAAGGCAACGGGCGGGCTCACGAAGAGCACGGGCTTCAATTGCTGGCGCGACAGGATGATCTCATGCGCGGTGCCGACGCTGTAAACATTGGTCGGGCAGTAGGCGATGGTGAAATCGCTGGTGTCCACCATGCGGAGGTCAATGTGGAGCGTCTCCCAAAATTTCTCGGCAATCTGGGCGCGGGTGACGTCGCCTTTTTGGTCGGGATCGAACGTCCAGTGCTCGCGGGCATCCAAGGTATTCAAGTCTTCCAAACCATATTGATGTAGGCCCCGCACGGCCGGTTTGCACCACGGGTCGAAGACGATGCTTTCAAACGCGCGGAGAAAATCGCCGACGCGATTACGCCAGCCGAATTTTTTTTCCGCTGCTCGGGAAGCCACGAAGTCCATGGGACCAGAGAGATAAACCCGCGCTCCTTTTAAGTGATTTTGCGAAGTCACGCGGCGACTCTAGCAGGGCGATTTAGTTTTGTCCAACGGGGAGCCATCGCGCTTGGGCGGCTACTTTTCTGCGAGCAAATCAGCCATATCCAGCGGACGCGTGAACATCGCGAGTTCACCATTTGCAGAACGAGGCCATTCCGCAGGCGGACGGTCGCGATACAATTCCACACCGTTGCCATCGGGATCGCGAAGATAAATTGCCTCGCTCACGCCGTGGTCGGCGGCACCGTCAATTTCAATATTCGCGGCGACTAATCGGCGGATGGCGTCAGCGAGGGTGGCCCGATTGGGATACAAAATTGCCGCGTGATATAAGCCCGTGGTGCCAGGCGCAGGCGGTTTGCCATTGGCACTTTCCCAAGTATTCAAACCAATGTGATGATGATAACCGCCAGCCGAAAGAAAGGCGGCTTGTCGCCCGAAGCGTTGGGTAATCTCAAAACCGAGCACGCCGTGCCAGAACGCAAGGGAGCGGTCGAGGTCAGCAACTTTGAGGTGAACATGGCCAAGCCGGACTTGCGGATGAATCGGCGACGAAACGGAGTTCGGTTCCATGTCCTTGTTTAGACGCAAGTGCGGCTAAGGGCAAGTGACAGTTTTTCTACGGGCGGAAAACGGACGAGGAAAATTCAGCGGAGTCGCCAAGTGATGCGCGCTTTGGACAAATCGTAGGGCGACATCTCCATCTTCACGCGGTCGCCCACGGTCAGGCGCACCCAGCGTTTACGCATCTTGCCGCAAATGGTCGCGAGCACGAGATGTTTATTGTCGAGTTGGACGCGAAACATCGTGCCGGGGAGCACGGTCGTGACGCAGCCTTCGACTTCGATGTGTTCTTCTTTCATGCGGGACAACTAAAATTTAAAAATGAAAAGGCGGAGTTCAGTTCACCCGAACTCCGCCCTGAAATACTGCTATGGCTTAGTAGCGATTGCTACGGCCACCACGGTCTCCGCCGCCGCCGAATTCACGACGACCGCCGCCGCCACCGCCGCCAGCCGGACGATCTTCGCGCGGACGAGCCACGTTGACCGTGAGGGCGCGACCACCCAAATCTTTGCCGTTCAAACCGTCAATGGCTTTCTGCGCATCTTCAGCGGAGGCCATGGTCACGAAACCAAAGCCACGGGGGCGGTTGGTCATGCGATCCATCATCAGGTTGGTTTCCGTCACGGTGCCGAACGCGGCGACCGCGTCTTGCAAATCGTTTTCGGTGGTGTCAAAGGAAAGATTTCCTACGAATAGTTTGTTGCTCATGTGATGTTAATACTGTCCGACTAACCGTTACTTTACACAGACTGTTCCCGAACGCCGGGTCTAAAATCATCACTGAAACAAGTTCACTTGAAGATTCACCATGCCTAGAAAGAGACTAGCTATCTTACAGACGGAGTCAGACTGACGTGTTCAGGGAGAATAGCAATAACTATTGCCAACTATCTTTGGCGGCTAAAACCGCTCATGCTTCGAAGGATCTACCACAGCCACAGCTTTGTTTGGCGTTGGGATTAGTGATTTTAAAGCCACCACCCGTCATCGCATCACTAAAATCCACCACGGTTCCCCGGAGAAAATCGGCACTGATCGGATCAACCAGCACGGTCACGCCGTCGTTTTCGGTGACCAGATCGGCGTCGCGGGATTCATCAAATACCATACCGTATTGCATCCCGGAACAACCGCCCTGCTCCACATAAAAACGCATGTGTTTGCCGGCGTTCTCCGGCTTGGTGAGCAACACACGCACTTCCTCCACGGCATTGGCAGTAAGGGTCACGACATTTTGGTTGGCAATAACTTCGCTCATTTTGTCAGGCTGAAAGTAGTGGCGGGCGCGGCAGGTGTCAAACGGCGTTAATTCTTTGCTGCGCTCATGGCCGCCCGTTTCTTGTCCAAAGTCTCCTTCATCGGCGGCAGCAATTGCTCCAGCCGATCAAAGAAATTAGTGGGGTAACTCCCCGCTTGCGACAGCAACGGTAACGCCAGTAAACCCGCCTTCTTCACCCAAAACGCATCCGCCGTGGCTTGATCGTCCAAGCCTGCGCCCCAACTGGTGCCGACGACATCGAGGTAATTTTTTAGCGCCGCATCCAACAGTGGCTGGCGGTCAGCGGACGATTGCACCGCCGCCATTTTTTCCAACGCCAAACCCCAACCGACTTGCGCACGACTCCGCATCGCCACATCGGAAAAGGCTGA
This sequence comes from uncultured Verrucomicrobia subdivision 3 bacterium, assembly GCA_903911825.1. Taxonomy (GTDB): domain Bacteria; phylum Verrucomicrobiota; class Verrucomicrobiia; order Limisphaerales; family UBA11358; genus UBA11358. The sequence goes on from CAIWFB010000193.1 coordinate 17,261, forward strand.
AGCAGTCACCTGCGCATACGTATTCGTCGCGAGTTCAAACGCCCCCAACTGCACGGCGCAATCCGCCAGTTCGCCTGCGGCACGCAGGCCGAGTTGGTTGGTTGGATAAGCCTGAATGATCTGGTAATAAATATTCGTCGCCAGTTGCAAGTTGGCGGTCAGGCTATTCGTGTCCACCGAAGGTGTCTGCATCAACACGGCGCCGTAAGCGAAGCGGGCTTGCGCCTTCAGATCGCTATCCAAACAGTTCGTCGCGCTGATGAGCGCCACCAAATAACGACTGGCATCGGGGAAACCTTGCCGCCCCATCGCGGAACGACCCGCCATCAACTGCGAGGGATAAAACAGCGGCGACTCTTTCCAAACCGGATTCTGGAAAATCGCTTCGTAATTCGTTTCCGCCGCAATGAAACTGCCGGCGCGAAAGAAATAATCGGCGATCCACCATTGGGCGAGCGGCGCTAGGTCATTCGTCGGATTGCTCGCCACAAAACTCGTGAACAGCGCAAACGCGTTCGTCTCCAGCCCTGCCTGATAATTCGCCCACGCCTGCGCATACGCGACCGACGGCGCCAGTTTGTCGGCGGGAAATTCCTGGAGCCAGTGCTCGTGATTGGTGATGGCGGCGGACCAATTCTTTTCCCGCTCAAAGGTGCGCGCTCGGGCGAACGCGGCTTGCGCGTGGAGCAATGAATCAGGGAATTTATCTGCGAACTGTTGAAAAATCTCCCGAGCGATCACCGGCGAGCTGAAATCGGCGAAGCCTTCACCCGCCAGCAACAAACTGTTATCCGCTAATTCGCTCTTGGGGAATTTGGCCAGCAACTGCTGCATCGCCCGCTCGGCTGCGTCGCGATCCCGCAGTTCCAGATTCGCGCGCACGATCTGGTAAAGCGCCCGGTCACCGAGCGATTTCATCACGTTCGGCCATTGAGCGAACTCCTCCAGCACCAGCGCGTAGTCATCCCGGGCCGCCGTAAAGTTTTGCAATTTGAATTCCGCATCCGCCGCTTTGAAGAGCGCCACCGCCAGATCTTCCGTCACCGGTAAACGTGTCGCCGCATTTTTGAAATCCGCCAGACTCTCGGCATATTTTTCGCCCAACCAGAAAACCCAACCGCGATCCAGATACGCCCGGCCCGCTTGCGGACTTTGCGGTGAAGCGGCCAGCAACCGATCAAACGCCGCTTGCGCGAGCGTGAGATGATTGGTGGCCGAAAAATCCCTGAGGCGCAATTCGCCCAGCGTGACCAGCACCAGTTCCGTCACTGGCGTTTCCCCCGCTTGTTCCAGAAATTTCTCCAAACGCGCCGCTGCGCCCGCATAATCTTTTTGCGCTGCCGCCAACGCCGCAATTTTCAAAATCGCTTCGCGCTGTTTTTCCACCGGCGCCGTGGCCGAAAGATTTTCCTGCCGCGCCGCCACGGCTTCATCCCAGCGCCCCAGTTTTTCTAAAACGGTTCCCCGCATCGCCGCCACGCCCGCCAGCCAATCGGGATTATTCTGTTGGCGCGCAACTTGAACCAGATTGGTCGTCAGCGCCAGCGCGCCCGTGGCGTCATTCAGCGCCAGCTTGATGGCGAACAGCAAAGAATCCTTCCGCCATTCCTGCTCGGGTTTGAGCAACGCCGGATTCAGTTCCCCCAACACTTTAGCCGCACCGTTGAAATCTTTTTGCGCCGACAACGCCCGCGCGAGCAACACCCGACCGTTCACTACCTGCTCATTGCCGGGATCGGCTTGCGCGGTTCTCTGAAAAAAACCGGTTTCGTTCCCGAGCGTGCCGATGATGCTCGGCCAGTCATTGAGCTTTTCCCACGCCGCCGAAGCTTCCACCACCGCCGCCAAGCACAGCGGTGAATCGGGGAAATTTTTCACCAAGGCGGTGAACGTGGCGGCGGCGGCAGCATAGCCGTTCGTCATGAACTGCGCTTCCCCCGTCCAATACGCATAACGATCCGCCAGCGAACCGAGATTTTCCGGAGGCGCGTTCAGTTGCGCGATGGCTTCGGCATATTTGCCCTGCTTGAACTGTGCTTGCGCCAGCAGCAACACCGCTTGCGGGAGATTGGTGGAAGTGCGAAAACTTTTGACGAATTGGTCGAGTTCCAGTTCCGCGCGCCCGTAGATTTCGTCGTGAAAGGAAGCCACCGCCGCCGCGTAAGCCCGTTGCTCACGGGGGTTGGCCGCCAACAGCTCGCCGCCGCCGAACAGCAGCACGACGAACATCAAAATCCATTGCCGACAAATTGCCATGCCTGACTCTAAACGACCCGCCCCAGTGACAAAAGCGGAAAGACGGTTGGGGCAGCCGCCGACGTGAGCTCGGCTCAAATTAATTTTCAGCGCGCGAAATCAGAATGAGCGGACTCACGTCCGCTGCTACGCCAAATAAAAAACGTCCGTCCTGACACCTAGTTGAAACTCACTTCACCCGGACCGGTGCGAGATTGCTCCACGCGCTTTGGCCGTGAGCGTTCGTGGCGCGGACGCGGAACCAATATTTCCCACCGCTCACCAAACCTTTCACCAGACATTTTGCCCGGGTGCAACTGGTTTCCGCATGCCAGCCGTCCACGGCGACGGGGTCGGTGTGCCATTGCACCTCGAACGTGCAGCGGCGCACGGGGCGTTGCCAGCGAAGTTGTGCTTCACCTTCGCTCGCGGTCGGCCCAGCGTGCAAGTTCAACGGTGCTGCGGGTCGCCCCACGGGTGCTTTGGTGGACGCCCCAACATCCAGACCCACGGCGAGGATCTGCGCGGGTTGGCCAAAGCCCGCTTTCAGCAGCGACCCGACGGCGGCGCGTTGGGCGGAGTTCCGGCCGGCGGTCATGAGGGTTTTCCGTTGGCTGAGCTCCGTCTTCAATTCCGCGCGCAACGACTGGATACGGGCGTGGCTGGCTTGCGCGGCGGCGGTGAGGTTCCGCAGTTCGGCCAGGTAATCGTTCGCCCGCTGCTCGTCGGGCAATGCTTCCACACTGGTGAGCACGCGCTGAAAGATTGCGAGATGTTCTTCGTGAGATTTGTTCCGAAAGTCGAGCTTGTAGGTGGCCATGACACGTTCTCCAGTTGGGGCGCAGGGGAAAACCGCTGCACCGAGTTCAGTTTTAGGCAAAACCGCTGGTTTCCCTCGCAAAACGTGAAGAAAACCTGTCAACGCGGCTTAATCCAGTGATGCTATTTCTAAAATAGAACCACTGTTTTGTCAAATGCTCCTCAGTATTGGCTCCGGCAGTGGCTCTATTTACCAATTAGAACCACTCACGGCATAAAACCTAGCTTGTCCGCGTTGATTTTGTGGCTCTATTTCAGAATTAGCGCCACTGACTTGAAGGAATCAAGCCAGCGGAACCCGAGTCCGTGGTTCTATTTTCAAATTAGAGCCACTGACATGTTTTGCCCTAGCTTGCCCTAACCGAATCTGTGGCTCTATTTCAGAAATAGAACCACTGAATTTCAGGGGGCGAGCCGTTTTTTTCAACCAGCAAGACTTCTTTTCTTATCGAAAAGCGGGCAAGGTCTACCTAACTCAAAACACTTTTCAGATATTGTCCGGTGAAACTGCCGGGGGTCTGCACCACTTTTTCCGGCGCGCCTTCGGCGATGATCCGCCCGCCGCCGGAGCCGCCTTCGGGGCCGAGGTCGATGATCCAATCCGCCGTTTTGATGACGTCAAGGTTGTGTTCGATGATGAGCAAGGTGTTGCCCGTGTCGCGCAGTTTGAAGAGCACTTCCAGCAATTTGGCCACGTCATGAAAGTGCAGTCCGGTGGTGGGTTCGTCCAGAATGTAAAGGGTGCGGCCGGTCGCGCGCCGCGAGAGTTCGGTGGCCAGCTTCACGCGCTGCGCTTCGCCCCCGCTCAAGGTGGTCGCTTGCTGGCCAAGGCGGATGTAGCCCAGGCCGACTTGCGTGAGCGTGAGCAGCGGCTCAAAAATCTTGGGCACGGCGCGGAAGAATTCCGCCCCTTCATCCACGGTCATGTCGAGCACGTCGGCGATGTTCTTGCCTTTGAAGGCGATCTCCAGCGTCTCGCGATTGTAGCGCTTGCCATTGCACGCCTCGCACGTGACGTAAACGGCGGGCAGAAAATTCATCTCGATCTTGAGCAAGCCATCGCCCTCGCACTTCTCGCAGCGCCCGCCCTTGACGTTGAAACTGAAACGGCCCGGTTCGTAGCCGCGAATTTTTGCCGCCGGAAGTTTAGCAAACAGATCGCGGATCTGATTGAACATGCCGGTGTAAGTCGCCGGATTGCTGCGCGGCGTGCGGCCAATGGGCGATTGGTCAATCACGATGACTTTGTCGAGGCTTTCAAAACCTTTGAGCGCGCGGTGTGCTCCCGGTTTTTCCTTGGAGCCAAAATATTTACGGAACAAGGCGCGCCGCAAAATGTCGTCCACGAACGTGGATTTGCCGGAACCGCTCACGCCGGTGACGCAGGTGAGCGTGCCCAGCGGAATGCGCACGTCGATGTTCTGCAAATTATTTTCAGTGCAGCCGAGCACTTCGAGCCAACCTTTTTCTTCCGAGGGAACATTGCGTTTCTTGGGCACGGCGATGTTCAATTCGCCAGTGAGGTATTGGCCGGTCAGCGATTTTTTAACCGCGAGAATTTCCGCCAGCGTTCCCGCCGCGACCAGTTCGCCGCCGTGCACACCCGCGCCGGGGCCGAGATCCAAAATATAATCCGCCGCGCGAATCGTGTCGGCATCATGCTCCACGACGAGCACGGTGTTGCCGAGATCGCGCAAGCCTTTCAGCGTGGCCAGCAGGCGATCGTTGTCACGCTGATGCAAGCCGATGCTCGGCTCGTCCAAAACGTAAAGCACGCCGACGAGCGCCGCGCCGATCTGCGTGGCGAGCCGGATGCGTTGCGCTTCGCCACCGCTCAACGTGCCACTCTCGCGATCAAGCGTGAGATAGCCGAGGCCGACGTTGCGCAGGAAGCCGAGCCGCGCGCGAATTTCTTTCACGACTTCGGCGGCAATCTTTTGCTCGAATTCCGTGAGCTTGAGCGCCGCAAAAAAGTCATCGGCCTTTTCCACGGACAGCGAGCAGACGTCCATGATGGAAATGCCGGGGATTTTTATTTTGGCTTTCTTATTTTTGAACTGCGTAACAAAACCTTCGCCGCCCAAAGTCACCGCGAGAATTTCCGGCTTGAGCCGTTTGCCGCCACACGCATCGCACAACTCTGGGGCCATGTAAGCCTTGAGTCGATTGCGGATGAATTCGCTTTCGCTGTCCGTCGCGAGCCGTTCGAGATTGGGCAAGATGCCTTCAAACGGTCGCGTGATAGAACTGACTTTGCCGCCGCGCCAAAATTTGAATTCAATCTCATCCTCACCCGAACCGTGCAACAGCACTTTACGAAAATCATCCGGCAAATCTTTGTAGGGCGTCTCGGTGCTGACCTCGAAGTGCGCGGCGACCGAGCGCAACATGGCTTTGTAATAAATGATGAGGCGCTTGCCGGCGCGACGCCACGGCTGAATGGCGCCATCGAGCGGCAGCTCCATGTCCGGCACGACGAGCGCTTCGTCGAACACCATCTTCTGACCAAGACCGTGGCAGACGGGGCACGCACCGGCCGGAGCGTTGAACGAAAAATGTTTGGGCGTCGGCGGATCGTAACTTTTGCCGGTCGCCGGCGAACACATTTTGTTCGAGTGCAGCGTCTCGGTCCAATTCACGGTGTCGCCAGCGGGCAACTGATGCAGCGTGAACATGACGCCCTCGCCCAAGCGCAGCGCCGTCTGCGAGGAATCGCCCAAGCGCACGCGGATTTTGTCATCAATCACCAATCGATCCACCACGGCTTCGATGTTGTGGAATTTCTTTTTATCGAGCTTGATGCGCGCGACATTTTCGCCGAGTTCAGCAATCTCGCCGTCCACGCGCACGCGCACGTAGCCTTCGCGGGCGAGCCGTTCAAAGACATCGCGAAATTCGCCTTTCTGCCGCCGAACCACGGGCGCGAGCAGCATCACTTTCGTTTTCGGCGGGAGCGCAAGAATTTTATCCACGATATCGCTGGTGCTTTGCGTGGAAATGGGCACGCCCGTTTCCGGGCAATGCGCCTGGCCGATGTGCGCATACAGCAGACGGAGGTAATCGTAAATCTCCGTGGTGGTGGCGATGATGGAGCGGGCGTTGCTACCGGAACTGCGTTGTTCAATGGCGATGGCGGGCGAAAGCCCTTCGATAAAATCCACGTCCGGCTTTTGCAACTGATCGAGAAATTGCCGCGCGTAAGCCGAGAGGGATTCAACGTATTTGCGCTGGCCCTCGGCATAGATCGTGTCAAAGGCGAGCGACGATTTGCCGCTGCCGCTCAAGCCGGTCACGACCACGAGTTTGTCGCGCGGAATGCTTAACGACAGATTCTTGAGGTTGTGTTCCCGCGCCCCGCCGATCTTGATAAAGTCTTTGCTCATGGCTGTAAATTTCTCCCGTTACCGAAAGGTGGAAACTACGCCAACCGAAGAGAAAAGCAAACCGGACTTGGAGATTTGAGAAAATTAGCCGTGGCTTTGGCCAACTGGTTATTTTTTAGTGGCCGTGAGCTTCGAACTGATTTCATCGATTTGCCGCTGGAGGGAGCCGGGATTGGGCGAAACTTTCTGCGCCGCGTGAAACCAATTGATGGCTTGGGCGTAGTCACCAGCCTCATTCTCCAGATTGGCCAGATGGACGACAATTTCTTCAAAGGTCAGTTTCATCTCTTGTTGCTCATCCGGCTTGAGCGCCATAAATTTTCTGACGCCCAGTTCCCAGACATTCCGCGCCCGAGTGATATCATGCGAGCTGTCGTGGTAAAGCCGGCCCAACTCAAAGAGGATTTCGCAACTGTCGGGATTTTGGCGCAAACCTTCGCGCAAAAAGGCTTCGGCTTCCGGGCCGCGGTTCAGATGTTCGCGCAGATAAAAAGCACCGACGGTGAAGGTGTCAATTTTTTGGGGGTCTAATTCCGCCGCCAGCCGGAGCCACGGCAAAATTTCCCGCTCGGCGCCGTTTTCCAGATGCGTGTGCTTGGTGATGCGAAAATTTCGGCTGAAGTTATCAATCCAATCTTTGGGTTTACCAAGGAAGTCTTCGTTTTTTTCATCCTCCTCGCTCTCTTTTTTTCCGTGCGTGGCCGCGATCATTTCCTTCTGCTCTTCCGAATGCTGTTCATAGACGGAGGGATAATAGCCGCTATGAAAATAGACATCCGCCATCGTGAAAAACTGGTTGGCGAACAGCTTGCGCCCGTCGCCAAACATCATGCCGAACACGTTGTCGGACTTGGCGCGGCGGCTCCAACCTTCGGCTTGCGACGTCAGGCTGGTGGCCAGCGCAAAGGCGAGCGACAGCAAAGCGACGAGGGCTACCTGAGGCGAGATTTTCATCAGGTGTTCAGGCTTTTCCGACGGAAACCAAACCAGGCGAGCAGGAGAAAAATTGCCGTCCACACCGTGGCATACAACGTCGCTTTGACCATCGGCCCCAGTGGAATGACGGGTTGGTTATACACCACAAAATCGCGCAGGTCATACCATTCCAGATGCGGAATCGCAAAGTAAAGGACGGACAGTATGGATTGAACCGGCTCTGGCTGTTGCAATGAAATGGCGTTGAGATGGCCACCAACGAGAAGGATTCCCAGCACGACGATCAACGTGATAGTGGAAGTGGATGAGGGGGCGGCAAAATAAATGGAGCCAAGCAAAACCATCGCGATGACAATGGCCAGCAGGCACCACTGCATCCACGCCGCCTCCAGATAGACGGCGATGGGCCAGACTTGCTCGCGGGAGCCAGCAATCACCGCGAAGAAAAAGTAAAACACCACCAGCGCCACGCCCGTAGCCAGCCAGCAGCCGAGAAATTTACCGCAAATGACTTGCGCGCGGGAAACCGGTTTCGCGAGTAACGGGAAGATGGTGCGCGCCTCACGTTCCGCTGGAATCTGCCGCGCGGTGGTGACGATGGCGATGACGATCGAAGAAATCCAGATCAGCAGCAGACAGATGTCTTTGACGTAGCGAACGATCTTATCATCGTGGAAGAAATTCACGGAGCCAGCGCCCAACGTGATGAGTGCAGTGAGCACAAACAGCACGTAAAAATCTTTGCGGCGATAAAGCTCTTTGATGACGACCCCGGCGAGGGCAATGACTTTGCTCATGGTGCGGGTTGGGGATTGAAACCGACGATTTTTAAAAAGGCTTTTTCCAAATTGTCGTGACCGGCGGAAATTTCCGCCACGGTGCCCACGGCTTTCAGTTCTCCTTGGTGCACGATGGCAACGCGATCACAGATGGTTTCAACTTCGCCGAGTTCGTGAGAGGAGAAAAAAACCGTTTTGCCCTCGTTCTTGAGCCGCTGGATGATTTCGCGGACTTTCATACGGCCCAAGGGATCCAAGCCACTGGTAGGTTCATCCAAAATCAGCAAATCGGGATTATTAATTAGCGATTGCGCCAGACCGACACGCTGCTGCATCCCTTTGGAGTAAGATTTGATGGGCCGTTTCGCGGCGTGCTCCAATTCCACTAACTTGAGTAGTTGCGCAATACGCCGATCCGCCTCGGCGGCGGCAATGCCAAAAATTTTTGCGTAGAAACGAAGGATTTCCTCAGCGGTCAGAAATTTATAGTAATACGTCTGTTCGGGCAGATAGCCGATGCGTTGGCGGGCGATGGGTTGGCGGACATCAATGCCAAACAAACTGGCCGTTCCGCTCGTGGGTTGCACAAAACCGAGCAACACATTCATCGTGGTCGTTTTGCCCGCGCCGTTGGGCCCCAGAAAGCCAAAGACTTCACCGGCGTGCACTTCCAAATCTAATCCGTTCAAAGCTACCTTGTTACCCGCCCGCATTTCGCGGCTCCGATATTCCACGCGGAGTTTCTGCGTTTGCACGATAGCGGTCATGGCGTTGGCCAAAAGATTTGTTTCACCGCAGTTTTCCTAACGGAAATTCACTTTTGAGTCAATGATGTGTCCCAAAAATAAAAGCGGCGCAAGTAACCTTACTTGCGCCGCGTCAGTGCAGAAACGCCGTTAAGGCTGGAGATGCGGTGGATTGACCGTGGTGCCGATGGAGCACAGTGCCGACGGATACGCACCGACCGTCGCCAAGGAATAAGAACCATTGGCGGGACACGCGGGAATTTGGCCGGTGCGGTTCAATTTGATATAGGGCGTCAAATCATCGGGGAAATTGATGACGTCGCCCACGTGTTTTTTGGCTTCGACCGAGAACTGCTGAATCGCCGTATCAATTTGTCGGAGGTTATTGATGCAGGTGGTGGCTTGGGATCTTGCACTCGCTCTTAACAGATTGGGAATCGCAATCGCCGCCAGCAAGGCGATGATCGCAACCACAATCATGATTTCCACGAGGGTAAAGCCCCCAGAACCAGATGTCCGGGTGGTTTTCATTTTATTTTTTGACACGGCGTGAACTTCCAGCCAGCGGGTATAAATATAATTACAGGATTGTTCACGAATTGCTGACTGGGACCGCTTAAGCACTCGTTTAGCACAAGCGATGCCAGACTCCAACTCTAAATCATTGCTGGCCAATAAAAAACCCGAGGCTTGCGCCTCGGGTTGAATTTGATTGCTAGCCAATGATATCAGGGCAGAGCGTGGGACGGAGTCACCGTGCTGGCGAGCGAGCAAGCCGGCGTCGCACCCACGGAACCGCAGGTGTAAGTGCCACCAGCCGGGCAACCAGGAATGCTGCTGGAAGCGTTCAACTTGATGTAGGGCGTGAGGTCGGTGCCCAAGGTGATGGTGTCACCGGCTTTTTTCTTGTTTTCCAAGGCGAACTGATTCGCAGCGGCATCAATCTGGCGGAGGTTGTTGATGCACGCATTGGCTTGGGACGTGGCACGAGCGCGCACGAAGTTCGGAATCGCGATAGCTGCCAAGAGGCC
>CAIWFB010000194.1 GCA_903911825.1 uncultured Verrucomicrobia subdivision 3 bacterium
GCGGAAAAACTTCCGCTGACCGAAGAAAAATTACGCGACCAGCTTGGCCGGCTCGGCGGCACGCCGTTCAAGCTGGGCGCATTGAAAAACTTTTTGACCGGCGAAGTTCTGGTGCCCGTCAGCGAATTGAACCGCCTCCGCCGCGAATTTGTCATCGAACTGGAACGGCTCCGCGCCATGCCGAAGCGGTGGACACTCAATGAACGCGGAGCGCGGAATGCGGAGTGCGGAATGGAATCGGCGCATACGACGAACGTGACTCCGCAGTCTGAACTCCGCACTCCGCATTTAATTGTTCTCGTCCGCAACCTCGCACAGCTCGAAGCCGCGCTGAAATGCGGCGTGACGACGGTCTATTGCGAGTTTGAAGACCCGAAAAAATATCGCGAGGCGGTGACGCTGTTCCACACCGCGCGCGGCTGCTCCGTTCCATCTTCCACTCTCAATCCTCCATCCGCGCCCGGTATTTTTGTGGCTCCGCCGCGCATTTTCAAGATGGGCGACGAGTGGATCCTCAAGCAGGTGCGCTCCTGCAACGCCGACGGCTATCTCGTCCGCAACTACGACCACCTGAAATTTTTCGCGGACACGCGGCGCGTCGGGGATTTTTCGCTGAACGTGGCGAATCGCATCACGGCGGACTATTTCAAAAATCATTTTGGCCTGGAGCGCGTCACGGCCAGCTACGATTTGAACGTCACGCAGCTCGACGCGCTGTTGTCCGCCGCGCCGCCGGAATGGTTTGAGGTCACGATTCACCAGCACATGCCGATGTTTCACATGGAGCATTGCGTGTTCTGCGCGTTTCTTTCCAAAGGCAAAGATTACCATGACTGTGGTCGCCCGTGTGACAAACACGAGGTAAAATTGCGCGATCGCGTGGGTGCAGAGCATCCGCTCAAGGCCGATGCCGGCTGTCGCAACACGGTTTTCAATTCGCAGGCGCAGACGGGCGCGGAGTTTGTGGCCACGCTTTTGACGTTGGGCGTCCGAAATTTTCGTGTGGAATTTTTAAACGAATCGCCCGAAGAAGTCGTCCGCACCATCACGAAATATCGCCAGCTATTGCGCGGCGAAATTTCTGGCTCCACGTTCTGGCGCGAATTAAAACTCTTCAATCAGCTTGGCGTCACGCGCGGGCAGATGGGTAAATAACTTATTTGCCGACCACGGGTTCGCGACCGGATTCCTGTAATTGCAGGGATTTGCGGAAGAGAAAAATTCCCACCGGCGTGATCATCGCCACCGCGCCGACCGTGACCCAGATCATTTGCGAATGGCGGGCGCCCACGGCGGGGCAATAATTTTCCAGCAGCCAACCGGAGCTGACGCCCACAAATAGCTTCGCCAGAAAGAATGGCAGCAACGACAGCGCCATGTAGGAGGCTTCCTGACCTTTCGGCGCAATGGCTCCGGCGTATTCGTAGAGGCGCGGCGACCAGAAGGCTTCACCGATCGAGAGCATGAAGATGAAGAAGAAAATCGAGATGTAGAGCGGATTCACCGGGCCAGCGACGCCGAGCCATTGATGCACGATGACGTGTCCCAACCAGCCGTCGGCGAGCGATTGGAACCACGCGGGCGGCAGCGCGATGATGAATACTGACATCGCCGAAACAAAACTGCCCGCCACGACCATCCAGTAAGCGGAAATTTTTTGCGTCAGCGCCGCGCAGATCGGCACGAGAAAAACGATCATGATGGAATTCAGGAAGCCGCTCAAATGCGCGAAGGGCGCGCCGTCGCCTAATTCGCGGATGCCGTATTTTGGAAACGTGAAACTTAAGTGGAAGAAGATCATTTTGGCCCCCGCAGCCAGCGTCATGAAAGCGAGGAAACGATAGAACGTCGGCTGCTGCCACAAGCTCGCAAAAATGCTCCACGTTTTGGCCACGGTTTGCTCCAGACTGATCCAAAAGCTGACCCGTTCCGTTTTGCGCGGGGCGATCTTGATGCCCGCCTCGGTCATCTCCACACCTTCCCGCAAGAAGAACCACACCAGTAGCAGGCCGGGAACCGTGAACAATAGACTTAAAAAAATCAGCACGCGATAGGTGCTCAAGTCGGTGCCCAACCACGGCATGATCCAGTGACCGTGTTCGCCCAAACCATTCGCCCCGCGCAGGTGATCGAAGATGAGATCACCAATCGCATAACCAAGATTCATAAGCGCGTAGTAGAGCGCGAACGCCACGGAGCGTTGCGCCGCGTTGGAATATTTTTTGCACGCCGCCGTCATCACCGGAATCATCATCGCGATACCCGCCGCTTGTAGATACAGCCCGCACGGCAACACGATCCAACGCTCCACTGAAAACGTCATCACCGTGCGCGACACGAGGCAGAGAATGAAGCCGATGAGAAAGGTGCGACGAATCCCGAGCGCATCCGTCAGCGAACCGATCATCACCGTGATGAGCGTCATGATGGCTGACCACAACGCGATGGTGGCGCCGGCGGATTTGTCGCCGAAACCGAGATCATGCGAAAGCCACAGCGTCAGCACGCCCGCCGCGCCGAGTTTGTAGGCGAGATTTTCGAGAATATAAGCGCCGTAAACCACCCACAGCTCGCGCGGCGTGTGGCGCATGACGGCAAACTTGTTCAGGAAATTTTGGAAACGTGACCGTGACGGCGTGGTTTCTGAATTCATCTGATTAATGGGTTCACTCTGCACCTTGTGCCGGTGAGAATAAATCCATCTGCGGGGCGGGCGCGAGGCTTTTTAATTTTTCGCGGTCTTGCGTGCGCCGCGGCTGGCGCACATTGCCTTCGGGCGTGAGTTCGGATTCTTCCAAGTTGCGGAGAATTTCTTTCGCACGTTCCAGCACGGGCTTCGGAACGCCAGCAAGCCGCGCGACTTGAATGCCGTAGCTCTTGTCCGTGCCGCCTTCCACGATCTTGCGAAGAAAGACAATCTGGTCATGCCATTCGCGCACGGCAACGTTGAAATTTTTGATGCGCGGCAGACGCGCGGCGAGTTCGGTCAATTCGTGATAATGCGTGGCGAACAACGTTTTCGCGCCGGCCTGATTGTGCAGGTATTCCACGATGCTCCACGCGAGCGAAAGGCCATCGAACGTGCTCGTGCCGCGGCCGATTTCGTCCAATACGATAAGGCTGCGCGGCGTGGCATTGTTCAGGATGTTCGCAGTCTCGGTCATCTCGACCATGAACGTGGATTGGCCGCGCGACAGGTCGTCGCTCGCGCCGATGCGCGTGAAGATGCGGTCCACCAGATCAATCCGTGCCTCGGCAGCGGGAACAAAACTGCCGGTATGCGCGAGCAGCGTGAGCAGCGCCACCTGCCGGATGTAAGTAGATTTACCCGCCATGTTCGGCCCAGTGATCAAGGCGATTTGAAGCTCCTTCGTAAACGTCACATCGTTCGGAACGAAGCGTTCTTCAACCAACTGTTGCTCCAACACCGGATGACGTCCGTCGCGGATTTGCAAAACACCTTCGTCGGCAACTTGCGGACAGACGTAATTGTGCAGCCGCGCGGTTTCCGCGAACGAACCCAACACATCCAACTGTGCCAGAGCGGAAGCGCTTTGCTGGATGCGGCTCATCTGCGCGAGCACTTCTTCGCGCACGCGCTGGAAGATTTCGTATTCCAACTTCACGCTACGCTCTTCTGCGCCGAGGATTTTGCCCTCCATGTCCTTCAACTCGGGCGTGATGAAGCGCTCGCCATTCGCGACGGTCTGCTTGCGATGATAATGCGGCGGCACCTTGTCGAGATTCGACTTGGTGACTTCGATGTAATAACCGAAAACGGAATTGAACCGCACTTTCAGCGACGTGATGCCGGTGCGCTCGATTTCATCGGCCTGCAATTTGGCGATCCAATCTTTGCCGCCACGCTGGGCGTCGCGTAGTTCGTCGAGCGCCGGTTCAAAGCCGTCACGAATCATACCGCCTTCTTTGATGGGCAATGGCGGTTCATCTACGATGGCGCGGGAAATCAATTCAACCAAGTCAGGGGATTCGGCGACTTGGTCGTTTAAATCAGCAATCAACGCTGTGCCCGCTGAATTGACCGTGGCTAACGTCTGCTTCAAAGCTGGAATCTGTTCCAACGCGGTTCGCAGCGCGACGAGGTCGCGCGCGTTGCCACTGCCGGAACTCAACCGGCCGATCGTGCGTTCCAAATCGCGAACATTCGCGAGTTGTTGGCGAAAACTGTCGAGGCCAAACGTGTTTTCCAGAAACGTTTGCACCGCTTCCTGCCGACGGCGAATCGGTTCGACGCCCGCGAGCGGTTGCGAAAGCCATTGGCGCAACAAACGCGCGCCCATTGGCGTGGCGGTGCGGTTCAGCGCGCCGTAGAGCGACGAGTTGCGCGGGGCATCGTGATGCTGCGGTTCGAGAATCTCCAGATGTCGCAGCGTGGTGTAATCTAGCGTGAGAAAATCGCTGCGCCGATAAAACGTGATGCGCGTGAGATGCTTCACGTCGCGGCGCAAACTTTGCGTGAGGTAATGCAACACACCGCCCGCTGCGCCGATGGCGGCGGTCTTGTCTTTGAGTCCAAAGCCATCGAGCGTGGCGACTTTGAATTGTTCTTTCACCGTGTAGAACGCGGTTTCCGGCGCGAACGTCCAATCGTCGTAGCCGCTCAAAATTCGAAACGCGCCGCGCAGCAACTCTCGCAACTGCGTGGCCTCGGTGGGGAAAATGATTTCCGCAGGACGCAAGCGCTCCAGTTCCGCGAGCAGCGTGGCTTCGTTTTCCAGTTCCGTCGTGAGAAAATCTCCCGTGGTCAAATCCACGAGCGCGAGGCCGAAGATCTTTCCGCTGGGATAAACGGCCGCGAGAAAATTATTCCGCTCGGCGACCAACATGCGTTCATCAAAGTGCGTGCCGGGCGAGAGGATTTGCGTGACCTCGCGGTTCACGAGTTTACCGGGCTTGGCTTCCTCGGTCTGTTCGCAGATGGCAACTTTTCGTCCGGCTTTGAGCACGCGCGCGATGTAATTATTCGCCGCGTGAAACGGCAGTCCGCACATCGGAATCCCGTTGCGCGCGGTGAGCGAGAGATTCAGCAGTTGCGCGCCGTCTTTGGCGTCCTCGAAGAACATCTCGTAAAAATCGCCGAGACGGAACAGCAAGAGCGCATCCTTCGGCAGTTCGCCTTTGATACGGCGATACTGCGCCATCATGGGAGTGAGTTGCGCTTCAGCGGACACGGCGAGCAGGCTAAACGTGAACGACGGCAAAATCGAACAACTTTTCAGCAACCGCGTCGTTGACACCAAAAGACAGATTTGTTGAACTTCGCGCCCATGAACCCGTTTCATTTCATCAGAAGCAGAACCTTGTTGTGCTCATGTCTCGGCGGACTGGCTTTTTTGGCCACCAGCACCCTTTCGGCAGCCGAAGCCGCCACTCCAGCCTTGACCGTCAACACCGGCGATAACGCCTGGCTCCTCGCCAGCACCGCCCTCGTGCTAATGATGACCGCCCCGGGCCTGATTCTGTTTTACGGCGGTTTAGTGCGAAACAAAAACGTGCTCTCCACGATGATGCACAGTTTGATTTTGATGGCGCTGATTTCGGCGCTGTGGATGGTGTTCGGCTACAGCATGGCGTTCGCGGAGGGCAATGCCTTCTTCGGCAACCCGCTGACGTATCTCTTTTTGAAGGGCGTTGGCGCTGCACCCAACGGCGACTATGCGGCGACGATTCCACACCAGACGTTCATGTTGTTTCAATTGATGTTCGCCATCATCACGCCGGCGCTCATCAGCGGGGCCGTGGCTGAACGCGTGCGCTTCAGCGCGTATGTGATGTTCATGCTGCTGTGGGTGACGCTGATCTATTTTCCCTTGTGTCACATGGTTTGGGGCAAAGGCGGATATTTTAACTGGGCGCTCGGTGGCGCGATTCCCGTGCTGGATTTTGCCGGCGGAACGGTGGTGCATATCAGTTCCGGCGTTTCGGCGCTGGTCTTTGCCATCGTGCTGGGCAAACGCGACGGTTTTCCACGTGAACCGATGGTGCCGCACAACGTGGTGCTGTCGCTCGTCGGCACCGGCCTGCTGTGGGTCGGTTGGTTTGGCTTCAATGCGGGTAGCGCCTTGAATGCCGGCGGTCTCGCCACGAGCGCTTTTGCGGCTACGCATTTTTCTGCCGCCGCTGGTGCCTTGAGCTGGACCGCAACGGAATGGCTGTTGAAAGGTCGTCCGAGCGTTTTAGGTTCTGCCTCCGGGATGGTCGCAGGTTTGGCCACCATCACTCCGGCCTCGGGTTTTGTGACAATTCCCGCCGCTTTCACCATCGGTTTGGCGGGCGGCATAGTTTGTTACTTCGCGGTGACCAAATTGAAAGGCGCCTTCAATTACGACGATTCACTCGACGTTTTCGGCGTGCATTGCGTGGGCAGCGTGACGGGCATGTTGCTGCTGGGCTTCTTCGCCAGCGCAGAAGTGAATCCGCTCATCGCCACGACATTCATGAAAAATGGCGCGGTGGTTTCGCTCGTCGGCAGTTCGGCGCAATTTCTCAACCAGCTCATCGGCGTGGCGTTCACGGCGGCACTGGCGGGCATCGGCACCTTCATCCTCCTGAAAGTGGTAGATAAACTGATCGGTCTGCGGGTGGACCAAGAATCCGAAAGTATCGGACTAGACCTTTCCCAACACGGCGAGAGTGCGTATAATGAATAAAATCCTATGAAAAAAATCGAAGCCATCATCAAACCGTTCAAGTTGAGCGAAGTCAAAGACGCGCTGAACGAACTCGGCATCCAAGGCATGACGGTCACCGAAGTCAAAGGCTTCGGTCGCCAGAAAGGCCACACGGAAATCTATCGCGGCAGCGAATACACCGTGGATTTCCTACCCAAGATCAAAATTGAAACCGTCGTGGCGGACAACCAGAAAGACGCTGCCGTGCAAGCCATCATCAAAGCCGCCAAGACCGGCAAGATCGGCGACGGCAAAGTGTTCGTCACTTCAATCGAAGAAGCCGTGCGCATCCGCACCGACGAACGCGGCGACAGCGCGGTGTAACAATTTAACCGCTAATCAAAATTGCAAAAAGAGCGCGGGCTAGACTGCCCGTGCTCTTTTTTTCTTGTCAGCGAAGATTTGCGATTCAGTTCTGTTTAACCTGCGCCTTCGCCTCCGGCAGCCAGCTTTGCAATTGTTTGATACGCGTCTCATCCGTCGGATGCGTGCGTAAAAATGCCGGCGTAGCGCCGCCGCCGTTCTGTTGGTTGTAAGCTGCGAAGCGCTGCCAAAATTGCACCGCCGCTTCCGGGTTGTAACCCGCTCGCGCCATGTAAATCAGTCCGATGTGATCGGCCTCGGATTCTTGCGCGCGGCTGTGCGGCAGTTCGCGACCCACTTGCGTGGTCAGACCATAAGCCGCATTGGCCAGCACCTGCACGCGCGGATCGGAATTGGCCAGACCGGTGCCCAGCGCCTGCCCGCCCAACTGGATCAACATCCCTTCGCTCATCCGTTCGGCCCCGTGCCGCGCAATCGCGTGCGCCACTTCGTGACCGATGACTGTGGCGAGGCCAGCTTCATCTTTCGTGATCGGCAAAATGCCCGTGTAAACCCCCACCTTGCCGCCGGGCAGACAGAAGGCATTCGCCTCCTTGCTCGCGAACACCACAAATTCCCATTGCGCGTTCGGCATATCCGGTCCGGCGATGGCCGCGATCCGTTTGCCCACTTTTTGCACCAACGCATTCGCCGCCGCATCGTTGCTGATGGGCGTGCCCTTCTTCATTTCGTTGAAACTGGATAAGCCCAGCGACATCTCTTGGTCCGGCGAAACCAGCGCGGTGAATTGCGAACGTCCCGTGATGGGCACCGTGCTGCAACCGCTGGCCGCTAACATCAAGGCACCGAACACGCTGGCGAAAAGAATGGGTTTTAAGCATTTCATGACGGCAAAGAAGCAGAACGGGCGGCGTTTTCCAATCCGAAATCATTCCGTCGCCAGCCGCGCGATTTCAGCAGCATACCCGGTGCGATAATCCGGGAACTGGAATTGATATTTTAGTTCGGCGCGCAGTTTGGCGTTGCTCACCTGTTTATTCGTCACGCCGCGACGACGCCACGCCTCCACATCGGCCACCACGCTCAGCGGCAGTGGACGTTGAAGTTCGCCTGCGAGCCATTGATAAAACTCCAACTGACTCGGCGACTCGTTGTCCGCAGCGTTATAAATCTCTCCGGGCCGCGCGTTTTGGAGCGCAGCGATGATGACCCCGATCAAGTCATCCCGATGAATCATGTTCAACCAGCGTGCGCCGGTGCCCTCGATCCGCGCTTCACCGCGCAGAAACGCTTTGAAAGAATAGCCGCGCCCGGGTCCGTAGATTCCTGCCACGCGCAGAATCGCGGCGGGAAATTGTTGCGCCGCCGCCGCAAGCAGCAGCTGTTCGGTTTCTACCAGCACTTGGGAAGTCGCTGCCGCCGGTTCCGTGGGGGAATTTTCGGTGACCACCGAGCCATCATTCTGCGCATAAACGCTGGTGCTGCTCGTGTAGATAAATTTTTTGATCGGCGAACCGGCCAGCCAAGCGATCAGGTGCCGATTACCTTCCAGATAAATCTTCCGGTAATCCGCCGCATCGCCGCCGCCGGACGCGGTGCAGTTCACCACCCAATCAAAATCTCGCGGCAGTTGCGTGAGCGATTCCGGCTGCGTGACATCCGCGAGCAAGGGCTGGATGCCCGCCGACCTCATCTCATCCGCCGCCAACGCACTACGCCGCAGGCCAAAAACTGTATGACCCTGGCGAACCAATTCTTTGCCCAGCGGAAAACCGACGTAGCCGCAGCCGACGATCAAGACGCGCATAAAATCAGGTGGCGAACAAGGCGTGGAGATTCATCGCCCCATGTTTGACCCGCAGCAAGACCAGTTCTTTTTCGCGGGCGGTATAAAAAATCAAGTAGCGGGGAAAATCTTTGACTGCATAGGTGCGGATGCCGTCGGGCTGCAAATCGCGGCGCACTCGCCCGAGCTGCGGATTTTTCTGAAGCAGGGCGAGCGTTCGGTAAATGGAGTTTTCCCAGCGCGTGGCAATTTCCTTGTTGGCTTCGCGGGCCAGATATTCCACGCCCTCGGCAAAATCCGTCTCGAAGACGGAACTGAACAGGAGCTTCATCCGCGCACCTTGGCCTTGGCTTTCGCGGCTAGGTCGCGCAGGCGATCCAGACTGCCCGGGCGAAATTCACTCGCCAGCGCCTCATCAATCCACTTCTGCTGGGTCTTGGAAACTAGCGCATCTTCCAGATCAAAACTCATTTCGATACGCGCCATCGCTTCCTGATTCACACTCCGGAAATTGCGTCCAGCCGAAGCTGCCAGCCGCATTTTAAGTTCTTTGGGGATGCCTTTGACCTGTAAGTCTGCGCTCATAAAAAAACCATAACACCACCATTTTGGGTGTCAATCCATCACCGCCGCGAAGCGCAGGCCGCGCGTGCTGACGCGCAATTCTTTGAAGCTGAATTCCTGCATCACCGCTTCAAAAATCAGCACGCCCGTGAGGATGACATCCGCCCGTTGCTTGGGCAGACCGGGGATTTCTTTGCGTGCCGCGAGCGGCAGGCTCCAAAGCCGTTCGCGGTGGGCGGAGACTTGTTCCAGCGTCAGCACGGCGCGTTCGATTTTATCGCGGTCGAAGCGATCTAGCTTTTTTTCCACGCGCGCGAGAATACTCGTCGTGCCGCCAGTGCCGATGAGTTGGATCTCGCCGCGCTCGTTATTCAAAGCCGGCTCCAGTTGTGGGTGCACTTCGTGATTCAGAAAAGCGCGTAACCAATCGCGGCATTTGGTGAATTCCGCTTTGGTCGGCGGGTCGCTGTGCGGAAATTTTTCCATCAAACGCACCGTGCCGAGCGGAAAGCTGTGGGCAAAGTGTTTCTTGGTGCCCTGGCCCACGATGAATTCCGTGCTCCCGCCGCCGACATCCAGCAGCAGCAGCGGATGCGTGGCAAGTTCGGTGTCCGTGGCGACGCCTTGGAAAGCCCATTCAGCTTCGCGGGCGCCAGAAATAATTTCCGTTTTCAGGCCGCAAGCGCGTTCGATAGCGTCGGTCAAGTCGCGGGGATTTTTGGCATCGCGCGCGGCGCTGGTGGCGATGACGCGGATGGATTCAGCTGACCGCTCTCGGGCGATTTCAGAAAACTCCCAGACGGCCGCCGCTGTGTGCGCGATACTTTCAGGCTGTAGCTGATGCGTTTCGTAGAAACCTTTGCCAAGACGAGTCTGCTTGGATTCTTCGTGGATGGGCGTCACCTCGCGACCGCGCACATCCGCCACCAACAATTTGATTGAGTTGGTGCCGACATCAATCACGGCGCGACGAACAAGTTCCATGCGCGCTCACTTTAAATTTTTTCCGGCCCGAAACCAAAGGCTAATTTGTGACATTTACCGGCGCGACCTCAACGTGCGCGGCGCTGCTGGCGGTGCGGGTCAAATTGCGCGCTTCGAGATGCACGAGGGCATTGATATCGAGAATCAAACCCACGCGACCATCTCCGAGAATCGCGGCCCCGGCGAGCAGATGGTTTTTGTAAACCATCATGTCGTTCAAATTTTTGATGACGACTTCCTGTTTATGCAGCAGGCCGTCCACGAGCAGGCAGCGCAAATCGTTACCCGCTTGCACGACCACCACGATTCCTTCCGACGCATCCGTTTTGGTACGCGTGCCGGCGCTGAACAGTTCGTTCAGGCGCAGCAAGGGAATGATGCGGCCACGGACATTCACGACTTCCGCGCGGTTTTGCACGCGGGAAACCATGCCCGGCTGCGGGCGGAACGATTCGCGCACCGAGAGCGTCGGGAGGATGTAGCGTTCTTCGCCCACCTTGACGATGAAGCCGTCAATGATGGCTAGCGTGAGCGGCAAACTGATTTTGAATAGCGTGCCCTTGCCAGTCTGCGACGAGATTTCCACGCGCCCACGGAGCCGTTCAATGTTTCGGCGCACCACGTCGAGACCGACGCCGCGTCCGGAAAGATCGGTAATTTTTTCCGCTGTGGAAAAACCAGCGGCGAAGATGAAGTGAAAGATTTCTTCGTCCGAAAGTTTCGCGTCCGCTGCGACCAAGCCGCGCTCCACAGCTTTCTGAAAAATTTTATCTTTGTTCAATCCCGCGCCATCGTCTTCGATTTCCACCACAATGGTTCCGCCTTGATGATAGGCGCGCAAAGCCAGTGTGCCAGTGGGCGACTTGCCGGCGGCGACCCGCTTTTCGCTCGTCTCGATACCGTGATCCATGGAGTTACGGATCATGTGGAGCAAGGGATCGTTCAATTCTTCCACGACGCCGCGATCGAGTTCCGTGTCTTCGCCGGTCGTGATGAATTGCACTTTTTTGGAATGCTTCGCCCCGATGTCGCGCACGACGCGGGACATCTTTTGGAACACGCCGCGAATGGGCACCATGCGCAGCGACATGCTGACGCGCTGCAATTCTTTCGTGATACGCCCGAGCTGCGCGATGTTGCGCACGACCTGCGGGTTCACATTGGAAAGTTCGTTCAGATTCTGGCCGACGAGCGATTGGGCGATGACCATTTCGCCGACGAGATCGAGCAGGCCATCGAGCTTGCCGGTATCCACTTTGACGACGGAAGCGTGTTGTTTATCTGCGGCCGGGGCGTGTTCACCAGCCTCGACGGCAGCGGGCGTTGGGCCGGAAGTTTTGGCGGCGGCGACGGGTGCGGCATGCGCTTTGCCATCAATGATGTCCTGCGCCTCCATCTTCAAGTCGGCGGTCGAAATGACAATCGCCTTCACGGGCCGCTTGCCGGTCAATTGACCTTCAATCTCATCAATGAACTGCTTGAGCACATCGCGGCCGCGCAAAATGGTTTCGATGACCGGCGCATCAATCACGATTTTGCCCTGCCGCGCCTGATCCAACAACGATTCGAGCACGTGCGCGAGGCGGTTGATGGGCAGCAAATTCAAAAATCCGGCGCCGCCTTTGAAGGTATGGAACGCGCGGAAAATCGTGTTCAACATCTCGGAATCGTCCGGCTGATTTTCCAAGACGAGGACGCCTTGTTCGATGTTGTCGAGGTGCTCGCGAGATTCGGTGATGAATTCCTGCAGCAACTCCGCGTCATCCGCCAAATTCAAGTTTAGTGGTGGATCATCCGTGTGGACAGTCGGGCTGTTCGGTTCGACGGGGGCCGCAGGCACGGGGGCCGTCGCCACAACCACGATGGGCTCATTCGCTACGGGCGGGGCAAGCTCGGGCATGGGCGGCGCTGCGCTGGCCAGCGCGCGGACTTGCACCAGCAAAACCTGCAACCAAGCGATGTCATCAAGGGAGAAATTCGCTCCGGATTCAACGATTTTCACCATGCGCTCCCAGGCATCCGCACAGAAAGCCGTCAGCTTGGGAATATCTTTGGCCTCATCGCGGAGGTTGCCGATCAAATCCAGAATAGGAAATTGACCTTGGGTGTCTCCGGCCTTGGCGGTGGAGACTTCCACTGCCAATTGACCGGCCAATTTGATTATCCGACTCGCATCGCTCATGTTCAGGGTTGTCGGACTCGGGTCCAACAAGGTTTCATCGGCTAACCCTGAAAACGACTGAAGGAAAAACTCTGCCTCACGCCGCGCCCAGCAGATAATCTTCCAGCCGCGTGTGGCGAATGACGTTGCGCACGGCCGCCGTGGGATTCTTGAACTGCAGATTCAGGTCGCGGCGCTTGAGATTCTTTTTGAAGCGCAACATCAGGCCGATGCCTGTGCTGTCCACGAACGTCACGCGCGATAGCTCGATCACTACCGTCATGCCCGCCGTGGCCTGCGTCAGCTCGGATTCCGTGTAGGCGCCGAGTTCCACCGCGTTGAGCGCCGTGACTTCGCCGGACCAGCGGATGGATAATTCCTTCTCCTGCACCCCGCTCGTCACCACCGGCGCGCGGGCGGCGCTTTCCATGAGAATACGCGCCCCTTGCACGCTGGCTTGCACCGTGAAAAATTCCTCCAGCTTCATCAGCTTCAAGGCGGCCTCCACGGCGGGCTTGGGCGAAACGAGGAAAAATTGATAGCCCAACTCCCGCGCGCGGCGACGTAGCTTGATGAGAATGCCCACGCCCGTGCTATCCACGAACGTCGTCGCCGATAGATCAAACATCACGTGGCCGCTCTCCACCGCGCGCAACCATTCCGCCTGATACGTGCTCGCTTCCGCTGCGCCTAATTGCTCCGGCGCGCGAATGACCAGATTGCCGAATGGATCGGGAATCACTTCTGCTTTCGCCGCCGCCGCCGCTTTTAATTTCTTTTTGCCGCGCAATTGCCAGCGTTGGCGCACCACGGCGGCGTTGAATTTCCACGAATCGCTCCACGAAACTTCCTTGGCCTTGCCCACCGTGCCCGTGAGAAAATCAAACGTCATGCCCGCGCCCAGCGTGAAGGGCACGCCCGACTCGCGGTAATTCATGTTGATCCACTTCTCCTGTTTGGGACAACCGAAGGCCACGAGCAAAATATCCGGCTTGGCCTCGCGCAACCGGCGCAGGATGTCGCCGTGATCCATCTCCAGCAACGGCGCTTCCGGTGGCGAATAGACGCCTACGAGATTCAATTGGGGATGCCGCGAACGGATCTTTTCTCCGACGGCCGCGTCCGTGTCCGCGCCGCCGAGCAGAAAGACGCGCCAGCCGTTCTTCTCCGCCAGCGCGAGCAATTGCGGGATCAGGTTCGCCGCCGTCACGCAGCCGGGCAGCGGATTGCCGAGCATCCGCGAGGCGCGGACGACGGGCGTTTCTTCGGCCAGAATCAGATGCGCATCGAACAGGATGCGGCGGAGCTCCACGTCTTCCAGCGCGGCGGAGAGGAAATTCACGCCCACCGTGGTGGCGTAATGCGGCTGGCGCGAGCCGATCATCTCGGCGGCCAACGCGAGGACATCCGCCAGCGTGACGTTATCAAACGGCACGCCGAGAATGGCGATCGGGCTGCGATCCAATTTATTTACGATGTTATTCGCCTGCATCACTGAATGAAAAGTAGCAGCGCCCGCCGTGAAGTCCAAGCTTGGAAACTAAGCCGATTTTGCCCAGTAGCAGCCGACGTGAGTCGGCTCGGAAATTTCTTGGTGCGCGACGAGGGATGAATGAGCGGACGCACGTCCGCTGCTACAGCCTTAGGCGGCTCCGCGATTTTTCCAGCGCCAACCGCCGACCAGCAAGGCGCTCAAGCCCAGCAAACTCCAAACGCCCGGTTCGGGAACGGCGACGGTGGAGAATTGGATATTGTCGAGGATGCCACCGGTTTGAGCGGGAGTTCTAAAAAGTATTTCTCCCGTTTGGCCAGCGTAAGACGAAATATCGGCCCCATAAATCGTGTAGCTTCCAGTCGTGCCGATTACAGCAAACGACAGTGCCTGATTGTTGAATGTAATTTGCATTCCACCAATGCTTCCCAAAAAAATCAGGGACTGAGCCGAAAAGGGAATCAGACCGGTCTGACCAATGGCGGCGCTATGTGCTCCGCCCACTGAGCCACCTTGTAGGAACATGAAATATTTTCCCTGAACTGGCGGGTAACTTACTGGGTTATTCGTGCCATAAATATTAATAACGGGTCCGCCAAGACTATAACCATTGGAAACAATGTAGGTATCAGCAAATCCATCGTAGTAAGGAATCCAACCAGGAATTGCATTCGTGGCGGATACGGTGCCGCCAAGCCGCCCAGCAGTAAATGTAGCACTCTCAAAATTCAGATTCACAAACCCCTGCGCCTGCACCATCACCACACTCACTTGCAGCCAGATCAAAATGAATAGTTTAGTTTTCATACGTCAGTTCATTTTCCCCGCAGTTCACGGGATAGCTTAACCTTTAACTTTGCTCCGAGCCCAGCAATTTCTGCACTTCGCCCAGCAGTTGATTCGGACTGAATGGCTTGGCCAGAAAGAGCGCGGCGCCGGAAGCTTCGGCTTCCACTTTGGTCAGCGCGTGGCCTTTGGCGGTGAGCACCACCACGGGAATGGCGCGCGTGGCGGGATTTTCCTTCAACTGCCGCAGTGCGCCCAAGCCGTCCAGCCCCGGCATCATCACATCCAGCACGATGAGCTGCGGCAATTGCGCGCTGGCGGCGGCGAGCGCTTCGCGGCCATCGCGGCAACTGATGACTTGGTAGCCGCCTTTTTTGAAGGTCATCTCCAGCAGCCGCAACATGTAGATCTCGTCGTCGGCCAACAGCACTTTTTTCGGTTCGGTCGGGTTCATGTCAGGTTTCGGATGAAAAGGAACGTCTGGTCATCGGCCAACGGCGCCTCGCCGCGAAACGCCGCCAGTCGGGCGAGCAACGCTTGCTTGCCGGTGATGGCGTCGCGCGTTTGCGCGGCGGCTTCGGCGAACAGGCGGGTCAATTTATTTTCCGCGAGCATTTCACCGGTGGCATTGCGGAGTTCGCTCAAGCCATCGGTGTAAAGCAACGCCGCCGCGCCCGCCGCGAGCGCGGTGACCGTCTGCGGATACGTCGTGTCGGGTTCGATGCCGAGCGGAAAACCCGCGCTGCCGGGCGCGACGGCATCGGCTTCGCCCGCGCGCCACACGAGCAATGGACAATGCCCGGCGCTGGCGGAGATGAGTTCGGCGCGGGCGGGATTCACATAAACCACTTTGGCGGTGATGAACATGTCCACGCGCGACAGGTCGGGGAAGAGAATGCGATTGGCAGCGGCGAGCAATTCGCCCGGCGCGGAAAATAATTGGGGCATCGAACGAACGGTGCTGCGCAGCACGGCGGCGAAGAGCGCGGCGGGCACGCCTTTGCCCATGACATCGGCGATGACCAACAACACCGCGCCGTCGCTCGCAGGAATGGCATCGTAAAAATCACCCCCGACCTGACGGGCACTTTCGCACGACGCGGCCAGCGCGAACGGCGGGCACGCGGGCAAATGCGCGGGGAGCAGCGAGCGTTGGATGTCGGCCGCAATCTGCAATTCCCGCTGCGTGACCTGCGTGCGCGTGCGGTCGTCGAGCAGGCGGGCATTGACGATCTGGATCGCGAAGAAATCGATGAACGAGTGGAGCAAGTTCACTTGCGCCGCCGTGAAAGGACGTTCCGCCGCGCGTCGCCCGAGTGTGGCGGTGCCGACGAGCTGATCCGCCACAAAAAACGCGTGGCAAACGCCATGGCCCAAGGGCATCAACGCACGGAGCGGGTCGCCTTCCGGCAGCGGTTCTTCGGGCCCGAACCAGATATCCTGGTGATTCCGCGCGGCACCAACTTCAGCAGCAGCGGAATTTTTCCCCAACGCCACGGGCGGCAACTTGGCTCCGGTTTCCGGCGCGGAAAAAACCGTTTCCAATTGCGAGCCATCAGCGGAAACCAGGCGCAACACAGCGGCATCGGCTTCGGCGATCTGCATGAGATCGCGCAAGAGGCGCGGGGCGAATTCGCCCAAATCCGTCTGCACACCGAGCTCGGCACTGTAACGGAACATGGCCACGAGACTTTCGTAGCTGGACGCCAGCTCGGCAGTCATCTCGGTCAGCGCGGTTTCGGCGTCGGCGAGTTTCTGCTGCAACTGGCTGACGTCGGGAAATAATTCATGGCCGCCCGCAGGCCGAGCGCGGCGCAGCACCAAAACATTTTCGGCCAAGCCGCGCAGATAGAAAATTTTATCCGTCAACGATTCCATCAAGTAGAGGCCGCGACCGTGCTCGGCGTCTTCTTCCGGCAACTTGATTTCCGTGGGCCACTCGAAGCCGGCAGTGTGATCGGTCACGCGCACTTCGATGTCGCGGGCACCACAGGAAACTTCGATGGCTACAGGAGATTTCCGCGCCTCGGGGCTGGCGTATTTGACGGCGTTGTTGGCCGCCTCGACGAGCGCGAGTTCCCACGCGCCCAGCTCGGCTTCGTTCAAACCGCGTTCCGCCAGCCAGCGGCCGACCTGCTGCGTGGCCCCGCGCACGGCGATAAATTCGCACGGAATTTCCAGGCGCAACACGATCCGATGGTCGGCATTGGGGCTGTTGGCGGCACTCATAAGCGCGTTTGTTGACGAAGCCAGTGCTGAAGTTTTTCCGCCGCGCCCGGGGTTTGCGCGGAAATTTTTTCCAGTTCTCGAATCACTCGTTGGGCGTCGCGGCCTTCGGACGCATCTTCGACGGCGAGGAATAATTCGCCTAGCGCATTCAGGCCGAACAAGCGCGCCAAGCCTTTGAGCGAATGCGCGGCGCGCTGCAATTCGGGCCATTGTTCATCAACATGCAAGCGGTTGAGTTCGGACAGTCGCTCGGGTAATTCCGCCAGAAAATCACTGGCCATTTCCACAACGGATTGGCGATCCAGTTCGGTGCACAGTTGTTCGAGTCGCGTGGGATTGAAGTCCTCGTGCGAACCATCATCGGCGGGCACGGCGGCGAGGAGCGCCTGGTAAAGTTGCTGCGCGGTGAACGGCTTGGCGAGGTAATCGTCCATGCCCGCCGCGAGGCAACGCTCGCGTTCGCCGACAAGCGCGTTGGCGGTGAGGGCGATGATGCGGACGTGGCGCTGGGGATTTTTCTCGGCTTCGATTTTGCGAATGGCGGCGGTGGCTTCGAGGCCGTCGAGCTCGGGCATGTTGCAATCCATGAGCACGGCATCAAATTCGCCGAGAATGAAACGATCCACGACTTCGCGACCGTTCACGGTCCAATCCGCTTTGGCGCCGAAGGACGCGAGCATCAATTGGCCGAGCTTGCGGTTGAAAGGATGATCTTCCGCCGCGAGAATTTTTAGTCCGGAAATGGGCGTTTGCACCGCGCCGCTGGGGTCGCGGCGGCGGAGCTCGGTTTCCGTGACGGGCGTCGCGGGGCGGATGGCTTCAACTTTCTCGCGGAGCACGAGGCTGACGAGCGCGTTGAAAAACGGTTCTTCTTTGGCTGGCTTGAGCAAGACGCTGGCAAAACTGGCGATCTCTTTTTCATCCGCTCCGACACTGGCGGTGGGGCTGGAGAGCAAAATGAATTGCACCTGTTCGCGGCTCGCCACGATCAGATCGCGCAACTCGGCGCCGCCGGTGATGAGCATTTCATCGTCCAGCAACACCACGGGAATCGGCGCGGTGCGCGAGCCGTGTTGGAGTTCGCGAAACAGTTCCGGCACGGTGGTGGTGGCCCGATTTTCCACGCCCCAACCGCGCAGTTGTTCGCCGAGGGATTCACGCAGATTCGCACTGGTGGCAGCGATCAAAACGCGCAAAAAAACCAGGCCGGGAAAATTGTGAGGTAACGGCGCGGTCGCAGCGGGGGCCAACGGTAATTCAAACCAGAAGGTGGAACCCGCGCCGCTGGTGCTGGTCACGCCGATCTTGCCGCCCATCAATTCCACGATTTTACGGGAAATGGCGAGGCCGAGGCCGGTGCCGCCAAATTTCCGCGACGACGAGGTGTCGGCCTGCGTGAACGGCTGAAATAATTTTTTGATCTGTTCGGCCGTCAAGCCGATGCCGGTGTCGGTGACTTCAAAGCGCAAATTAATCTTGCCCGGCAAGGCGAGCAGTGATTCCACGCGCACGGTGACTTCGCCGTGCTCGGTGAATTTCACGCCGTTGCCGACGAGGTTGAGCAGCACTTGTCGCAAGCGCGCGGCGTCGCCGACCACGCGAGCGGGCACGGTGCGTTGGACGATAGCGGTGAGGCCAAGCGATTTTCCAGGCTCGCGCGAAACGGAATTTTCCAGCACGCTATCAATGACGGCGCGCAGGGAAAACTCCTCCTGCGCGATATTCATTTTCCCCGCTTCAATTTTGGAAAAATCGAGGACGTCGTTGATGACAAGGAGCAGAGAATTGGCGCTCTCGGCGGCGGCGCTGGCGAATTCGCGCTGGCGCGGGTCGAGACGCGTCTGGGTGAGCAGCTCAATCATGCCGAGAATGCCGGTGAGCGGCGTGCGAATCTCGTGGCTCATGTTCGCGAGAAATTCGCTCTTGGCGGCGTTCGCCCGATTAGCCTGCTCGGCGGCGGCGCTGGATTCATTCGCGGCGAACTGCAACTGGCGATTCACCTGTTCGAGCGCGGCCTTGGCTTCCTGCAAAGCGAGTTCCGCTTTTTTGCGCGGCGTGATGTTCTGGATGACGGCTTGAAATTCAGCGACTTTATCCGCGCTGGAATCGAGGCGACGCAAATTATATTGCTGCCATTCAATGTGGCCATCGGCAGCTTCGGCACGCCGATCGAAATTCAGCACCGGCTTTTCCTCGGGCAACTGGATGATGTGTTCCTGAAGCGTCCGCGCTTCGTTTTTGACGAGGTCGTGGTAGAAATTGGTGCCGAGTAATTCCGCCTCCAACTTGCCGTGGAACCGACAGAATGCCGGATTTACAAAGGTGATTTGGCCGTCGGGCCGAAAGCGGCAGATCAAATCTTCCTGGTCCGCGACGACCGCGCGCAGCCGTTTTTCGTTTTGCACCAGGTCCCGCTGAGCGCGGCGGCGCTCCGCAGCGGCGGCGGCGAGGAGGAGATTGGAAATCGCCAAAATGCCGATGTAGCTACCGACGAGCCGCAGGCTGTTGGCTTCATTGCCCGTCACGAACGGCCCGCTGCCCTGTTTCAGTGAATAGATCGCCAGCGTGGCGACGACTACCGTGCTCGTCGCCGCACCGCGCGGGCCAAAACGCAGCGCGCTCCACACTAGAAAGGGATAAGGCAGATAAGCCAGCGGATATTGTTGCGGCCCATAAACAAACCAGGTGTCGAACGCCAACAAGGTGCCGCCCACCAAGCCCGCCGCGCAGACCAAGGCTTCGAGACTACGAACTAAATTCAAGCGCACCGAGGACGGCGCAGCCCACGTAATGAGGACCGGCGTGATCACCAGCGATGCCAAAGCGTTCGGCACCCACCAGGCTAACGTCACCGGAAAAATGGCATCCCACGGAATTTTGCCGGCATACGCCAAGCCCACCGCCGTGAAACAGGCATTGACCGTGGTGCCGAGCACGCTCGCCAGCAGGATGTAGCCCACCGCATCGCGCGTTTGCTCCATCGCATTATCGAAATTCACGAAGCGCTTCAGCAGATACGCACAGATGATCGCGCCAAAGGTGTTACCCAGCACCAGGCCCAGCGTGGACAGACCCAGCGGGGCGCCACTCATGAAAGAAACTAAAACCACGCCCAGCGCGATCCCCGGCCAGTAGCCGTAGCCAAAAATGAGAATCGCTGCGAGCGCCACACCGGCGGCGGGCATCACTAATTGAGTGCTCCCAGCCAGAAAGGCGGCCTCCCGACCGAGCAACCCGCCCATAAAATAAAGCGCCATCAGCATCACCACGCGCGTAGCGGTGGTCAGGTGCGATTTTTGGGGGCGGTTCACGACGCCCATTTTTTAGCACGCTTCATTCAGCGAGCCTAGCGGGAAGTTGTCATTCATCTACCGCGGAAAATTTACTGAAGACGGAAAAATTATTTACCTGCGCGGCGGCAACTGGCATTGTCTCCGCGAGGATTCGGATCGCGGACTGCCAAAATTATTTTTGCCATGCACACTCAATTGCCAGCTCACTTGATCGCCCACATCAACGTCAAACTCGCTCTCATCGGCTGTTCGCCGGTGCCGCTTGAAGGCGATAAAGAATTCGTCGAAATCGCCGCCGCCATGGCCGCGCAATCGCGGGAAAAAGATCGTTTGCTCGGAAATTACCTCTGCCCGGCCGACCAGCGCATCCAGACGTTTCTTCACGATTATCTCGATGATATCCCTACGCCGAAGTTGCCCACGCGCACCTTCACGCTCGATCGCCCCGGCCTCGCCCGCGTGCTGTCGCTGCCGGTGGATCGCAATGATTTTGCGTCCGACATCATCAATTCTTACCGTGTCAAACAAGGCGTTTTGCACAATCCGAAAAGCGATCGTCGCACAACGGCGGGAATTTTTCACGTCTGCGAAGGCGGCCTACCCATTCCCGACGACAAACTCGGCGTGCCAAAAGCGACGTTCGCCAAAATCCTGCAACTCGCGCTGACGCCCCCGGCGGAATTATTAAAATTACCGTTCACCTCCACGCAGCCGAAACCGGCGGAATGTTTCGTCTCGCTGCTGCTGCGCCCGCTCGTATGCCCGGAAGTTCCCGGTTTCACGTCTAAAAAATCCATGGAGGTGCGCTTTTTCGTGCCGGGCAACTTGGTCAGCAACCTGGATTTCGTCGAAGCTATTTTCGAAAACGGCGGCGATCCGATTTTGCCGGAGAACGATTCCGCGTTGGACACGGAACATTGGAGCGGCCACACCGGCTGCGTGATTCTTGCGCCGCACCTCATCCGCGCCACCAAGAAATCCGTCGGCCTGCCACACTTCGATCAAGCTACGGAACGTCAGCGCCGTGATGGCATGTGCTGGAAGACCGAAGACGAACTTTACAACAAGGGAAATGCTTTCAAGCTCACTTGCCGCGACGAAGCGGGCGTCATCCTCACCATCATCGCGGACAACTATTTTGGTTACTGCAAAAAAGAAGTGAAGACGCAGTTGAGCTACGCGGCGAATCTGTTTGGCATTGCCGAGGAAGAACACGCGGGCGGCGCGCTCGTTTATCGCAGTTACGATTTGGGCGAAGAATTCAGCGGTGAAGATCACGTCCGCAACACCGGCCACACGTTTGATGAGATGGCGAAATTATTCGCAGGTGTCATGGAAGTGAAACCCGAAGGCTACGCGATTGATAAAAAATTTCCCGAGATCATCTACGTGCCGCACGACGCGCACTTCGACTTACACACGCAGAAAGTTTCGTGGACGAACACCACCGGCGATCACAGCATCAAGCTTTCGCCCGGGAAAAATTACGTGCGCCCCTCTGGCTACCAAGTGCGCATGGAAAAACCGCCCGGCTACGGTCGCCAGTGGCGTTTGGTCGCGACGGTTGCGGAAGGCACCTTCTGCCACAAGCCCTGCACAGTTTCCGGCGGCGGCAAATCGGAAATTTCCAAACCCATCACCGACGCAATTTTGACCGGGTCCATTTACGTCGCCGACGTGAAGAATGATTTCGACCGCGTGGAAGAACTCATCAATCGCGATTACTCCAACCGTTTCGCCGAAGCGTCGCGCAAAGATCATCGCAGCGTGCTCTCGCCGGAACGTTCGCTGGGTTCCGTCATCAAACTACTCACGCCGGACGAGCATGATTACACGCCCGCCTACAACACCTGGATCGCCGGCGTGCCGCAACACGTCAAAGAACTTGTCTTCGTCGTGAAACGTTATTTTAAACCGGAATGGGGCGCGAACTGGCGCGATCATTTCAGCGTGGACATAATCAACGGCACGCCCGGCAACGAACTCAAATGCGACAATCGCAAGCTGGTCACGACCTATTTGCGCGTAGGTTTCGCGGCGGATGGCGCGTGGCGCACGTTCGGTTTGCGTAAAGATTTTCACCCCGCCGTGAAGGTGCAGATGGAAGACGACATCACGGCCTCGACCGTCGTGCCCGCTAGCCGTTTGGAAAATTTACCTGAGGGCACGGACAAAAATCTCTCGCTCAAATTCGTTCAGAATACGGAACAACGTTTGTTCCAACGGCCCGACGACGCGATTCATCGCGGCTACGACAAGCAGGCGGAATTGGATTTCGTGCAGCCTGAAAATTTCTTTTCCAACTATCAACCGCTCACGCCCAAAGACGCTCAGGAATTGGTCGAA
The DNA here is from genome assembly GCA_903911825.1 of uncultured Verrucomicrobia subdivision 3 bacterium. Classification (GTDB taxonomy): domain Bacteria; phylum Verrucomicrobiota; class Verrucomicrobiia; order Limisphaerales; family UBA11358; genus UBA11358. Next base: position 22,658 of record CAIWFB010000194.1, read on the forward strand.
GACGCGCTGGGTTTTCATCAATTCACTGCGCCCATGCAGAAGTTCATTCAGGAAGTCGCCACGACGGGCGAGCCGGATTATTTTGTCTGCACCGCCAATCCGCGTATCGTGGACGGTAAGCCCACAAAAAATCCGCGCTACCTCCAGAAACGTCCTGACCTCGTGCGCGCGGGCGAAACGTATCTCGCCGAAATCTCCACCCGCCTGCGCCGTCGCGTGCCGCCGGGTCTGCCGCTGCATACGCCGGTGACGGCCGTATTGCCGGGACGCCGCAATAATCCGCCCGAAGCTGGCATCCGCGCGCTCGCGTGCTACAACCCGGTTCACTACATGGAATTGCCGGAGCTGTTCATGGAAGTCATTTGCAGCATGACGGGCAAATCGCCTTCCACCACCGGCGCCGGTTCCGAAGGCGCGCTGACGAAAGGACCGTTCAATGCGCTGCCCCCGATCATTGACCTGAACAACGCCCTCGTGTCGTTCATCCTCACGGGTCACAACGCGTTCGTCACCGCCGCCGGATACGTCGGGCCCAACTTGCGCGTGGATCACGATGTCAGTTTGATTGTGCCGGAAATCTGGTGCCGCCTGACCACCGAGGAGCGCGATCCCAAATTTCTCATCGCCAATCGGTTTCTGGAAAAATGCCAGGACTTCGAGCACGGCGGGAAGAAAGTGCTCGCGAGCCGCCTCGGCTGGCGCATCAATGCGCGCTTCGTGCACGCGTTCTTTGGTCGCGTCTTCAATCATCCGCACGCCGTGTTCACCGAAGCGATGCTCAAGCCGGAGTTGCAGGGCAAAGACATCTTCGTGGACGGCATGGACAACATTCTCGCCACTCAAAAACGCGTGGCCAAAATGTATTTCGACGATGGTAGCATTGCGCAAGCGAGTCCGCCGCTGAAGGCGCTCCTGCACATCATGCTGCACGATGAATTTGAGGGTAAAGGTTTGGAACACGCCGATGTGCGAAAACTCTTCACGCGCGAAAACCTGCTGGCCAGCGATTGGTATGCAGCGCGTTTGGTCGCGAAACAAAAGGTGGATCGTAAGCTCTGGAAGCGGCACGTCGAATATCTGGCGAACTTCTTGAAGCGCCCGAATTACGCCGACATGGCAGAGCGCTTGAACATTGGCGAACGCCTGACGAACGCCCGCAAAACACTCGCCGCCGTGGAAGCGCCGGAATATCTCCAGCAACTCATCGGCACGATTGGAGCGGAGCCGGTGGAGAATTATTTGGTGAAGTAAAATTTGCGGCTGGCTCCTGACTGATGGTGGGTTAGTTCGGCTGGCGAACTAACCCGTCGCCGAGCGCAGCGTCAAGCGACGGAAACTTGCGGGCGCGGAAACCGTCCGCACACCGCATCATCCACCCAAATATCTTCGTCCAATTCTTCCCAGCGTAAGGCCAAGCCGTTCAGCCGAAGTTTGGCTTTTTGCAGAAGATTTTCCGGAGCTTTTGCCAGCAGCGGAAATTTGGCAGCGGGAAAACTGACGAACCGTCCGTCGGCCAGTTCAAGACAGACGCGCCGAGCTTCCACCCAGCAACGCAAGGCAATCGTTTCAGTTTTTGGCTCAATGACCATGCGTTTGAATATAGGCTGCCAGAAGTTTTTGGCAATTGTCTTCAACTAACTCCGCAACACGATTTAATTCGGCCGGGGCAAAACCGTGATTGGACGCGAGCGAAACTGGCTGCAACCAAAATTTGGCTTCGCAATCGTCACGTTCAACGTGGATGTGCGGAGGCTCGTTCCCTTCACGACTGTAAAAGTGAAAGCGATACGGCCCGATACGCATCACAGTTGGCATAAAGGAATCTCAATTCACCAACCGATACCAATTATCCCTCTGGTGCGGCTCGTAGCCGAGGTCTTTGATGAGCCGGTGCATGTCCGGCACCGTCATGCGGAACGTCGTGCCCGCCTGCGAAACGACGTTTTCCTCGATCATGATGCTGCCCAGATCATTCGCGCCGAACTTGAGCGCAACTTGACCGATCTCTAAGCCCTGCGTGACCCACGAACTTTGGATATTCTCGAAGTTGTCGAGATAGATACGGGCCAAAGCCTGCGTGCGCAGATATTCATGCGCTCCCACCGTAGGCGCGCGGAGCTTGGTGTGTTCCGCTTGGAAAGTCCAACCGATGAACGCCGTGAAATGTGCGGGCTGCACGCCTTGGCCGTTGTATTCCGCCACGCGCTTCAACGACTGGTCTTGCTGCACGCGTAAGCGATTGAGATGTTCGATACGGTCAGCGAGCGTTTCCACGTGGCCGAACATCATCGTGGCGCTGGAATAAAGTCCCTGCGCATGGGCGATGTCCATGACGGACAACCAGTCATCGCTCATCGCTTTCAACGGTGCCACGCGTTTGCGCACGGCATCCACGAGAATTTCTCCGCCGCCACCGGGAATCGAGCCTAGTCCGGCATTCTTGAAATCAGCGATGATTTTCTCCAACGGCTCATTGAACACGTCGCGGAAATGAATGAATTCGCTCGGGCTGAAGCCATGGATGTTGATCTGCGGCCACTTATTTTTGATGTGCGACAGCAGGTCCAGATACCACTCCTTGGTGAGCTTGGGATGATGACCACCCTGCATGAGGATCTGCGTGCCGCCGAGCGCGAGCGTTTCGGCAATCTTCTGATCCATCTCGTCTTTGGTGATAACGTAGGAATCCAGATCCTTTTCCGTGCGATAAAACGCGCAGAACTTGCAATAGACATTGCAGACGTTGGTGTAATTGACGTTGCGATCCACGTTGAACGAAACGATTTCGTTGCCGCGACCGCCGTAAGCCTTGGCCTTGGCAAGTTGGCGGCGACGGTCCGCCAACGCGCCGAGTTCTTCCAGCGGCAGCGTGAACAGCCGTTTGGCATCGGCGGCGTCAATGCGCTTGCCGTCCCAAACTTTTTGCAACAATTCGTCGAGTGATGCGTCGTAAATCACGGACGCAAGCTAGCAGAGGTGGCGCTGTGAATCAAACTACAGATGGAGCGGCGGCTTGGTCAAAATGTCCAAGCATCGCTTCTGTATGTGTTTGAGCTTCCGTGTAACAACGCCTGATTCTGGTGAAGATAGTCCCAAGCATCATCACTAATATTATGGGCAAAAGCCATGTGGCCACCTCTTACGTTTGCGGACCGATAAATGATACCATCTGCTGCAAGCCCATTGACGACACCATCGTCAATGCGCAACACATTAGAGCGTGACTGCTTTGCAATATAGAACCTCAAAATTTGCTTTTCGTTTTCGGTAAGACGGTGCAATCGCTCCATTCTGCGTTGCGCAATCTTGCTCACGATAGACTTGTGTCGTATCCAGCCAACAACCGAAATGCTTCGATCCACTGCGAAAAGGACGCTCGTAAATACGAAGATGAAAAATAAGTATGGGCGATAGTGCTGGGCAAGCTCACTACATCCGAAATTCTTTAGCCAACTTTCAGGGCTGAAAATAAAAAAGGCAGCGACAATGCCAAGCGCTACAAGATAACGCGGCGCAAGTTTCAAAATATCCAGCAGCATTTTTACGAACTCTGTGCCCATAGTGCAAAACCGCCTAAAATTTAGGTAGGCCAAAAGCATGCGGCCTGCTTTGTTTCACCCAGCGACTCTAGGTTGGACGAAAATTTCTGTCCACCTTCTTTTCATTTTCACCGCGTGCGCTGAAATTGCTCCGGTGGCAATTGCGCCAGCGCTTCACTCGCGGCGCGGACGATTTCCAATTTACCCAACGCCTGCGCGGCGCGGGCGCGATGCAGTTGAGCTTCTACCATCTGCGGATTCAGCGACAAGGCGCGTTCCGCACAGTCGAGCGCTTGCGCGTGGCGACCGAGTTGACCGTTCATGCTCGCCAGATTGGCCCAGCCCAGTTGATTCTGCGGCTCCAATTGCAGCGCCTGCGCCAGACACTTCGCGGCCTCGGCGGGTTGTTGCAATGCGTCGAACAAAAGACCAGCGAGATTATTCCACGTCTTGAAATCTTTGGCGTCCAACTTCAGCGCCCGGCGATAACTCGTCTCCGCTTCCACGAACCGACCCATCGCCGCCAGCGCCACGCCAGCGTAGAACCACGCCTTCGCGTCGGCGGCATTTTCCGTCTGCCACTGTTGCGCGAATATCAGCACTTCGGGCCAAAGACCTTGTTCGCACAGCGCGCGGGCGTGGGCGATGCGGTCATTGGCCACGTTTGAAGAACGACTCATGTGGGCGAAAATTTAGCAAGGTTGGGCGCGGAACGAAAAGTTTTAGTCCTTCGCTTTCGGCATCATGAACGACGCGGCAGCGGCAGGCAGAAAGAGAAAACCCGCGTAGAATAGCGCGGCGCGGTGGTCGCCCACTTTCGAGAAAAGCCCAAAGAACACCGTGCCAAAAGCCGCCGCGATGCGGCCGATGTTGTAGCAAAACCCCGCGCCCGTTGTGCGCAGCAGCGTGGGAAACAGCGGTGGCAGATACATCGTGAACAATCCAAACACGCCCTGACAGAAACCGATCAACGGAAACCAGCAGAGCAACGCTGCGTGATCGCGCGCCGAGAAATACGCGCCAAACATCATCAGGAAATACGCGAGAAACGTCCACGCAATCGTGGCACGATAGCCGAAGTAACGCGCGAGACAGCCGGAGAAAAAGTTGCCGAGAATGGACGAGCCGATGACCAGATACATCGCGGTGCTCGCGAGTTTATTTTTCTGCTCCGGCGTCATCAACAACACGTCCGGCAAGTTCCGGAGATGTTGCTGATGCCAGAACATGAAGGCCCAGTGCGCCGTCAGCGACACGCCGCAAACCAGCATCACCCACAGCGTGATGCGCCGTGTTTCACCACGAAACAATTCGCCGATGCCCGGCTGTTTGAAATCAGCCGAGGCGCGTGCCGCGTGCCATTCCTCCGGTTCCGGCACGGCGCGGCGAATCCAGAACACCAACAGCGCCGGAATCACGCCCACGAGAAAAAGATACTTCGGCGGCGCGCTGGCAAGGAGGAGATTCGCCAAGACGGCGAGGAGGATGCCCACGTTCACCCCGCATTGCAGCACGGCGGCAATCCACGGCCGCCACGTCTTCGGCCACGTTTCGGAGAGCAACGAGGCGCCCACCGCCCATTCGCCGCCGATGCCGAGCGCCGCGAGAAATCGGAAGATCATCAATTGCCACCACGTTTCCGCGAAGAACGATAAACCGGTGAACATCGCATAGGTCAGCACCGTGAAACTCAACGTGCGCGAACGCCCGAAGCGATCGCCGATGAAACCAAAGAAGCCGCCGCCCAACGCCCAGCCCAGCAGGAACGCAGCTTGAATGATGGAAGCGTATTGCCCGACCGCCGGGTCGCTCGTGCTGCTCGCCGCGATGAGTTGCATCACGAACGGCGCCGCGACGAGCGTGTAGAGGTGCATGTCCAGCCCGTCAAACATCCAGCCGAGCCAGGCGGCGATGCCGGATTTCCATTGGCGCGGAGTGAGCTGGGATTTCATCGCCGCGTTTTATAGCGGGCGGCGGAAAGAATGAACAGAATTATTGGTAATGCGGCGGCTTGGTGTTGTTCGCCTTGATGCGTTCCATCTCGATCGTTTCCATGGCGGTGGACTGGCGCATAACTTCTTTTTTCAGGCGCTCCAGCAATTTTCCTTGTTCGATGATGACGCCGTTCAATTGCTCGACGTGATGTTCCAGATGCGCCGCGTTGGATTCGACGGCGGCGAGCCGGGCGGAAATTTCTTCGTTCATAACTTATTTTTCAGGTGCGGGCAGAGGAGCTCCGGAGAGTTTATCCAATTGTTTACGAATGGATTCGGCCTGCGGTTGCAAGCGCAATGCCGCTTCGAGATACGCCACCGCCTGTGTGTGGGCCAGATTTTTTTCGAGAGACGAATCTTGGAGCACGCAATTCGCGAGCCCGACGAGGGCAGCGGGATTATTCGGCTGCAGACAAAGCGCAAGTCGGAGATGGCGCGCCACGCCAGCGGCATCGCCATTTTTGGCGTAATTCTTCGCCCAATTTTGCTGCAAATCACTGGTCACTTCGGCAGCGGATAATTTCCGCGCCGACCACACGCCCACGAAAGCACTCAGGCTAACAATCACGGCCAATAGTAAAAACACCTGATCAGCCGCCGGTGAATATTTTCGCCAGAGCCAGCCGCTCAGCGCTAGACCGACGAACAAATCGAGGCCGACAATCAATAAGTTGACGCCCTGATTGATCAAGCCGCGCGCCCACGCGCCCAGCCGTCCGAGTTCCTTGATTTCACCAACCGCGAGCCACGCGGTCGGACTATGGTCCGAAACTGCGACGTGAAAGGATTCCGCAGGCGCATCGAGAACGAGGGTTTGCCAGCGACCAAATTCTGAAGGGCGCACGGCGGTAGTATGTCCGGACGCGGTGACGAGTTGAATTTTTAAATCGGGCGTTTCGTCGCTGAATAAAACCGGCAGCATGATTTTGGGAAAGGTTGGCGCGATGTTTTGACTGGAAAATTCTCCCGTGGCGGCGGCACGGTTGGTCGCAAAGCTACCCCACGTTTGGGTGAATTCGGGCAGAGGTTTTTCCAGCGCAAATCCGTCGGCAATAAAGACAGAATCGGCGCGGACATTTTCCAACTTAACCGGCGCGTGCGCAGCAGGCGGCATGGCGGACTGTAATTTAGGCTGACGCAAAATTTCAACCAACCAACCGGGGTTCCAGTAGGGCACGGCCAAGGCAGCTTTGCCGAGCAGGTGGGCGGCGTCATCGGTGGCCAGAAAGGCGCGGACGTTTTCTTCTTCCAACAAGCTCCACATCCGGTTGGCTTGGAGATAATTTTCGTCGGTCTTGACGCCGATGGTGCCCCACGAAATTTGCCACAGGCCGCCCATCAAAATAGCGACCCAACCAATAATAAAACATTTCAGCAACGGTTGCGACAGACGGCGAAAATCCATTTTCTCAGGCAAAATAAAGAGGCTGGCGATACTCGCCAATAGCACCACACTCAACGTATCGCCATAGCGACTGCTAACGCCAAGGTGCGTGCGCGCATAGGCGAGCCCGGCGGATTGCAATAATCCCCAGAAAGCGAAAGTTAAAATAAATTCGGCCGCACGCGGGTCTTGAAAATCGTCACGAAAATATTTGATCAGCGTGAGTAGAAGCGGCAAACAAACCAACACTAGCATCGCGGGATATTCCTGAAACGGCCACGCGAGGTTACCGGCCAGAGCCGTCACAAAATCAGCAATGGAATGAGCGCGAAAAGGTTTGTCCTGCTCGGCAGTGACATTCAGCAAAAGGCCAACGCCAAAAATAATCAGGCAACAAACCAACGTGACAATTTCGGAGCGGGCCAACTTCCGGTGCTTGAGCAGTCGCAGAATCAGCAGGCCGATGACCGCCAAGGCGGCCAGCATTCCCGAACCCATCGCAAACAACGAAAAAATAGCCGCAATCAAACCGACAATCCACCGCCGACTCCCGGAAACGGCGAAACTTAACCCCACGATCGCGACCAAGGCAAAAGCGTTCAGGAAATACATCTGTGATTGAAAACCGTGCAGCGTATTTTCAGCCGCGAAGGGAAAGGCGAAAAAGGGCGCGAGGAGGAGACAGATGAGTGGCGCGTTTTTTCGGCCCAGAAAAATCCAGAGCGCGTAAGCCAGCCCGCAAGCGTAGCTGGCGTGGAGCGCGGCATTAACGACCATCTGAAGGAGCGGATCCCATTGGCCATTCAGCCACAGTTCGGCTAAGTCCAAAATGCGCGTGAAGAAAATCCGGTGTTCGTTGTGCGGCTCAAACAACGCCCCCCAAGTCAATTTACCTTCGAGCCATGGCTGAATGAGGCGGCGGGCTTCGTCCCATTGATCCCAATATGGCAATCCGCTGGCGTAAATCTGGATCAGCCACAGCTTCGCGCCGAAGACGGTGAGGAAGAGCGCGCTTAACCAAGCCATCAGCCGCCAGCGTGAAGAGTTCCAATTCATTTTTCCAAGCGGTGAGGCTATGGCGAATTTGCCCACGCGCAAGCTGGAATTAGCGCGGGCGATTTTGTCCACGGCACGGCGAGCACTTCTCACCGGCCGTCAGACGGTCCCAAAATTATTTTTTCAACGTGCGCAGGTAAGCAACGGTAGCCTTGATGTCCTCATCGCTCATCTTTTCGCCAAAGGGACGCATCTTGGTTTTGCCATCTTCCGATAGACCTTCTTTCACGGATTTAAACGCCTTGGCATCGTCACAGGCGTCCTGAACCTTGGCGTCGCTATAATCTTTGACGCCGACTTTTTGCCCCATCTTGGTTTCGCCCCTGCCATCTTTACCATGGCAATTAGCACAGTGTTCACTCCAGAGCGCATTACCGTCAGCGGCTCCGGCGAATGTGATGCCGCAACCGAGTGCCAGAATCATTAGTATATTTTTTTTCATGCGCTTAATTTATTAGCAATCGGATTTTTGTGCCTCGATTTTTTTGGTGTTTGTTGGGCGTTTTTGGTTGCGGAAAACAGAAATAATTTGCGCAGCGAATGGCAATTTTTGCTTAAGCACCGGGTAGTTTTGGTCGTTAGTCACGGCGGAGGTGTCATCCGTTTTGGTCGCCACGCTTCCCATCATGGTTGGACGTAAAATTGTTGCCGAATCATTTCTCGCCGCGCACCCCGCTAAACGCTGGGTGCATGACCGCACTGTCGAATTATTGACCTCGGAAACGGTGGTGCCCGCATTTTCTGCCGTGGTGACCAAGCTCACGACGATGACACGCGATGAATCCATAGACTTGGACGACTTCGCCGATTTAGTGGCACTGGATCAAGGACTTTCGACACGTTGTCTGCGGGCGGCCAATGCGCCCAGCCGCGGCGGTCAAGCCATCAGCAATATCCAAGAAGCGCTCTTCCTCATCGGCCTGAAAGAAATGCGGCGCATCGCCTTGACGGTCGGCGTCATGGATAATTTCAATCATCTCCGCATCAAAATTAATTGGCGGAAATTCTGGCTACACAGCGTTTTGGTCGCACGCTTGACGGATAAATTAGCGGGCGCCTTCCGCGAGGTGAATGGGATGGAATATCTGGCCGGGCTGATGCACGACATCGGCAAATTGATTTTGGAACACTACTTTCCCCGTGAGTTTGAGGCCATCGTTCTGCGCTCGATGGAACGGCGCTGTGGTCACGCCACCGCTGAATTTGATTTGTTGGGCCTCGATCACGCCTGTATCGGGGCGGCGCTGTGTCAGACGCTGCATGTCCACCCGCACATTGTGCATGCCGTGCAATTTCACCACCAACCCATTCACCCCGCGCACACCGGCAATCCCGAAGGCGATGGCGGCTTTCTTTCCGCCTGCATCAGCGTCGCTGACTTTTTGGCGAACCTGCGCGAAATCAACATCGGCGGCCAAAAAGAACTCGCCTATAAACTGGAGGACTTACCGGAATGGAATTACCTCACTGAATTTTTTGATTGTCGCGGCCTCGCTCTAGACTTGGACGAAGAAATTGAACTCGCCGAGCAAGAAATCAGCTCCATTACCTAAAACATCGCGTTGAACGGATTGACAACGTGCGTCGGTCATGGCTTACTGTGCGGCCTTAACGGTTGGTAGGTTATCCAAGTGGCTAAAGGGTGCAGACTGTAAATCTGTCGGCTAACGCCTTCAATGGTTCGAATCCATTACCTACCACCACCTTTATTTCTGCGGAGCTAGTTTATTCCTCTTCGCGACCCGCACCACAGCTCGTAGCCGAAGTTTCAGTCTGGGTTTTTGCCAAACCACCGCGCTTCAGCCACACGATCAAAATACTGATGTCCGCCGGCGACACTCCCGAAATGCGCGCCGCCTGCCCCACCGTTGCCGGGCGAATTTTAATCAATTTCTGCCGCGCCTCGTGCCGCAAACTCGGCACGGTCGAAAAATCAAAGCTTTCAGGAATGCCTTTATCCTCCAGCCCCTTGAACTTTTCTACTTCCATCTCCTGACGATCAATATAGCCAGCGTATTTAATCGCAATCTCCACCTGTTGAACCACTTCTTCCGAAAGCGCCGCGTTTTTATCGCCTAAATTGTGGTAGGCAATTTCTGGTCGCGCGAGCATTTTTGCCAACGAGCCATCTTTGGTATACGTTGACCTTAAACGGCTTATCTCGTTTTCAATCGCCAACTCTTTAGTCTTGAACTTTAGATAGTTATGCTTCGGCAACAGGCCGATTTCATGTCCAATCTCCGACAGACGTAGGTCGGCATTATCCTGACGCAGTAAAAGACGATATTCCGCCCGCGATGTGAACATCCGATAAGGCTCGTTTGTGCCTTTCGTGATGAGATCATCAATTAAAACTCCGATATAAGCTTGATTGCGACCCAACACAATCGCGTCCCGCTTTTGCACGCGGCGAGCGGCATTGATACCCGCCATCAAACCTTGTGCCCCCGCCTCTTCGTAACCTGAAGTGCCGTTAATCTGCCCGGCGAGAAACAGATTTTGACAAACCTTGGTTTCAAGCGACGGATGCAATTGGCTCGGGAAAGCAAAATCATATTCCACCGCGTAAGCTGGCCGCATAATTTCTGCCTGCTCGCAGCCGATGATGGAGCGCACCAGATCAATCTGCACCTCAAACGGCAAGCTCGTGGAAAAGCCGTTCACATAATACTCATCTGTTTCGATACCTTCCGGCTCTAGAAAAATTTGATGGCGGTCTTTCTCCGCAAATTTGACGATTTTATCCTCAATTGAAGGGCAGTAACGCGGTCCGACCCCCTCAATCACGCCAGAATACATCGGCGATTTATGCAGATTCGCTCGAATAATCTCAGCCGTCTTCTCGGTTGTATAAGTAACATGACACGCCATCTGTCCGTTAATCCGGTCTAAAACAGAGTTCGGCGGATACTTTCCGCCTGAATAGCCCTGCTTTGGTGTTTTGACGTCCAAATGTTCCATGTGGAACAAATCATCCTTCCAAAAAGTGAAATACGGAACCGGATCGTCACCATACTGGGCTTCGAGGCTAGAAAAATTAATAGTCTTTCGTAGGAGGCGGGGCGGGGTTCCGGTCTTAAGCCGTCCCAATTCGAGCCCAAGCTCTTTGAGTGAGCCAGAAAGGTTCATTGCCGCCGCATCACCTGCGCGTCCGCCAGTTTGCTGATTGGAGCCGATGTGCATTAACCCCCGAAGAAATGTTCCGGTGGTGATAACAATGGTTGTGGCGAGATATTGAACTTCCAGCGTGGTCTCAATCCCGAATGCGATGCCGTCCTTGTGCAAAATTTTACTCGACTGCCCCTGCTTGATGTCCAGATTGGCGTGCGATTCGCAAACCCATTTCATCCGAAATTGATAGGCCTTTTTATCGCACTGTGCGCGCGGCGCCCAAACTGCCGGACCTTTTTTGGTGTTCAGCATCCGAAATTGAATCCCGGACATATCGGTGCATTTACCCATTTCACCACCTAAAGCATCGATTTCGCGTGCTAAATGACCTTTTGCCAAGCCGCCAATTGCCGGATTGCATGACATTTGGCCGATGGAATCCGCATTAATCGTCAGCAGCAAGGTCTGGCAACCCATTCGCGCCGCCGCCAAAGCCGCCTCGACGCCTGCGTGGCCGGCGCCAACCACGATGACGTCATATTGTTTGGGATAAACGAACATGAAATTAAGCCCCGCCGTAAGTCGCCAGCAAGGGTGATACGCCCGCCACTTTTTTAACCTGATGCTGCGAATTGGCAGCCAGATGTTCGGAAATTTTGAAGATTAGCTCTAAATCCTGCTGGGCTTTCATTTCGCGGGCAATTTCTGCCAAGGAAAACTGTTTCTTCGGCTGGCTACTGAACAAAGAAAGAATAGCCAATTGCGTAGCGATCACATTGCCCGCCGCCTTTTTGCCGGCCTCCACGCCGGGTTGATGATAGGCGTTGATGTTAATCAGATTCGCATACAATCCAACCGCACGCTCGAAAAGCGCAATCAGCAAGCCAACGCTGAAAGCGGAAACTTCATTGACCGTGATGGTGATCGATTCGCGGCCACTTTCGGCCAGTGCTTGACGGGTGCCAAGATAGAACCCGTGTAAAAAATCACCCGAAGTGACTTTAGGCTCCACAAACAGACTGGTCAACTTTTCGTCTTTCAAGACTTCCACGAAGGTCGCAAAGTAATCATTCAAACCGTCTCTAAGTTGTTGAATATATGAATGTTGGTCTGTTGCGCCCTTGTTTCCAAGAACGGTAATTCCTTGGTGAACGACATTTTTATTCAGATCCAATTCTTTACCCAGCGACTCCATGATGAGTTGTTGTAGATATTTTGAGAACAGTTCCAAGCGGTCTTTATAGGGCAAAACCACCATGTTTTTAAGACCCTTACCGTTACCGGCTGCAAACCAAGCTAGTGCAAGCTGCGCTGCGGGGTTGGTTTTGACAGATTTAGTGCGAGTTGCCTGATCGCAAGCAGCGGCTCCAGCGAGTAGGCCGTCCAAATCAAAACCTTGCAGTGCGGCAGGCAACAAGCCGACGGCAGATAGTTCGCTGGTGCGGCCGCCGACCCAATCCCACATCGGAAAATGTTCAATCCATTTTCCGGCGCTGGCATATTTAGAGAGATCGCTGCCCGCCATGGTCACCGCCACGGCGTGTGCGCCAAAAGATAAGCCCGCTTTATCGTAGGCGGTTTGCGCGACCAACATGCCGTTCCGCGTTTCTTTGGTTCCGCCTGATTTTGAAATCACAATCGTTAACGTGCGGCCCAAATCAGCTCCAATCATCTCTAAAACGCGATTCATGCCGTCCGGATCGGTGTTATCAAAGAAAAAGGGCTTTAATTTATCCGTGGACGGCGAACTCAACGCATTAGCGACAAATTGCGGGCCGAGGGCGGATCCGCCAATGCCGATGAGTAAGAAGTTTTTGTAAACGCCACCTGAACCACGTAAATCACCGCTATGAATTTTGGCGGCGAAGGCTTTAATTTTGGCGAGCGCATCTTGAATTTCGCGGGCAATTTCAGCCGTCGGAGCCAGCGCCGCCTGGCGCAGCCAATAATGCCCCACCATCCGATTTTCATCCGGATTTGCAATGGCGCCTTTTTCGAGCGCGTCCATATCGGCGAACGCCTTTTGGATTTTGGACTCCATGCCAGCGAAAAAGGCCTCGTCCACATTCATCCGGCTCAAGTCCACGGCGATTCCGAGCTCAGGAAATTCCGTGTAAAATTTTTGAAAGCGCTCCCAGCTCTGCGATTTGGTGAAGTTCATAAATGTCAGGGTGCGATTGAATGATTTTGCCGGAAGCGCGGCAAGAAAAATTCCCGACGGAAGAACTGTGGGCGAACGGAAGCGAACGAGGAAAATTTATTTGACCGGCAACAAGATCCGCATCGTCGTGCCCCGGCCCATGCGCGAAAGAATTTTGATCTGGCCGTGATGCGTTTCGATAATCCGCCCGACAATCGCAAGTCCGAGACCGGAACCTTTCGCCTTGGTCGTTGCGAGCACGGCTTTGAACGCGCGCTTCTGTTGTTCTGGCGTCATGCCGCCGCCGGTGTCTTTGAACTCCACCGCCACATGCGTCGGTTTTTCACCAACACAAATCACGCGGGAACGAACCGTCAGCGTGCCGCCGCCCGCCATCGCTTCAGTCGCGTTGAGAATGAGATTGAGAAAGGCCTGTTCCAATTGCGGCGCATCACCCAGCACCAACGGTAAATCCTCCGCCAGATCGCGGACAAGTTTGATGCTTTGATTTGACAGCTTATGTCGCACCAGTAAACCAAGTTCGTCGACCAACTCATTCAAACTCACCGGCGCAAGATTCGGTTCCGTCGTGCGCGCAAAATCCAAAATCTGCTCCACGATTTTATTCAGGTGCTCAATTTTGGATTCGATGATCTGCGAATCTTTCGCGCGCGGATCGTTGGCGGCAAATTTCAAATCCAGCGAGTGATATAACAGTTTCATCACCGTGAGCGGATTGCGAATTTCGTGGGCCACTTCTGCCGCGAGCAAACCGAGCGCGGAAAGTTTTTCGTTTTGCCGCAATTGTTCTTCCACGTCCACAATCCGTTCGTAGAGCCGGGCCTTCTCAATGGCAATCGCGGAAAGCTCGGCGAGCGCGGATAGAATTTTTATTTCCTCGTTAGAAAAATTGTAAGGCCGCGCCGTATAAACATTCAACGTGCCGATCGCTTGCCCGCAAAAAATCAGCGGCACACTCAGAAGCGATACTAAGTTTTCGCTGCGCGCAAGTTCTACATTCTGATAACGCGAGTCCGATTGAACGTTGGCGACTTGTAGCGCTTTCTTGCGCCGCAGCACCACGCCGAGCAAGCTTTCGCCCAATGATAGACGCGGTTTTTTGATGTAGGCATCGCCCGCGCCAAAACTTGCACGCAAGTCCAGCCACTCGCGTGAATCGTCCAGCAGCATCAACGAACACATCCGCGCGCGCATCAGTTCGCACGCCTCTTTAGTGATGGCGCGCAACGCTTCATCCAAATTCAAAGTGGAATTGATCGTGCGACTCACGCTCGACAACGACTCGAACAACATCACTTTCAACCGCAGTTGTTCGTAGAGCCAGGTATTATGAATCACCTTCGCCGCGAGCAGCGCCAGTTCTTCCAGCAATTCTAAATCATCCTTGGAAAAGGCATTCGTGCGCTCGGAATCGACGTTGATGACGCCACGCACTTCGCCTTGCACTTCGAGCGGCACGGCGAGCTCGGAGCGCACCACATGGCGCACGCTGACGTAGCGTTTGTCGAGCAACACATCGCCGACGAGCGCCGGCTTGCCGGTTTGCGCCACCCAACCCGTGATGCCTTCGCCCACGCGCAATTTCAATTTTCGCGCCGTGGAGGAGAGATTGTGCGCCGCGTGGATCTCCAAAAAGTTGGTCGTGGGATTGATGAGCACCAGCGAGCCGGACGACGCGCGCATCACGCGCACCGCTTCGCTCACGATGAGGTGCAGCGCCTCCTGCGAATCCAAAGTGGAGTGAATGACTTTGCTGACTTGATACAGCAAACTCAAACGCTCCGGCGTCAGATTGGATTTGGAAATTTCCTCGCTCACTTGGTTCTGAAACTAACGACTCACCTCACTCGTGCCGTCAAGACTACTCCAGCCACCGCAAAAATCAAATTCGGCAACCACGCCGCCAGCCAGCCCGGCAGATGTCCGCCCATACCGAACGCCAGACTCACCGATTGCAAAACGAAAAAGCCGAAGCAGATGAAAATGCTGCCCGCCACGCCGAAAAATAAATTCCGCCGCCCCGATTGCGCGCCGAATGGAATCGCCATGAGCACCACGATAAAGCACGTCCACGGCGCGGCGAGCCGGGCGTGAAATTTCGTGAGCAGGCGCGCGCCTTTCTGGCCCTTCAGATCTGGATTCTCTTTGAGATACGGCCACAGTTCAGACAACGGAATATCCGCGTTGCGCGAGGCGAGCAAACCGTCCGTCTCGCTAAATTTTATTTCCAACAAAATCTGCGACGGCGTTTCGACGAACTCCGGCATCGCGATTTCGTTCGTGGAAAATTGCGGCGTCAGCCGACCGCTTTTGCCGGTCTGCGCGAAGAATTGCACCTTGGAAAAGGTCCACGCGCCATTCGTCCACACCCCGCGCTCCGCCAGCAGCCCGCGCCAGGAACCGTCCGGCAACGTCCACGTGGCATTCGGGTTGATCATCGTGGTCGTTTTTGCATCGTATTGATTCATCACCCACAGCCGGTTCACGCGCGCGAGCAAAAAGCGCACATCGGTGAACACGGTTTTATTTTTGCTGTGCTTGGCAGGCTCGGGATTTTGAACGTAACGATTCAAAATCTCCGCCGCCGACCGCGTGCCCCACGGCACCGCGAATTCGTTCAACACGAAATAAACTCCCGTCGCCAACAGCCCCACCACGAAATACGGCGCGCACAACCGCCACAAGCTGATGCCCGCCGCGCGCAGCGCCGTGAGCTCGTTACTTTTG
Source organism: uncultured Verrucomicrobia subdivision 3 bacterium (assembly GCA_903911825.1). GTDB lineage: Bacteria > Verrucomicrobiota > Verrucomicrobiia > Limisphaerales > UBA11358 > UBA11358. Next base: position 38,630 of record CAIWFB010000194.1, read on the forward strand.
GCGTGTTGCGTCAGCGCGTAGAGCAGGGCCAGCAGCAGCGCGATGGGCAACACCATCACAAAAAATTCCGGCGCTTTGGCGGAGGCATATTCCACCGTGTCGCCAAAATGCAATTTAGCATCGCGCAGATGTTCCAGCTCGGTGAAAAAGAAGAAGGACAACCAGAACACGAAAAAAGCGCCGAGGCAGAAAGCCAGCGGCGTGATTAATTCGCGGAACAAGTATCGGTCGTGCAACCGCATTCGCGCAGGTTAAACGGCGCACGGGCGTTCTGCCAATGGAATTGATGCGCCGAACCAAAGCCGGATGACGCCGCCGAGCTGCGCCCGCAGATCGCATTAACTCATTTGGCTGCCACGGGAACAACCAGCACTGGCGCACGACGCCCACGCAACATCCAACGACAACTGCGAAACATCTAACGGTAGATGCGAATTATCGCTCTACCGATACGAAACATATCGCGGCGCATTCGAACAATCATAATAACCATGCAAAACATATCGCGATGCCAGCGAAAGATACTGTTCTGACTGCGAAGCATAAGACTTCCGATTTGTAAGATTAAGTTACAGACGCGAAACATTAGCCGAACGATTCGAAACATCCGCCGACATACGCAGTTGACACCTTTTTCGCCTCTGCCTACGCTTTTGGGCATGGAAACAGTCGAAAAACCCGCAGAACCCGCCAATTTAACCCCCCGACCAGACTTGGAAGCTCTGCTGGCGGCCATTGGCCACCCGGTGCGGTGGCGGATGTTGCAGGCGCTGGCCAGTGGCGAAGTGCGGACGATTGCCGAACTGGCGACCGCCGGCGGCTGCGCTTACCAAAGCGGCGTGAAACACATGGTCACCCTGCGCGAGGCGGGCTTGGTGGTGCAGGGCCGCGGCTGGCTTTACCAGATTCCCGCACACTACCTGCCCAACCCCAGCCAGCCGGTGGTGGATTATGGGCATTGCCTGCTGAGATTTTGATGCGGCGGAGTGAAGATTTTTTGGCCACAGATGTTCACGGATGAAACACAGATCCAAAACCGCGAACCACGCCAAATACGCGAACGGGTTTTAACGCCAAGGCACCAAGTTCGGACACGAATTTCACGAATTGGCACCCATTCAAATACGCTGAAGGCGTAAAGGCAATTAGCCCAGGGTTGGGGCATCAGGATTCTGTTGGTGGCGCGGATGGCAAAAATTTCACCTTGTCGGAGCGGTTTTCCCTTCGCGGCCTTCGCGCGAAACCCCGTTCGTCCCGTTTGCACAGTTGAACTTACCCCGCACATCCGCTACTTTCTCGGCTCTATGACGTTGACTGAAAAACTTCTCGCCCGCGCGTCTGGCAAGGCCAGCGTGCAGGCCGGCGATAATATCTGGGTAAGCGCGGACGTGCTCATGACGCACGATGTCTGCGGGCCGGGCACCATCGGCGTGTTCAAACGCGAATTCGGCAAGACCGCGAAGGTCTGGGACAAAAAGAAAATCGTCATCATCCCCGACCATTACATTTTCACCGCTGACTCGAAGTCGAATCGCAATGTGGACATTCTCCGCGAGTTCGCTGGCGAGCAGGATTTGCCCTATTTCTACGACGTGATTGATGACCCGAAAGGTCATTGGGTCTATGACGCCGTGAAGGGCAACATGAAGCGCCAATACGGTGCGCGTTACGCGGGCGTTTGCCACGCGGCGCTCCCGGCCAAAGGCCACACGCGCCCCGGCGAAGTTCTTTTCGGCACGGATTCGCATACTTGTATGGCGGGTGCGTTCAATCAATTCGCCACCGGCATCGGCAACACGGACGCCGGTTTCGTCATGGGCACGGGCAAATTGCTCATCAAGGTTCCCGAGACGATGCATTTCCGCCTCGAAGGCAAATTGCAGCCCGGCGTGATGGCGAAAGACATCATCCTCCATTGCATCGGCGAAATCGGTTTCGACGGCGCAACGTATCGCGCGATGCAGTTCGACGGCCCCGGCGTTGCGACCTTGAGCATGGACGACCGCATGACGATCGCCAACATGGCCATCGAAGCGGGCGGCAAGAACGCGATTTTCGAATTCGATTCCCGCACGGCGGAATATGTGGATGCGCGTGTGAAATTGAACGGCACCAAGTCCGCCTACACGCCCGTCGAGCGTGATGCGGATGAGAAATTCGTTTACGAACACGTCGTGGATTTGAGCAAGCTCGAGCCCACCGTCGCCTGCCATCCTGATCCGGGCCAACGCAAGAAAGCCAAGGACATGGACCAGAAACTCGACCGCGCTTACGTCGGTTCCTGCACCGGCGGCAAGACGAGCGACTTCGTGGAATTCGCCCACATCTTGCGCGGCAAAAAAGTGGTCATTGATACCTTCGGCGTGCCCGCGACGCCCGACATCGTCCGCGATTTGCAGACGACGTATTGGGGCAACGAAACGATCTGGGACGTGATGGTGAACGCTGGCGTGCAGATGACGGAAAACGCCGGTTGCGCCGCGTGCCTCGGTGGTCCGGTGGACACCTTCGGCCGTATCAACAAGTCTGGCATCAACTGCATCAGCGCGACGAACCGCAATTTCCCCGGTCGCATGGGCGACAAGGAATCGAAAGTATTCCTCGCGTCTCCGGCGACGGTGGCGGCGAGTGCCTTGACCGGTAAAGTCACCGACCCGCGCGAATATTTGGGGAACTAAAACTCCCATCACGTTCTAAAACAATTTCACCGCTTGAGCGTTCGTCGCCCAAGCGGTGAATTCTTTTGAGAGATTGCCGAAAGTTTATTTCGTCGCGTTCGCTGCCGGCAGATAAACCGTAAAAGTCGTGCCTTCGCCTGCCTTGGTGTGCACGTGCAGCGCGCCATGACCTTCTTTGATGAGTCGTTGAACGATATTCAACCCCAAGCCGGTGCCTTGACGCGGGCCTTTGGTGGTGAAATAAGGATCAAAAATTTTCGGCAACACTTCGGCGGGAATGCCGGGGCCGGTATCGCGCACCCAGAGTTTCACGAGCGGCGCAGTGTTGTTCATGCTTTCGACATTGAGCAGCCGATCGTTCGGGCCGTCTTTGAATTCCGCCAGATTCAGCGGCGTTTGCAACACTTCGCCGCCGACTTCCACGCGATGTGGCTGCGGTGCACATTGAAACCCATTCACGCACAGATTCAGTAAAATCTGAATGAGGTCGGTGCCGTTGACCTTCACGCTCATTTCGCCATCGGCTTCAGCGAGCGGATAAAGGCGAAATTCATTTTCCTGCAAGCTCGGGTGCACGCGCACGAGCTGTTCCAAATCGTGGAGCAATTGCTTGAGATTCGCCCGCACAGAATCATCGCTTTGTTGGCGCAAGAAACCAAGGTAACGCCGGGAAATCTCGATGCAATTTCCGACTTGCCGCTCAATGATGCGCAGCCGTTCCTTGATGAATTCCAGATCTTCCGTCTCCAACTGCGCGTTCCGACCTAGCCGCTTGTTCAACAGTTGCACGAAACCGGAGATCACCGTGAGCGGGCCGTTGATGTCGTGAATGATGCTGGCGTAAATATCGCCGCGTGTTTTGGCGATCTGTTCCTCGACTTTTTGATTTTGCAGTTCGCTCAACAGCTCGCGGACTTTTTCGGCACTGGTATGGATTTCGCCTTCCAACATCCGGCGCTGCATCGCCTGATTCACCGCACCGCGAATGGTCGCGAGGTCGAAAGGCTTATTGATGTAATCGCACGCACGCAGTTTCAGCGCCTGCCGAATCGTGTCCGTGGTCTCAAACGCCGTGATCATGATGGCCTCGATATCTGGCCGCACGAACCGCAAGCGTTCCAACACTTCAATGCCCGACATGCCGGCCATGCGGATATCGAGAATGGCCACATCAATCTCGTGCTTCTGCGCTAACTCAACGGCGGTAGGGCCGTCCTCGGCCATCAGCAAATCGTAAGTATCTTTGAAAATCACGCGCAACGACATGCGCGGGCCCTCTTCGTCGTCCACCACCAGCAACGTGCCGCGCCGCTTGGGCGTTGGCGTCGCCGCAATCAATTCAGAGATAGCGGTGTTGACTTGGGCGATCGGATCAACAGATTCGGACATGGCGAATTGACACTAGCGCAAAAAGCAACTGCCTCAAGCAGAAACCGCCAAGCGCAGCCAATCCAGCGCTTGCTGCGCCGTCACTTGTTTAAAAGTCTCGCGATCCCACGTATTTTGCATCCGCCGCACTTCCACACCCAACGCCGAAGCAAGCGCGATAAATACCGTGCCCACCGGTTTATCCGGTGTGCCACCACTTGGTCCCGCGATGCCCGTCACCGCAATGGCGAAATCAGAACCAAACTTGGCGCGTGCGCCCAATGCCATTTCCCGCGCCACCGGTTCACTCACCGCCCCGTGCGCAGCCAGGGTTTCTGGTTTCACACCGAGAAATTTTTTTTTCGCTGAATCTGCATAAGTGACCACGCTGCCGAGAAAAATTCCCGACGCGCCCGGCACATTCGTCAAACGATGTGCAATGTTTCCACCCGTGCAAGATTCCGCCAACGCGATCGTCTTTTTCTTCTCAACGAACAACCGCACAACAATCTGCTCAATCTCGTCGTCGTCATAACCAAAGACATTTGCGCCAAAAACTTTTTGCGTGATCGCCTCGCCCGCTTGAACCACTGACACGGCTTCCGCGCCGCTGGCGGTAAGGCGCACATCCACTGCACCGGGACGCGCGCAGTAACCAATCTCCATGCCTCGCTGCACGAGCGGCTGCAATTCATCCGCTACCATCTCTTGCACCCGCGATTCACCGATGCCCGTCGTGCGCAACGTGCGGCACACGAAAATCTCATCCGCAAACTCACGCTTCACCAACGGCGCGATGGACACATCAAACATCGGACGCAACTCGCGCGGCGGCCCCGGCAACATCACCAACCAAGATGGCGTTTTGTCGGCCCGAAACAAATTCGGTTCAACGCGGATCGCCAATCCCGGAGCGGTTCCGGTGGGATTTAGAAAAACCAACGCGCCTTCGGGAACCATCGTTTCCACATCAGTTTTTTGCGGGCGTGGACGCCCGCGCTTGGCAAAGAAGTTTTCAATATGCGCCAGCACGTCCAGATTTTTGATGAGTTTTTTGCCCAGCATTTCCGCGATCAACTCGCGCGTTATGTCGTCCGACGTCGGCCCCAGACCGCCAGTGGTGATGACCAAATCCGCGCGGCTCAATGCCTCGCGCACAGCGGTTTGGATCTCACTGCCCGTATCCGCGATGGCGACCTGCCGCGTCACCACGTGCCCCAGATCCGCGAGCCGCCGGCATAGCCATTGTTGGTGGGTGTTCAGCACCCGCCCCAACATCAGCTCACTGCCCGTATTGACGATTTCGACATTCATAAAATTGAGAACCAGAAAAGTTAACCGCGAAACACACGAAATACGCGAACAAGTTTTCTCAGCCTTTTCGTTCGGGTATTTTGCGTAGTTCGCGGTTCAAAAATTATTTTTTCGGTGCTTTTGGCTTTGGCTTGCGCGCGTCGGCGATAAAGCTTCCCAGCAGATAACTCCGCTCTGTATCCGGTGTGCAGAGATAAATTTTCCCCGGCAAATGATTGTTTGCCAGCGCGCCGAATTCCAAACGCAGCGCATAACCGGCTTCGTAATTTTCTTTTTGCACCACGCCATCCGCATCTTTCCAGCGCAACGAAACTTTTGCGGCCTTCTCCGCGTTGGTGCTGACGTTGATGGTCTGGCCCGCCAACGCTTCCGGTTGTGCGCCGCTGAAATTAACGAACACCGCAAACTCCACCGGCCCGCGCGTGCCGGCCCGCAACATCAGCGAACCATTCTGCAACGTGCAACGTTCCGCGATAAAATCCTGACCATGAATGCGCCCCGCCACCGGTGTTTCCGGCAAAGCATTCGTGCCCAGCGTGAGTGACCAATTCGCGTCGTTCGCAGCGGGGGCGACCACCACCGGCTTGGCAGCAACGGTGAAATTCGTTTTGGCCATCGCGGCATTATTAGTGGAAACCAAAGCCGCCTTGCGCGCCGGATGAATGATTGTCACCCAATAAATCGCACCAGCCGCCAGCACCATGCCGCCGATGATCAACCCTACGACGAGTGCGCCGGAAACTTTTTTCACCGGCGCGGCATCGGGCTGATCGTAGCCGCGCACATTGATCTTCTTTTCCGAAACTTTGGTGCCGGTGAGAATGAATTTGGAATCGGCCGAGGGCGCTTGCGGCGCGGTGATTTTCTGAAAGCAAGTGGGGCAATCCATGACCGTGCCCGCCTGCGAAACGTCGCATTTCATGTGCTGACCGCACACCGGACAGGCAAATTTGAACTCGCTCATGGCGGCGGAAACATTTCACACAACCAGCTTTTCGGCAATCCGCTTTTTACTGGGTCGCACGAAGAACGCGAAGGTGGCGAAGAATAACTTTTCCTTCGCAGCCTTCGCGGCCTTCGCGCGAAATCGTTTTCAACCGAAAATTCTGTGTGCATCGGCGGCCATCTGTGGCTTTAATGATGCAAATTTTATGAGTAAAAAATCTCCCGTTTCCCGCAGTGGCCGTTTCGCTGGTGGCCCCGCTGCCGATGTCGCCGCGTTTTCTGAATCCATCTCTTTCGACTGGCGCTTGTGGAAACACGATATCCAAGGCTCCATCGCTCACGCGACGATGCTCGCGAAGATCGGCGTGCTCACGCGTGCGGAATTGAGCGCCATCACCAAAGGCCTCAACCAGATCGCCAAAGAAATTGCCGCCGGAAAATTTGTCTGGAAAGCGGAACTCGAAGACGTCCACATGAACATCGAGTCCGAACTGACCAAGCGCGTTCCGGCGGGTGCAAAGCTGCACACCGCCCGTTCGCGCAACGATCAAGTCGCGCTCGATGTTCGCCTCTGGTTACGCGATGAGATCACCGCGTTGCTCAAAGAAATCGCCGATCTCCAACGCGCGCTCGTTTCGTTCGGTGAACAGAATGCCGATGTCATCATTCCCGGCTACACGCACATGCAACGCGCGCAGCCCGTTTATTTCGCGCATCACTTGCTCGCTTACGTCGAGATGCTGGAACGCGATTGCGAACGGCTCTGGGATTGCCATTCACGCGTGAACGTCTGCCCGCTCGGCAGCGGCGCGATCGCGGGCAGCACCTTGCCGCTCAAGCGTGAACTCGTTGCCAAGCTGCTCGGTTTTGTGAACGCCAGCGGTCAGGTGCAAGTCACGCAGAATTCCATGGATGGCGTGAGCGACCGCGATTTCATGATCGAATTCGCCGCGGCCGCTGCGTTGCTGGCGGTGCATTTCTCACGGCTCTCGGAAGACATCATTCTCTGGGCGGGTGCGGAATTTAATTTCATCAAGATCGCCGACTCCTACACCACCGGCTCGTCGCTCATGCCGCAGAAGAAAAATCCCGACATCGCCGAACTCGCGCGCGGCAAGACCGGCCGCGTGGTGGGCAACCTCATGGCGCTGCTCACGCTACTGAAAGGGTTGCCGATGACTTACAACCGTGATCTGCAGGAAGACAAGGAGCGTCTATTCGACACCGTGGACACTGTGCGCGCCACCACGCGTTTGCTCGAGGCGATGCTGCGCCACACCAAGGTGAACAAGGCCGCGTGCGCCGCCGCCGCCGGTGATCCCGCGTTGCTGGCGACCGACCTCGCAGATTATCTCGTGCGCAAAGGCATGGCCTTCCGCCCCGCGCATCACGTCGTGGGCGCCGTAGTAGCGCTGGCGGAAAAAGCGGGCAAACCGCTGAACCAGCTCTCGCTCGCGGAACTGCAAAGCGTGGATAAAACCTTTGGCCGCGACGCGCTGGGCGTGTTCGATCTGAAAAAAGCGATGGCCAGCCGCAACATCACCGGCGCCCCGGGAACGAAGGAAGTCGCGAAGCAACTGGCGCGCTGGCGGGAACAGCTTTCGTAAGAATGTCTTGATAAATATGAATAAGATCGAAACAAATCAAATCATCGAATCAGATCAACCTCTGATTGGTTTAATGGGGCAATTTGGCAGTGGCCTTGAGGCTTTAAAATTTTACGCGGGGAAAATGACGCATCGATTTCGTCCAGATGCAGTCGGCACACAATGTTGCTGTTGTGAAAGAAAATCCGTGTCGCGGGTGCAGATGTTTTGTTGGCGTGCTTTAGTTAATCCCCGATTTGCATTTACTCGCACAGATGCACTGATGCTGTTGGCTGGACGCGTTGGGATGACTCTTCAGCATACGGTTGTGGATTTTGCAACTATCCATGGTTTTTGTGAATCGTGTGCGTCAAATGTAAAACGCAATCGCCTTATTTCCGTTGTTGTAAAATCCATTTCCTTTTTTTTGCTATTGGTCTGTATGCTCTTCTTCGTTATCGCTGGTGGCGCCGCTATCATGTTTTGGTCTGATCCAAAAGGTAGACATGAATGTCTTATTGGTTTTTCTATAGGCGCAATTGGTTTGATTGCTTCCGTATTTGGACATATTTGGGAGCGCAATCTTCGCATTCCGATATTTGCCAGAGCAATCGGTCGCAAACCGTTTTTTTAGCAAAGGTCACGGAATGCAGTGCTGGAGACGCAAATTGAATTCTGAAAATTCTGTTAATTCTGTCTAAAAACGCCCGTTTTAATTTGCAATGAAAGCCGCCGCCAAAACCAGAAAGCCCCAGCCCGTCCGGCGCGCAGCGGCGCCAGCCAAGGGCAAGGCGGTGGCGTTTGCGGAAATCGTCGGTTTGATCCAATCCGCCCGGACGCGCGCGTTTCAGGCGGTCAACACGGAGTTGATCGGCCTCTACTGGCGCGTGGGCGAATATATCAGCCGCAAGATCGGTTCGGATGGCTGGGGCAAGGCCACGATTATTTCGCTGGCTGAATACATTCAACAGAACCACCCCGAAATGCGGGGATTCTCCTCGCAAAACCTTTGGCGGATGCGCCAATTTTACGACGCTTACCGCCTAGACCCAAAACTCTCACCACTGGTGAGAGTTTTACCTTGGTCGCACAATCTGCTGATTTTATCGCAATGCAAGCGGGCGGAAGAACGGGAGTTTTACCTGCGCCTGGCGGCTGACAAAAGCTGGAGTAAACGCGAGCTGGAACGGCAGTTGGATGGCGCTTTGTTTGAGCGCACACTTCTTTCCAAGCCAAAAGTGTCAGCACTGCTGACACAATTACACCCCGAAGCGGAAACCATCTTCAAAGACACCTATCTGCTGGATTTTCTGGAGTTGCCCATCGATCACTCGGAACGTGATTTGCAGCGGGCGTTGGTGAAAAATTTGAAACAGTTTCTCATCGAGCTGGGGCCGGATTTTTGTTTCGCGGGCGAGGAGCTGCGGTTGCAGGTGGGTGGACAGGATTTTTATCTCGATCTGTTGTTTTATCATCGCAGTCTGCAATGTCTGGTGGCGTTTGAGTTGAAGATCACGAAGTTCGAGCCGGAGCATCTGGGCAAGCTGACGTTCTATCTGGAAGCGCTCGATCGCGATGTGAAGAAGCCGCACGAGCGTCCGTCCATCGGCGTGTTGCTGTGCGCGAGCAAGGACAAGGAAGTGGTGGAATACGCTTTGAGCCGGGCACTATCGCCGGCGTTGATCGCGGAATATCAGACGCGGTTGCCCGATCGGAAATTACTGCAACGCAAGCTCCACGAATTTTATCAATTGGCCATGCCAAAAACAAAATGACTGCCGCCCTCCAGGAATTGCTAAAGCAAACGTCGCGTTCGTTTTACCTGACGCTGCGGGTGCTGCCGGGAGCGGTGCGTCCGCAGATCGGGCTGGCGTATCTGCTGGCGCGCACGACGGACACAATCGCCGATACAGAGTTGCTGCCCGTGGCGCAACGGCTGGAGGCTTTGCAGAAATTGCGGGAACGGATTCTGGGACTGAATTCCACACCGCTGGCATTTCGCGAACTGGCGTTGCAGCAAGGTTCGCCCGCGGAACGGGTGTTGTTGGAAAAAGTAGAGGACAGCTTGGCGCTGTTGAAAACCCTTTCGGCGGCGGATTTGAAATGGGTGCGCGAGGTGTTGAACACCATCACGGGCGGACAGGAATTGGATCTGCGGCGGTTCGGCAGCTTGGGCACGCCGGAAAATCGGCCGACAAGTCATGCGCAAAAGATCATCGCGCTGCAAACGGCGGCGGAACTGGATGATTACACTTACCGCGTGGCGGGTTGCGTGGGTGAGTTTTGGACGAAAATCTGCCGGGCTCACCTGTTTCCCAACGCGCGGCTGGATGAGCATCAGTTCATCATGGACGGCATCCGTTTCGGCAAAGGGCTGCAATTGGTTAATATTCTGCGCGATTTGCCGACGGATCTGAAAAATGGGCGCTGTTACCTGCCAACGCAACGGCTGGAGGAGGCGAAATTGCTTCCGGAAACCCTACTTTCGCCCGCGAATGAAGGGCGATTCCTGCCGTTTTACCACGATTACTTGGATCAGGCAGAATCGCACCTGCGCGCAGGCTGGGCTTACACGAATACGCTGCCGTTCGGGCAATTTCGCGTGCGGCTGGCGTGCGCGTGGCCGGTGCTCATCGGGGCACGAACAGTCGCCAAGTTGCGCGCGGCCAACGTGGCGGACCTGCAGGCGCGGGTGAAGGTTTCTAGAAGCGAAGTGAAGGGGATTTTGCTGTGGTCGTTGCTGGTGTGCGCGGTGCCGTTCCTGTGGCGGCGGCAATTCCCTGAAGCCGCAAAAGCTATTGCTTCCGATCGGGAATTGGCGTAGAAAAGCGCCATGCAGACTCCCAAACTTTCCCTTGTGATTTGCGCACTGGCGTTGGTTTCCACGCTGGCCGTTCACGCCGCCGACAATGCCGCTCAAGCCGCCGCGCGCGCTGCGTTGGCCGCTAAATTATTTGAAATCGGCTCGCAAACGCCGACGAATCCGCCCGCCGCCGAGGCCAAAACGGTCGCCCCGAAAGTGGTTGCACCCGTCGTCGTCGCTCCTGCTGTGGCGGCTGAACCTGTTTTAATGCCGGTGAGCGGGGAAGCCAAGGCCAAAGCTAAAGCGAAGGCGAAAGCGGATAAAATTGCCGCCGAAACCAAAGCCAAGGCGGACGCCGAACAAGCTGCCGCCGATAAGAAGGCCAAAAAAGAAGCCGCTAAACTCGCTGCGGCCCAGAAAACCGCCGAGGAAGCCGCTGCAAAAGCTAGCGCTAAAACCGTGGCTCCAGTTTCAGTTAAAATTGAGCCGAGCCCGGTGGTCAAAGCCCAGCCTGCGCCGAAATTAATGACGGCAGCAAATGGCGACAATCCCGCCCAAGCCGCCGCTCGCGCTGCGTTGGCGCAGAAATTATTTGAGACGTCGCAGACTAAATCCGGCTGGGAAGCACCGAGCCAAAAGCCCGCCGTTAAAGAAACCAAGCCGATGGTTAAAGCGGAAAAACCAAAAACCGTCGCGCCCGTCAAAACGGAAAAACCGAAATCAAATTTTGCCACTCCGGAGCCGAGCTTAAAGCCGGTCGAAGCTCCCGCCTCGCCCTTGCCCGCTTCCAAACAGCAGAAGTTGCAAGAGCTGCTCGCGAAATACAAAGCCGACCAAATCACGCCGGCGGAATATTTCAGCCAGCGCACCGCGATTCTCAACGAACCGTAAACTGCGAGGTTCAAGATTTTTTCTCCACCCGCTGGATTTTTCCAGCGGGTTTTTCTTTGCGCCCGATTGGCAGAACCCTAAACTGCTACCCGATATGCACGATTTTCGTTACGTCGGTAATCAATTATTTTGTGAAGGTGTGTCCGTGGATTCGCTCGCGCGGAAGTTCGGCACACCGCTTTACGTCTATTCCCAACACACGCTGGAGGATCATTTCAAGAAGCTCGATACGGCGCTCGCCTCGCTGGATCACCATATCTGCTTTGCGATGAAGGCGAACTCAAATCTCTCCGTGATGCGCGTGCTGGCGAACTGCGGCAGCGGCTTCGACGTGGTGAGCGCGGGCGAATTGCAACGCGTCATCGCCGCCGGGGGCGATCCGAAGAAATGTGTGTTCGCGGGCGTGGCGAAGTCGGAAGCGGAAATTGAATTCGCGCTGCGCAAAGGGATTTATTCCTTCAACTGCGAAAGTGAACCAGAAATCGTCCGCATCAATAAAGTCGCTGCCCGCTTGAAGAAAATCGCGCCCATCGCGGTGCGCGTGAACCCGAATGTCGCGGCCAAGACGCACGCGAAAATCACCACGGGCACTTACGAAAATAAATTCGGCATCGCGTTCGAGGAGGTCGAAGCGATCTATGCCCGCGCTAACAAATTGAAGAATATCCAACTGCGCGGCGTGCAGATGCACATCGGCTCGCAAATCACGGAAACCACGCCGTTCGAGCTATCAGTCAAGAAGGTGTTACCGCTCGTGCAGCAGTTGAAGGCGAAATACGCGCTGGAATTTTTCAGCATCGGCGGCGGCTTGGGCATCGTTTACGAACCTGCGCTGGCGAGCGGCGCGACGAGCTGGTGGAATTCGCCCGCCGCCAAAGGCATCATGACGCCCGCGACGTATGCAGCGAAATTATTACCCCTGCTGCAGCCGCTGGGCTTGAAGATTCTCATGGAGCCGGGCCGCTTCATCGTGGGCAATGCGGGTGCTCTGGTGACAAAAGTGGAATACGTCAAACGCACTGGCAAAAAGAACTTCGTTATCGTGGACGCGGCGATGAATGACTTAATCCGCCCGGCGTTTTACGACGCGTATCATGAAATTGTTCCGCTCAAGAAAAAAGGTGGCGCGCCGATTTCATCTGACGTCGTCGGCGGCGTTTGTGAGTCCGGCGATTACTTTTGCAAAGACCGGCCGCTCGCAAAATTGGGTGAAGGCGACACCCTTGCGCTCTTAAGCGCGGGCGCTTACGGTTTCGTCATGGCCTCGACCTACAATACGCGCCCCTTGGCGGCCGAAGTGTTGGTAAGCGGTAAAAATGCAGGCGTCGTGCGCGAACGCCAGAAAGTTGTGGAAATCTGGAAGGGCGAAAAAGTGGCGGCTTGGTTGAAATAAATTTGTGAGCAAAGAATACTCCATTGCGGCCTATTGGTCGGACGGCATGGACGAAGACGGCCTCGCCGATTGGGCGCGACGTTTGCGTGCCCGCCTGCCCGCACCGGAAGTGTCGCTGGGGCTGGTGTTCCTGTCGCCGAATTTTTTCCCGCACGCGGAGCAGGTGCTGGAAATTTTACGCGTGCATGCGAAAATTCCGTTGCTCGCCGGTTGCTCCGGCAATGGCCTCGTGGCGAACTCGGAAGAAATTGAAAGCGCCGGCGGGTTGGTGCTGGCGCTCTACGCCTTGCCGGGCGCAAAATTGAAAGGCGTGCGTTTCTCGCAAGACGATGTTGCCGCTGCGGAAGGCAAAGAATATTGGGCCAGCGTCACTGGCTTGGCTGCGGAAAAAACCAACGGTTGGCTAGCGTTTGTGGATCCATTTCATATCGACGCGGAAAATTGGCTGCGTTCGTGGAACGAAACGTATCCGGCCCAGCCGCTGTTCGGCGGACTGGCCAGCGGTAATTATCCTGAACCGTTCACGCAAGTGTATCTCGATGGTCAGGTTTTTGAAGACGGCGGCGTGGCTATCGCCATCGGCGGTGACGTGGCGCTCGCGGGCGTGGTTTCGCAAGGCTGCACGCCCATAGGCGAGGCGTGGACGCTGACGCGAGTGGAAAATAATCTGATCCGCAACATCGGTAATCGCCCGGCTTACACAGTCTTGTCGGAAACGGTGCAAAAACTTTCTCCCGAAGATCAGCGCAAGGCGCAGGGGAATTTACACATCGGTCTCGTAGTGAACGAATATCTCGAAGATTTTCATCGCGGCGATTTTCTGGTGCGCAACCTGCTCGGCGGCGATCCAAATTCGGGCGTGCTGGCAGTCGGCGCTTTGCCGCGCATGGGTCAGACAGTGCAATTCCAACGGCGCGACGCCGCGACGGCTTCGGAAGATTTCAATGAACTCCTCGCGCTGGAGAAAAAAAATCTCGGGGATGCCGAAATTTTCGGTGGCTGCCTGTTCTGCTGTAATGGCCGTGGCAAAAATCTGTTCGGCCGCCCCAGTCATGATTCGGAAATGATCCAAACCCATTTTGGCCCCACGGGCGTCGCTGGTTTCTTTTGCAACGGCGAAATCGGCCCCGTCGGCGACAAAAATTTCCTCCACGGTTTCACCGCTTCGGTTGCCTTGTTTGTTAAAAAGTAAGCAATTCGCGGTTGCTTTTACCCGCCAAGCCGCCATCCTCACTGAAAATTTGTGCCAGAAGAAAAATCTAATTTAAGCCAGTCGGCCGCACCGTTGCGCCCCGCTAATCGCCGTCGTGGTCGTCGTGGTGGTCGTGGTCGCGGACGTGGTCCGCGTCCCGCTGCGGATAAAAACGCCGCGCCCGAAACCGAAGAAAATTCCAGCGCTCCTGAACCTACGGAAGAAAACCATACTCCCGAGGAAAACGGCGAAGCCGAAACCGACACCTCGGGGGGGTTTCGCGAACCGCACGCGGAAGAACCCGCTGATTTTGCGTCGCACGACACTGATGGACACGCGCCCGAAGGTGAACCCCACGCGGAAGCCTTGCCAGAGCGAGAAGCGCCGATTCGCCCGGAACAACGCGAACGTCGCCAGCCTGACCGGCAGCAAGAGCGCCGTCAGGATCGCCCCGACCAGCGCCAAGAACGCCAAGAGCGTCCCCCCCAGCCGGAGCGCCAAGCGCCGAAGCCGTGGGTGAAGCCCGCTGATTTTCGCCCTGCGGAAACTTCCGCCATCGCGCAGGCTGTGGAGCACGCTACGGAAATCGCCATTTCGCTGAAGAACATGATTGATCAACTCGACGAAGTGCTCGAACTCGTCGAAGTGGCCGAGCGTCAAAAAGTGGTGGACGAACGCGAACTGGAAGAGTTGCGCCGCGCTTTGCGTCGCATCCAACCGGCACGCCGTGACCAACCACCGCAACGCGATCAGCAACAACCGCCGCCGCGCGAACAACGGGATCAGCGTGATAATCGCGAGCCACGCGAACCGCGCCGTGACCGCGAAGATTTCCGCCAGAATCGCGAGCAGCAGCAACGGCAGAATCCGCCTCCTGCTCCAGTCGCTGAAGCCGCTCCCGCGCCTGCGGTGACGGAAGCTCCGGCACCCGAAGCGCCCGCGCCGGAAACTCCGCCCGCACCGCAAGGCTGACTCGCTGCGCCATGACGCTCGCGCAGAAACAGAGCGATCTCACCCAGCAACTGGCCGCGTTAAAAAACAGCCAAGACCGCTTGGCTCATCTGGTCGAACAGGCCAAAAAAAATTCCGCATTTCCGTCAACGCAACGCGTTGACGGAAATTTGCTGCCCGGCTGCCTCGCCAAATTGTGGTTTGTGCCCGAATTCTGCAACGGAAAGTGTTTCTTCCACTGTGACTCCGATTCTTTGGTGGTGAAAGCCATCGCCGCTTTGCTCTGCGATTTTTATAGTGGCCAGGCCCCGGCAGAAATCCTCACGCACAATCCCGAATTCCTAGCCCCGCTAGGCATCACGCAACACCTCACGCCGAATCGCCGGAATGCCTTGGGCAAAATTTGGGAACGTATCCGCGCGTTCGCCGAAGCCAACGCGAAATGAAATTCTTTGACGCGCACAACCATTTACAGGCCGACCGTTTTTCCGGTCGGCAAAGTGAATTGCTCGCCGTGTGTCAAAAATCCGGCGTGACTCGCATGATCGTGAATGGCACGCGCGAAAGTGATTGGCCGCAAGTGCTCGCTCTGGCAAAGACTCATCCGCTGGTGCTACCC
This sequence comes from uncultured Verrucomicrobia subdivision 3 bacterium, assembly GCA_903911825.1. GTDB lineage: Bacteria > Verrucomicrobiota > Verrucomicrobiia > Limisphaerales > UBA11358 > UBA11358. Next base: position 54,370 of record CAIWFB010000194.1, read on the forward strand.
AGCTTTGGCTATCACCCGTGGTATTTGGAAGAGCGCTCGCCAGATTGGCAGCGCAACTTGGAAACCTTTCTGGACGCCGTGCCGAGTGCGATTGGCGAAATCGGGCTGGATCGCTGGAAGCCTGAGTTGCCTTACGCCGGTCAGGAGGAAGCTTTTCTCGCGCAACTACGCATCGCGACGGAGCGCAATCTGCCGGTTAGCCTCCACTGTCTGAAAACGTGGGGACGGCTACTGGAACTGCTGCAAACCAACGCCCGTCCAGTGCGTGGTTTTCTGCTGCACAGTTATGGCGGGCCGACGGAAATGATTCCGGCACTGGCGAAGCTCGGCGCGTATTTCAGTTTTCCCGGTTACTTTTTGCAGGAGCGAAAACTGGCGCAGCGCGAAACTTTTCGACGCATTCCGGCGGAACGATTATTGATTGAAACCGACGCGCCCGATCAACTGCTCCCCGACGAGAGAAATCTCTTTCCACTCGCCGCTGCCGACGGCAAATCATTGAATCATCCGGGGAACATCGGCGCGGTTTATCTGGGCTTGGCGGAATTTCTCGGTGAATCGCCGGAAGCATTGGTGGCACGGGTGGAAGCAAATTTTATGCGCCTCTTCGCCGGTTTGTGAAGCGAAGCGTTACCGCATCAGCGCCAAAATCAGCACGGCCAACGCGATGCGATAGAAACCAAACACATTGAACGTGTGTGTCTGGACGTAGCGCAACAGCCATTTCACGGCCACGAAGGAAACCGCCGCCGCCACTACCGTGGTCAGCATGAGCATGCCCCAATCTTCTTTCGGCGCGAGTGGAATGGGATGGTGTAAGGTCTTAAATATTTTCCAACCGCCGGCGGCAAGCATGGTGGGAATGCCGACGAGAAAGGAAAATTCTGTCGCCGCTGGACGACTCAAGCCAAGCAGCAGCGCGAAAACAATCGTTGCGCCGGAGCGCGAGGTGCCAGGGCAGGTGCCGGCGAGCAATTGGCCGAAGGCGACGGCGAATACAACCGCCCAAGTGATTTCATTACTCAACTTTTTACCGCGCAGGAAAAATTCCACGGCGAGAAACGCCAACCCGCCAACCAAGAGGGCGATAGCGATGGGCACCGAACTGTCGGGTAGTTTAAAGCCTTTTTTATCGAGCACAAAACCCACGGCCCCGGTGATAAAAAAAGCGACAAAGATTTTTAACAGATACGACTGCGTTTCTTTGTCGCGCCATTCGAAGACAAATTTGTAAAGGCGTTCGGGAAAGAGCGGCAGCACGGCGATGACCGCGCCGCATTGGATGACGATGTTGAACAGATCGCTCTTCTCGACCTTTAGCAGGTGTTCCGCCAGCAGCAGGTGTCCGGTGGAAGAGACGGGGATGAATTCAGTGATGCCCTCGACCACGCCGAGGATGAGATTAATGAGCCAGTCAGCCATGAACTATTTGGACGTGAAATTCCGTGTGCGAGCAAGCCGAATTATTTTTTGCCCCAGAACGTTTTTGATTCTTCCCCGCGCTGCTTCACTTTGAGCTGGCCGAGAATGGCGTGCCACCCGATGTAAATCTTGTGCCATTGGGCTTCGAGGCCGCGCAGGGCGCCTTCACTCATCTCGCTGAGGTAGCGCAACGAGGGCGAATTGCCGATGAGCGTATGGATTTCGTCGCGCGTGGGCGATTGCACTTCGACGCTGGCAAAAATTAATTCCAGCTCCTGCACGATGATGCTTTTGATCTCGAGAAAATGGTTGTCATCCGCAGGGCCAAATTTTTTGGCGCGGGCGATGGTGATAAAGTGGTTGAACTGTTTCCAGCATTCGATATGGGTCTCGATCTGGGTGACCAGTTGGTTGATTTCCTTGGAGGTCATGAGCGTGAGGGGGTTGGCGTTGGCATCAACGCGGTTTGCGGAAAAACGAAAATGATGGCACCACCGCGCAACTCGCGGGCGGTGAGGTGAACGCTGCCATAATGCAGGCTGACTTCGGCGAGCGGCATCTGCGCGGCGCGGGCTTCGCGGAAAATTTCCAGCACATCGCGGCCGACGTCGCGCAGCAATTTCTTTGGGTAGGCGGACGACACGGTCGAGGTGACGACCTGGCCATCGCGATCCACCGTGATGGTGCCGGTGGGCAATTGCTGCACGGCGGCATTGCCGCCCCCGAATAATTTTTTTAAGAATCCCATGACGCAACAAGTTTACGGCTTTTTTCTGCAAGCTGTTCGGTGGCCTCGGGGGGCCAGCCCACGAGGAATACGCGGTCGCCGCGCTGCAACATGATGACCTGGCGTTCCATATTTTGTCCGGCAACGTGGGCGAGCGGTCCGGCCCCGATCCGCTCACCGAGACGACGAGCGATTTTGGCGGTGGAACGCGCCCATTTGGCCATGGCGGCGGCGTTTTGCGTGCCGAGCACCTCGGGTTCGCCATGACCTTCCGGCGGAATGGCGATGACAAACTCGGCGCCTTCGCGCGTGAGTTGCGAAAGTTTCCACATCGTTTTACGATGACTATTGGTCTCGGCCGTCTCGGGCGTTTCGAGCGCGGGATTTTCCGCTTCATCCATCGTCTGCGCCGATTCGAGCAAGAGCGCATTGACCGGTTTATGAATGGTGCGTTCGCGCTGCGGTTCCGGTGGCAGATTTTCAAACGTGCCGGTCTTCCAAGCGAGCAGCCGTTGAAAAGCCATTTCACCGCGTGCGCCGTCGAGTTCGGCATCGATCAATTCCCCATCCTGCAACCATAGTTTCGCCACGAGCGGCCCACGCGTGATGCGCAGCACTGTGGACGTGCGCGAGAGACATTCCATCTGGATGATGTCCATCAGGCTCTTGCTTTGGATGCCGCGAAAGCCGACTTCATTTTCGCGCCCGAGCAACGATTCCAAGCATTCGTTGAACTGCTTGGCGCTCCGCTGCATTTCAGTTTTGAGCCAGAATAAATCCACGCCTAACGCGTAGGCACGCGAACGAAAATCTTCATCTTCCAACCCGCTCAACACCACGGTGCGGACATCGGGAAATTGGCGGCGCACGATGGCGAGCATCTGTAAGCCGTCAATGCGCGGCATTTTCAGATCACAGATGAGCAGGCGCACGGGTTCGGTTTCCAGCAAAGCCAGCGCCCGTTTAGCGGTATTAGCGGTGAGGATTTCCGGGTGACTTGGTAAATCCGCAAATAGGTCGCGACACAGCGCGAGCCAATCGGCGTCATCATCCAGCAACAAGATTTTATGGCGTTTATCCATTTCTGATTTTTCTAACCGCTAACCGCGGCGGTTGGCAAACACAAGCGCGAAAACTACGAACTTCACATAGCAATCCGCGTTCCCTGCTGGAATCAGCGATTTTACGCGTAAATGGGACATTTCCCAAAGCCACGAGTCCTACCGTGGGACAAGCCCTTAACCTTTTGTGCGGCGAACCGAAGTCTAAGGTCGTGGCGCGGATTCTGCTGAATAACGCCAGAACGGTCAGGCGGACGGTTCAAACCAAACAAAAAATGTCATGGCTATCTCGGTGAAATCTAAATTTGCAGGTCTGCTGCGCGGCTTGTTGCGGCAGATGGACAGCCCGGAAACTCCCCGGCCAGTTACTGCCGCCGTGCCGCCAGCCCACTCGGCTGCCAGCCCCGTTGCGCCCACTGTTTCCACCGCCAAAACTACTCCCGCGACCACCGCTGCCACCGCGCTGGCGGAAAACGAAATTGATATTCCGCTCGCTTCCGTCGTCAACGGTTTGCCGATGGAACTGCGCGCCAAGTTAATGTCTGCCCCCAGTCCGAACGCCACGATTCGCCTGACCGCTGATACCGTCATCAGCCAACTCGGTTTCGGGGCCGTGAAAATTTCGTTTGGCGAATTGCGCCAACTGGCTCCTGGATTATTTGCCAATTCCGGAGGTGAACACGATAACCGCCCGGTTAGCCTGCCGTTGCAAGAAATTCTTTCTCGCGTGAATCCGGCCTTGCTCAACCGCCGCCAAGTCAAAAAAGTGGAAGTGGCCGACGAGATTGCCGGACCGTTCGGGGAACGTGGTCGCGGCGTCGCTTTTACCACCAACCCGTTGAAGGCGCCAATTGCCCCAGCCAACTTGACCCCACATCTGCCGCCGCCAGTAACCGCACCCGAACCCTCGGTCCCCATCACTTTTAAGTCTCGCGAAATCACGCCTGCACCAGCAACGCCAGCGCGCGCCCTCACCCCAACCCCCAATGGCAATGGGCATACCGACCTTTTCCCCCTGCCGCCCGGCTTGAAATTAACGCCGCCCACCAATGGTCAGGGCAGTCATCACGGAAGCAACTCGGTTCCCAATTCGCCACTCACTCCCTACGGCCTGAAAATCACGGCGACCCCCGCGTTCGCGGCCACCCCGATCGTCCCGGAAGCGCCAGCAGCACCGACCATCTTTACGACGCTCGCCGATCTTTCCGAAAATTGGCCCGCCGAATTACGGAACGAAATCATGCGTTCCCCGCTCGCTAATGTCAGCGTGCCCTTGCCCGGCGACATCATCGAACCCGGCTTAAAGCGCGGCCGCGTGGCGATGTCCTGGAAACAATTACGCACGCTGGCGCAGCCGAGTTCGGCGCCCTCGCCCAACGATCATCTGGAATTGGAACTGCCGTTGAAAATCATCGCGCCGATGTTCCTCGCCGCGAAGAAAAACGTTTCGCGTCCCCAAGCGAAAGTCGCCGTGACGTCAGACATTCCAGATTTATTTTTCGGTTTCCCGCAACCCACGGCACCCGCACCAGCGGCCGTTGTGCCGCCGCTGCCGAAATCGCAGGACACCAATTTTTATGTCTGGGGCGAAAAAGGCGAAGCCCCGCAATTGGATGAAGCCGGTTTGCGCCGAGGCGAAAATCCGCAGACGGATTTCTTGAGTCGTCAAGCGCACCCCAAAGAAGTCGTCGCCCGCGCCGCCGCTTTGCCAGGCGTGGCCGGAGCCGTGGTAGCGCTGCCGGATGGCTTGCGCGTGGCCAGCCAGGTGCCGACCGAATTGAATGCCGACACACTCGCGGCTTTTCTCCCGCAGATTTTTGAACGCGTGAACCAAAGCACCCGCGAGTTGCGCATGGGCACTTTGAACAATGTCTGCTTCACCGTCGGCAACGTCCCATGGAAAATTTTCCGCGTGAACTCCGTTTACTTTGCCGCGTTTGGCCGAGCCGGAGAAGGTTTACCGACCGCCCAACTCGCGCAACTCGCTATCGAACTCGATCGTAAAAAATCTCAACTCTAAAAAATTATGGCCATCATCAATCAAGCCACCAAAGAACTGCAGGTCAAAATCGTTTATTACGGCCCGGCGATGGGCGGTAAGACCACCAACCTGGTGCAGGTGCACGACCACGTGCAAACCGCCGCCGGCAACAAAGGCAAGCTCGTGTCGCTCGCCACGAGTTCCGACCGCACGTTGTTCTTCGATTTTCTGCCCATCGAAGCGATGACGATCAAAGGTTTCAAAACCAAGTTCCAACTTTACACCGTGCCCGGTCAGGTGATCTATAACACCACGCGCCAATTGGTTTTGCGCGGCGTCGACGGCATCGTGTTCGTAGCCGATTCGCAATACGAAAAAATGCCGGAGAACGTGGAAAGTTTTCAGAACCTCGTGGACAACTTGAACACGTTGAAGTTGAACCTCGCGGAAATTCCTTACGTTCTCCAATACAACAAGCGCGATTTGCCGAATGCCGCGCCGACGGAATACATGGATTTTCTCCTGAACAACCGCGACGTGCAGGTGCCGTCGTTCGGTGGCACAGCGCACAAATGCGAAGGCGTGTTCGAAAGTTTGAACATGATCACGCGGATGTTGCTCCAGAAATTTATCAACCAAAGCGTTCCACAATACGCTTGAGCCATGCCCACACTGCCCCAATTGATCGAAGACGACATGCTGCGCTTGGACGCCGCGCTGGCGGAGTTCGTCGCGCTGGCCGACGCTACGGCGGCGTTGGTGATTGATAAAGGCGGATTCCTTCTCGCGCAGCGCGGCGATGACAGTTTGCTCGACTTCACCACCATCGGCGCGCTGGCTTCCGGTGCGTTCATGGCCAATCAAACCATCGCGGGTCTGGTGCATGAAAAGAATTTCAACAGCATTTATCAGCAAGGCGAAAAGGTCAGCATGCTCGTCTGTGATGTGGATGAACATTGCCTGCTGGTCGCGATTTTCCCGTCGCAATTCGGCGTAGGCGTGGTGCGTTATTTTGCTAACCAAGCCATCAGCCGCGTCGCCGCCCAAATGGTAGTGGCGGGCGAACGGGCGCCCGGACGTGGCTTGGATTTGTCCGTCTTGAACATGGCGAATCCGCAAGAGCTTTTTCGGAAGAAAATTTAACGGAGGTTTATGGATACCGCACAACAAACCAATGACCTGAACCGCGTCTTGACTGCGCTACTGCAAAGCGCTGGGGGCATTTCTGATTTGCTTTTTGTGCCGGGCAAACCGCCCCAAACCGAAGTCTATGGAGCACTGGAAACGCCGGATATCGGTGAACCGGTGCTGACGGGACTGCGCATCGAAGGTTTCGCCAGGGTCATCATGAAAGGCAACGTCAAGTTGCAACAAGATTTGACAGAGCGCGGATCATGCGATTGCAGCTATACGTTGGGTGAGGCGAACCGTTTTCGCGTGAACATCTATCGTCAAAACGGAAGTTTCGCGATGGTCCTACGCCGGTTATCCACTTCGGTGCCCTCGCTCCAATCGCTCGGTCTGGCACCGATTTTTGCGGATCTCATCAAAGAGAAAAACGGCCTCGTGTTCGTGACCGGCGGTTCGGGCAATGGCAAAACCACCACGTTGGCGGCGCTGTTGAACGAAATCAATCAGACGAGTAAAGTTCATGTAGTGACGTTGGAAGACCCGATTGAATTTCTGCACCCGCAATTGAACTCCACGTTCAGCCAACGCGAACTGGGGCGGGATTTTTTTAATTTCCCCGACGGTTTGCGCGCCGCTTTACGGCAAGCGCCGAAAGTGATTTTTGTTGGTGAAATCCGCGATCGTGAGACGTTGGAGATTGCGCTCACAGCGGGCGAAACGGGGCATCTGGTTTTTAGCACACTGCACACGATCAGCGCGGGCCAGACGATCAACCGCATTCTCGGGATGTTCAATAAGGACGAGGAGCAACTGGTGCGCGAGCGCTTGGCGGCTTCGCTACGCTACATCATCGGCCAGCGTTTGGTGCCGAAGCTGGATGGCGGCCGACAATTGATCACAGAATTGATGGGCAGCAGCCTGCGCACGCGCGAAGCGATTGAGTTGGGGGAAAACGAAAATCGCCGCTTGCATGATATTATTGAAGCCGGATCAAATGCCGGATGGCACAGCTTTGAGCAATCTTTGCTGAAAGCTTACGAAGAAAAATTGATTTCGGAGGAAACCGCCCAACTCTACTGCATCAATAAACCCAAGATGCGCCAACGTTTGGATTCGGCCAATAGCCGCCAACAACGTCCAGCCAAATCTACTCAAACAGCGCAAATGATCGTGGTGCCTGCCGCCGCAAAGCCGGTCCTACCACCCATTCTGCCGCAACCAGAGCCGGCCGAGATTACGAAACCTTCCGGGCCCATGTCCATGGTCTCTTCGATGATGGGCTTGCTGTAGTGATCCTGAATTAAACTACTTTTTTCTGGTTTGCGCTACGCGCGGGATTTAGGCTGGCGCAAATTTAACTCTTTCAATTATGGACATCATTTTCAACTGTCCGAACTGTGATCAGGAACTGGCCGTGGATCAAGCTGGTGCTGGCTCACAAATCGAGTGCCCCAATTGCAGCGAAAACCTCACCATTCCCGCCAGCTCCACAGGTAAGGTGACGACAGGCTCGTTGCCACCGGTGCCACCACCGCCGGTCGCCACCAGCCCGATTGCGACCCCGGCGGCGGCCAAGGTGGAGCTGCATCTCAAAGTTCCCGTGCGCGATAAACCGAGTGCGCCACTGATTGATAAACCTAGGCCGCCGCTCGAAGTCGTGCAAAAGGGTGCCGGGAAAAAACTGCGGAGCCATACTATCCGGCACGCCAGTTGCGTTGAATCTGGCCATGATAAGTTCGACGAAAAAGTCTCTGAATTTTTACAACAGGTGGGCGAGGGTAGCATCATCAGCATCCACACCATCAACTACGAACACTTCGATGTGGGGATTCAAAAAATTGTGACTGACTACGGTTTGATCATTATTTTTCGGGGTTGAATGGCTTTGACTTGGCCAAAACTGGCAGCTAACGTGCGCGCATGAAGCTTCGGTTGGAATTCTGGTTTTTGTTGGCCATTGTTTTGGTCATGTTGCCCGCCCGTTCACCCGCGCCCTTGGTCTTTGTGCCGGGCGAGGGCTGGTATTACGAATCTTACGGAGAAAATGCCAACTGGGTTCGTCCGCGCGCTAAGGATCAGTTGGCGGTGGCAGACGAGGCCTTTACCAACAAGAACTACCGGGTCACGATCCATGCGGCGCATCGCGTTTTACGCGTTTGGCCGTTGTCCGATTATGCCCCGCGCGCCTCTTATCTGATCGGTCGCTGCTTGGAAGTGAAACACAAGGACGAAGCGGCTTTTAGTGCCTATCAAAAAATCATCGCGAAGTATCCCAAAAGCGGTGAATACAACGAAGTTCTGTGGCGGCAATATGAAATCGCCAACCGCTTCCTTGGAGGCGAGTGGTTCCGACTTTGGAACACCATTCCGATCTACCCATCTATGGATGAAACGGCGAAACTCTACGACAAAATCGTCGCCAGTGGACCCTACAGCGAAGTGGCTCCCCACGCTCAGATGAATATCGGGGTCGCCCGCGAAAAACAGAAAAATTTTGCGGCGGCGGTTAAAGCCTACGAAACGGCAGCGGATCGCTACCATAATGATTCCGCTATTGCCTCCGAAGCCATGTTCCGCGCCGGACTCGCTTGGGAAAAACAAGCCGACTCGGCCGAATATGACCAAGGTGCCGCGGCTCAAGCTATTGCCGCCTACACGGATTTCAGCACTGTTTTTCCCGATGACCAACGCGTCGCGCAAGCCCAGAAATCCATCGTCAAACTCAAAGCCGAACAGGTGCGCGGCAGCTTTCAAATCGCCCAATATTATGAAAAGCGCCAAAAATGGGCCGGCGCGGTCGTCTACTACAACGATGTTTTGCAGCTAGATGCCAACTCGCCTTTAGCAGCTCAGGCCCGTCAACGCTTGGATATCTTGAAGCCACGCCTGACGGCGGCGAGCCCCACCACCGCCGGTAAATAAAAATCATGCGCGCATTGAAACTATTTCTCTGCCTCGCCACCGCCGCCCTCACCGGTTGTGCTAGTTATCATCTCGGGTCAACCGGCGGAGTCGTCGCCGGAGATAAAAGCGTGGAGATTTTACCGTTTAATAATCAAACTCTTCAGCCGCGGCTCGGTGATGCCCTCACCCAAGCCATTCGCCAACGCGTGCAAGCGGATGGCACCATGCGTTTAGCAACGCGCGACCCCGGCGATGTGGTCGTCAGCGGCACGATAAAATTTTATGGCCGCGAAGGCTTGAACTTTTTTAGCCGCGACGTCGCCACACCGGAAAATTTCCGCGTCGGCCTCACTAGCCACGTCGTCGTGCGGGAACGCTCGTCCGGAAAATTGCTACTGGAAAAAGATGTGAAAGCCCACACGCTCGTTCATGTCAGCGATGATTTGGCCAGCGCCGAACGCCAAGCGCTCCCCTTATTAGCTGAAGATTTTGCCCGCGACCTTGTCGAACTGCTCACTGAAGGCGGCTGGTAAAAAATTTGAATTTTTGGACGCTTGCGGCGTCCAAATAAAAACCAACAACTAAAACTATGAAAAAACAAATCGCATTATTCGCCCTCGTCGCTGCGGCTTTGATTGCCGCACCCGCCACCATCCGCGCCGAAGATAAACCGGTCAAGAAGGCTGAAACCACCGAAGCCGCCACGCCCAAGCCAAAAAATTCCCGCCTGCCTTTCACTGGCAAAATTACCGCCGTGGATACCACCGCTAGCACCGTGAAGGTCGGCGAACGCGTATTCAACGTGACCTCCGAAACTAAGGTTTTGAAAGATGGTAAACCGGCTACTTTAGCGGAACTCACCGTGGGCGAACCCGTCCGTGGCTCTTACAAAAAAGATGAAGCTGGCAAACTGAATGCCTTGCTCGTTCACGCAGGCGCTAAGCCGGAAGCTGCCCCAAAAAAGAAGAAGGTAGAAAAAACCGAGACTCCCGCAGCCAAGTAATCCATATTGATTTTCACGAACGGCGGACGGCAACGTCCGCCGTTTTTTATTTCTTCCGCCACCAACTCGTCATGCGCTTGGGCTGGTTCGGCTCCTCGGCCGTTTGAGATTGTTGATACAGCAGCAGACTGCGGGCAGCTTCTAACGCCATGATGAATTCGTCATAGCTTAGAAAACGATCCGCCGGATTTTTTTCCAAGGCCCGGGCAATGGCATCACTGGTCGCCTGTGTAATTTCTGGATTCACCTGATTCGGCGGTGTAAGCGCCGTGTAAACATGCGCCTGCACGACTTCATCCGGCGTGGGCGCTTCAAACGGCACATGGCCTGTGATGGCGTGATACAACGTGGCTCCGAGGCTATACATGTCGGACAGAAAAGTTTCCGGCTCGCGCTTAATCTTTTCCGGCGCGACGTAATACGGCGTGCCACGCACGAATTCTCCTCCTTCTTGCTCCGCATCGGTTTTGCGAGCGATTCCGAAATCCACCAGCTTCGGTTCGTGATCGGAATTGAATAAAATATTGTCCGGCTTGATGTCGCAGTGCAGTAGATCGTGCTTGAGCGCCATATTCAAGGCCGAGGCGATTTTGATGCCCACATCCAGCACTTGGAGCTCCGGCAACAAGCGGAGCTTTTCAATCCGCGTGTCGAGGCTGCCTTGATCTGCCAATTCCATGACGAGGTAGCTTTCGCCTTCCCATTCATCGAACGTGTAGATGTGAATGATGTTGGTGTGATTCAGTTGGGCGCAGGAACGGGCTTCGCGCAGAAAATTTTCGCGGGCATTGGGTTCGGCGAGGATTTCCTTTTTAATCATCTTAACCGCCACGAAGCGACCCAGCATGGTGTCCCACGCGCGGTAAACCGTGGCCATGCCGCCGGAGCCGACTTTGGCGCGCAGCTCAAACTGCCGCAGCAGCATCGGCATCATGATGGCGTGGCCGCACTTTTTGCAGGGCTCGGACGCCAGCGGGGCGAGGTCGCCGGGAATAAAAGTCTTCGCGTCACAACCCGGACACGTCACCATTTTTAAGGGTCGGTTTACTTCGCTCATTGGTAACTTCAATTTACCACTCACCCAGCGTTTTCAAGGAAAATCTTTACTTTCATTGGAAAATTGTGTTTCCTTCCCACGCAGAAATGAAAAACACGTTCGCAAAATCAACAATGACGCACGCGTCGGTTAATGGCTGGATGGCCATTTGCCAACGCTATTCCCGTCCATTGGGCGTCGTGGGAGTGAAATTCTAAAACTTAGATTTTTAACTTAAAACCCGCGATTGCCAAAGCAGTCGCGGGTTTTTTGTTTTAACCACCAACCAAGAAAGCAAATCAGTAAGTTATATGAAGAAGACCAACACACTCCGGACGTTATTTAGTCCGGAAACGCGGTTTGAGCTGCGGCCCACGGCAGCAGTGCCGTTCCGCGCCAACCTAGAAACCGAGTTCGAGCAACTCAAGACACGCCTGCTGGCCGAACGGTTGCTCGTCAACGAGGAACCCGCCTTGACCGCTCCACTCCGCCGGGCCGCCAACGAAGCCGCAGCACTCGCGTGGGTGACCTTCGTGCCGCTGCTGGTGTTTCCGGCGTTGTTTGAAGAAAAAAGCCGCGTCGCCGAACGCCAAGCGCGTCGCCAAGCGCGGATTTATGCGAACAGCCGCGAACTCGCTCTCGCATGAAAGCGCGCCACCAAACGGATCTCATGTCGTGCTTGGGCGGCCGTCGGCACCTGTGCCATTCATTTTGCACAGGCGCCTACGGCTGCTCAGGCCGCGCCTGATTTGTGGGGACAAAAAGAGCGCGGACAGTTAAATCGGTGGGGTAACCCGCACCCGCTTCAAATATCATTTAAAACTCTTCGGAGGAGGTATCAACTCATTCATATCTCGATGACGCATTCTGCGAATCTCGTCATCAGAATAACAATAATTCCGAACCAATTTGTCTTTCAACCGTTCCCTCAATTGTTCTAAAAGGGTTGAACCGCCGGGAAGTAAAAACAAACGTAACGGCAGCAGAGCACCATCCTTAAAGCAAAGTAGCACTGAATTATCTATATCCGCCCGAGCCTGATATATTTTTCTTGCCGTGTTCACTCTTGAATCTACAGCAGACAAAACATCTAAAGTAGTGCCAGCAACTGTATTTGGTTTGGCTTTTTGGAAAATTTTCCCGATTGCGTCAACGGGCAATCCCAAAATCACTTTCTCAACGGAACCAAGTGGATATTTTTTTTGATAGAAAATCCCGCTTTCCAAATCTTTATCGGTTAAGCGCCAATACTGTTTATCGAGTAACTTTTTTGCAAACCAAAGGCTTAATAAAAAACCAGGGATCCATGATAAAACGACGAAAAAACGGAACGCTTGCGGGATGATGAACTGATTTGTTTTTGTCATTAAAAACATCAGAAATACCATGACGCCCATCCAGCCAATTACCGTGAACATCAAAACGATTATCACTGTTGAAACAATAGTTTGAAGACGTTTTGGACGCGTTTCTGCAAATATTATCATCTATAAAATTTGGAGAATTATTTTTCCTGCACGCGTTGAATCCGCGCGCCCAGTTTCTTGAGCTTCAAATCCATCCGCTCGTATCCACGATCCAAATGGTAAATACGATTCACTTGAGTGGAACCTTTCGCTGACAGACCAGCAATGACCAAAGCCGCCGAGGCGCGCAGATCACTTGCCATCACTGGCGCGCCGCTTAACGGTTTGCCGCCCTTCACAATCGCGCTCGGTCCTTCGATCTCAATCTCTGCGCCGAGACGGGCCAATTCGCTCACGTGCATGAAGCGCGATTCAAAAATGCGTTCGGTAATGATGCTGATGCCGGGCGCGAGCACGAGCAACGCCATCATCTGCGCCTGCGCATCCGTGGGAAAACCGGAATACGGCAGCGTCGCGATGTCCACCGGTTTCAATTTTCCTTTGCGCCGCACCACCATGTCGGCACCGCGCCGTTCCACCGCCACGCCCGCTTCGCTTAATTTATCAATCACCGCGCGCAGATGTTCGGCGCGGCCGCCCTTAATCGTCACTTCGCCATCCGTCGCACCAGCAGCCACCATAAACGTCGCCGTTTCGATGCGGTCGGGAATCACTTCATGTTCCACGCCGTGTAATTTTTCCACGCCCACAATCGTCACCGTCGGGCTGCCGGCACCAGAAATTTGAGCGCCCATCGCATTGAGAAAATTCGCCAAGTCCACGACCTCCGGTTCACACGCCGCGCTTTCGATCACGGTGATGCCGTCGGCCAAGGTCGCCGCCATCATGACGTTTGCTGTGCCCAAAACCGTCGGGCCTGCGCGACCGCCAAGGAACATGGAACTGCCGATGAGTTTTTTCACCGTCGCGTCGATGTAGCCGCCTTCAATTTTGATTTTAACGCCGAGCGCTTCAAAACCTTTCAGATGCAAATTAATTGGGCGCGCGCCGATGATGCAGCCGCCGGGAAGAGAAATCCGCGCTTTCTGTAATCGCGCTAGCAGTGGCCCTGCAATGCAAATAGAACCGCGCATTTTGCGCACGAGCTCGTAGTCGGCGTAGCCTTTGATTTTTTTGGCGCGCACGGTGAGCGTGCCGTTTTCAAATTTCACCTGAGCGCCCAAGGATTCCAGAATCTTGACCATGAAACGCGTATCGCTCAAATCCGGCACGCGGCGGATGACGCAGGGTTCATCAGTCAGCAGCGTGGCCGCCATGATGGGGAGCGCGGCATTTTTGCTGCCGCTGATATTGACTTCGCCGTGCAACGGCACGCCGCCTTTGATCAAGAAACTGTCCATGTGGAATTAAGATTGTTTTGCCCGCAGATTTGCGCCGATTTGCGCCGATAAAATTTCCGCGCGGAAACCTTTTGAAAAATCTGCGCCGTTCTGCGAAATCTGCGGGTGTTATGAATTATCGCCGCGCGACCAGAATTCTGGCGCGGTGAGAGTAGTCCTCCTGCACGGCTTCGACAATCCACTTTTCACTTTCGAAGAGGCTTTTTATTTCCGGCGCCTGACCATCCCCGAATTCCACCATGATTTTTCCGCCTAGTTTCAGAAAAGCGGCAGCCTGCTTGGCCAACCGCCGATAAAAATCCAAACCATCCGTGCCGCCATCCAAAGCGCCTCGCGGATCAAAATCTCGGACTTCTGGGTCGAGCGTGGCGATTTCCGCAGAGGCGATGTAAGGCGGATTACTGACGATCAAATCAAATAGACGCGGAGTAGAGAGAGCGGCAAACCCGTCACCCAACAAAAACTCCATTCGGGAAGCGACCTGATGCCTTTCCGCATTGGCTTTGGCCAAGGCCAAGGCGTCGGGCGAGACATCAAGTGCTGTGATTTGGGCGGACGGACATTTTACGGCCAAAGCAATGGCAATGCAGCCAGTGCCGGTGCCGAAGTCTAGGGCGGTTGAGAGTTGAGAGTTGAGAGTTGAGAGAAAATTCCACCCCATTTCCGCAAGCATCTCCGTTTCTGGTCGCGGAATGAGCGCATGGCGATTTACCGTCATATCCAAGCCGCAAAATGAGGTGGAACCGACGATATGCTGAAGCGGTTCGCGCTGGCCGCGCCGCTTGATGAGTTCCCGCAACGTATCCGTCTCGGGAGCCGTCAGTGCGCGCTCAAAGTTGAGATACAACTTCATGCGTGGCATCGCGAGCACGTGGGCCAGCAGCAATTCCGCATGCAAGCGCGACGATTCCACGCCTTTTTTACCGAGGAATTCCGTGCTTTTTTGAATGGTTTCCAGAACCGTCACGCTGCGGAGATTAACGGGCCACGACGGGTTTCCGCAAATGCCAAGTGAGTCGGCAATTTGGTTTTCGCCGAACCAACCAGTTGGCAACCGGAAAAAACCTTGCTTTCGGGGGTGAATAATCTATGTTTCCCACCCTTCGTGGGTTGGTAGCTCAGTCGGTAGAGCAGTGCCCTTTTAAGGCATTGGTCGAGAGTTCGAGTCTCTCCCAACCCACCAACTTTCGCTTGAACTCAGTGAAAGCGAAAGAATACTGCGCCGAAGTGAAACGTAGGCAGGCCAAAATCCCCTTTCTCTTCCTCAAGCTTTTCCCTTTTCGCGTATTGCTTGTATTTCGCGGTTAATCCGCTTTTTGCGTCATCCAATTTCATCTCAAATTTTCAATTTCATTTTCCCCTGAACCTGCGTTAAAGTTGGGCATCAAAACTGGCACGCGCATTACGTTTTGGGGAGTTCGAGGCTCCATTCCCACACCGGGGCTAGGCACCGTTCGCTATGGCGGCAACACCACCTGCGTGGAAGTTCGTTGCGGCTCCGACATCATCATTCTCGATGCCGGCACCGGCTTACGGAAACTCGGCATTTCGTTGCTGAATGAATTCAAGAGTCGCCCGCTGAATCTCACGCTCCTCCTCTCGCACACCCACTGGGATCATATCCAAGGTCTGCCCTTCTTTGCGCCCATCTACGAATCCCGCTGTCGCCTGCGCATTCTCGGCAGCGAAGGCGCACGCAAAGGTCTCACCGCCGCGCTCACTGGCCAGATGGAAAGCACCTATTTCCCCGTGCCGTTCTCCAAGTTGCCCAGCAACATCGAGATCGAAGAGCTCAAAGATTTCAGCTTCGCCATCGGGCCCGTGCTCGTGCGCGCGCACCGGGCGAATCACCCTGGCGTCACTGTCGGCTACCGCTTGTTCACGCCGGATGGTATTGTGGCGTTTTTTCCCGACACCGAACCGCTTAAAGGTGGCGATGACCGGGACATGCTCGACTTTGTTAGCGGCGTGGATGTGCTCATCCTCGACTCGCAATACGACCGCAAAGAATACGTCAAACACGTCGGCTGGGGCCACGGTTGCGTGGATGATTCCGTAGCGCTCGCGCTCAAAGCCGGCGTGAAGAAACTCATCCTCTTCCACCACGACCCCGACCATGACGATAAGCGGCTGGATGCCTTTGTGAAATACGCCCGCAGTCTGGTAAAAAAAGCCAAAGGCACTCTAAAAGTGGAAGCCGCGCGCGAAGGGATGACGATTGAGTTGGGTGGGAAAAGTGGGAAGTGACTTCAAATGTCTCGCCAAACTACGGTTTTTGGATTGATTCAGTTGCTTTTGGTTGTGTCCGGATTTTTTGGTTTGGGCATCGTCATGAAAATAAATGGGTATCCCGAATCCATGGGAATTCGTTGGACCTCGCTCGCATTATTTCTTCGTCTGCACGGACTTTTCTTTCTCCTTATTCCAGTTCTGTGGGTGGTTTGCGCAGGACTTTCTGCATCGCGTGAAAAGTTTATTCTCTCCTACGTTGGCTGGTGGGTTGTTGGGATTGTGAACAGTTTACTTTTGGCGTTACTGTTCATTTACGCGATGGTTTTTCCATATACCCGACCACTTTTGGGGATTTAGATTATACAATCTCCACCGGACATTTCGGCAGCGCATCCAGAAACGCCTGACCGTATTGCTTGGTCAAAATCCGGTTGTCCAGCACCACCACAATGCCCGTGTCCGTCTTCGTGCGGATGAGTCGCCCCACGCCCTGGCGGAATTTTAAGATCGCTTCCGGCAACGAAAATTCGCCGAAGGAATTTCCGCCCCGCGCCTCAATCGCCTCGATGCGTGCCTCAATCAGCGGATGATCCGGCACCGCAAACGGCAGTCGCGTAATGATGACGTTGCTCAGCGCCTCGCCCGGCACATCTACGCCTTGCCAAAAACTGTCCGTGCCGAACAACACCGAGTCCACGTCGTCCTTGAACCGTTCCAACATCGTCGAACGCGGCGTGCCCGTGCCTTGCACGATCAACTCCAGCCCCAGCCCGTCGAAGAACGATTGCATCCGATCCGCAACTTCCTGCATCAACTTGTAGCTCGTGAACAAAACGAACGCTTTGCCGTGCGTCTGCTTCACAAAAAACTCAATCTGCTGCACCAGCGCCTCCGCATAACCCGCCTCGCGCGGATCCGGCATCTTCTTCGCGACAAAAATTTTCATCTGCGCCGCGTAATCAAACGGCGTGCCGACTTGCAACTTCGTCGCCATTTCGCACCCGACGCGCTTGGCAAAATAATTGAGTGGCGAGTTGCTGGTTGAAGTTTGCTGGTTGAAAGTTTTCTTTCGCGGCGCGCTCGCCGAACTTTCAACCTTCAACTTGGAACCTACAACTGCTTTTTCGGCAACTGCCAGCGTCGCGCTCGTCATGATCACGCTGGTATCGCTCTCGAATAACCGCTGGCGCAGAAAATCTGCTACGTCCACCGGCGCGGCATTGAGCGAAAGATTCCGCTGCGTCTTGCCGCCGCGTTCCACCCAATACACATGGTCGTCCGCTTCCTGACTCAGAAATTCCGCGACCTCTATCTTCAATTCCCCGAGTCGCCGATTGCACTCGACCAACTCCTGCCCGATCTCTTTGTCGTCACTCGTCTTGATGAGTTCGCTCACCGCCTCGCGCAATCGTTGGATGGGCAAAGTCACATTATCCTGCACCAGTTCCGCGCGGCGGATGCGCAGCTCTTTCCATTCCCGCTTCGTGCGGGCTTCGCCGGAACCGAAACTTTTCTTGGGCGTGGTCGCTTGGATCTCTTCACACGCGGCTTCGACGCTCTCAAAAAATTTATCGGACTCGCTCAAAATTTCGGCCACTAGCTTCACCGCTTTGCCCTGACGCAATGTGGCCAGCAAACCCTTTTCCGTTTTCGGATTCCATAAACGATTCAGCGAATACCGCACCTGACCGCTCGACACACTCAAGCCGATGTGACGCGAGGCGACTTGCTCCATCGTGTGCGCTTCGTCGAAGATCACGAAGTCGTTCTTGAACAGAATCCCGCCCTCCATGTCTTCCTCGATGCCGCCGAGTAACGTGAAAAATAATGTGTGATTGAGGATCAGAACGTCCGAAGACAAAATGCGATTCCGCACGCGTTGGAAGAAACAGACCTCGTGGTCACGCGCAAAATCCGATTGATGCCCGCAGGTTTTAGGCGAACACAAACCGCGCTCGGAACACACCTGCGCCCAGACTTTGCCGTCCGGTTCGATCTCGAAATCCGACAAACTGCCGTCCTTCGTGGTCTTGGACCATTCGTAGATGCGCTGCAATTCCTCGGCCTCGCTGGAGGTGAACAGATTACCGCTTTGCTGCATCGCCTTTTGCAAACGCCGCGTGCAGAGATAATTCGCGCGACCTTTGAGCATCGCGTAGCTGAACTTCACCGGCTCCGGCAGCGAACCCAGCACGGCCGTCAGCATCGGTAAATCTTTTTCCGTGAGCTGCTCCTGGAGATTGATGGTGTGCGTAGAAATGATGGCTTTTTTGTTTTGGCTCACCGCGAAAAGGATCGCCGGAATCAGATACGCGAGCGATTTACCGACGCCCGTGCCCGCTTCAACCGCAAGGTGGTCCTGATTTTGCAAGGCTCGCGCCACGGCCACCGCCATCTCCTGCTGTTGCGCCCGAAATTCAAAGTTACTCGCCCGAGAAAGAATGCCCGTCGTGGAAAAGATTTCTTCGACTTGCGAAACCAGATCCACGCCGCTCGGTTGAATTTCGGAAAGGGCAATCATTGCAACGGTTCGCTGCTCAACACCACTTTCAGCGACGTCGACTTACCCGGTGAGAGTGAAATTTTATCCCGCTTCACGTTGCCAGATTCTACACAGACCATGTGCTGATGTTCCGCGGGATCAAAATCATCCGGCAATTTCTGCGTCGTCCACGGATTCCAGACCACAGTGGAATTGGAGCCGGATTTTTCCACGCGGATGGTGCGCTTCAGATTGGCATCACGGATTTCCACGGCAGAGGTGGTGCCGCAATAGGTGCGGTTCGTCTCGCGGTTGAACTTGATGGCGTAGCTTTCCGCCGGACGCGCCACGCCGTTGTCGCCCTCGGCAAAATTGAGATACGGCGCGCCTTCCAAACCATGAACGCTCACCGCACCGATGGCACCGACTTGAAAATACGTGTGCAGGCAGCTTTCAAACTCCAACGTCTCGCCGCAGGAGTCGTTGGCGGAAACCAGCTCCATCGTCAGCGTCTCGGCTACGGTCACGATGAATTCCGTCCGCAAATCGCGCCAGGCTTCCCGGCCACGCACGGCGGGCAGAGCGAAGTGCAGCGTCACCGCGCCGGCGGTGTTCACGGAAGTTTTTACGAGCTGCCATTCCACGCTGCGCGCGAAGCCATGGCCGGCATCGCCCTCGCGATTGCCGAACCACGGATAACAGATTGGCACGCCGCCGCGAATGGCTTTGCCGGGCGCGAAATAGCTTTTGCGGCTCATGAAAATGAGCGGCGGTTCGCCATTTTTCTGGAAGTGCGAGACGTGCGCGCCGTTGAGATAAATCTCCGCGGTGCTCCACGGCGTCTGGATTTTCACCAGCGGTAAGCCGCCGCGACCGGTGGTTTGTTGGACTGAATTCATATTGTAATTAAAAAAGGGCACGGATTGCTCCGCGCCCTTTGATTTAAATTCGTAAGTTTAGCTCAAACGCATCGGCATGACGACGTAGAGGAACGGGCTGTTGGTCTTCAACACGCCGGGGCTCAATTCGTCGATCAATTCGATGAACACTTCGTCTTCGCTCAACGCGGCCAGCGGGTCAATGAGGTAGCGCGGGTTGAAGGCGATGGCCATTTCTTTGCCTTTGTAATTCACCGCGAGCGTTTCGCGGGCTTCGCCGACTTCGGGCGAATTCGCGGTGATGGCGAGCGTGTTTTTGCCAAAGCTCATCTTCACGGAATTGGCTTTTTCGCTGGTCATGATCTCGGCGCGACGCAGGGCTTGGAGCAATTCTTCGCGGCCGAGCGGGATGCGTTCCTTGGGTTCGCCGGGGATGACTTGGCGGTAATTTGGGTAGTTGCCTTCGATCAATTTCGAGACGAGCAACACGGAGAAACCCTTGTCATCTTTGAGTGAAAATGAGGCTTGGTTTTCGCCGAACTTGATCTCCACATCGCCTTTGTCCTGCAACAAACGGTTCAATTCGTTTACGGCTTTAGCCGGCACGATGAATTCGCCGGTGCTGTTTTCGCTCAGTTCCACTTCCTCGTCCACGAGCGCGAGGCGGCGGCCGTCGGTGGCGACGAACGTCATCTTGCCGTCTTTCATGCTCACGAAAATACCGTTGAGCACGTAGCGGGATTCGTCCGTGGAAACGGCGAAGCTCGTTTTCTTGAGCATGGCGCGGACGGTTTCCTGTTTGAGACTGACTTTCTTGTCGTCCTTGAATTTCGGGAGCGGCGGAAATTCATCCGCGGCGAGGCCGTGGATTTTGAAATACGAACCACCACTGCGGATGCTGGTGACGTTTTTTTCGTCGGTTTCAATTTCGATTTCGCCCTGCAACTCGCGCACGATGCCGAACAATTTTTTCACAGGCACCGTAGTCGCGCCTGGCTTGGTCACCTTGGCTTCGACGCTGCACGCGACGGTCACGTCAAGGTCGGTGGCGGTAAACTCCACCTTGCCGTCTTCAGCGCGCAGCAACACGTTCGAGAGGATCGGGAGGGTCGTGCGGGTGCTGACGACGTTCTGCACTGCTTGGAGACCGGCGATGATTTGTTCTTTCGTGATGGTGAGATTCATGGCGCGTATATTAATTCAATCTTCTTTAAAAATTCTATTACTATTAAGGGTTGTGAACAAGCCTAACAACTTCCCAAGCGCAACCGCAGCGGGCGTTTCATCCGGTTTTGACTTGTGACAACTGCACGGTATGCGAACTGGAAAAATTGAAAAGTCAAAGTTGTTGGCACTATCCACAAGTCATTCACAATCGGTTCGCAGCCAATCCGCCGAGTTGTGCGCGGCGGATGATTTCCGGCAGATTTTCGCAAACGTAAGCCACTTCTTCCGCCGTCGAAGCGCGCCCTAGAGAAAACCGCACGAGGGAATTGGCGGCGTCTTTTTTCCCGAGCGCCACGATCACATGGCTCGGTTCCAACGAACCCGCCGAACACGCCGAGCCGCTCGACGCGCAGATGCCTTCCACATCCAACCCCGCCATCAGTGCGATGCCATCCGAACCGCGCACGGTGAAGGCCACGGTGTTCGCCAGACACAGTTCGCGCGGGCTGACGATTTCGCAGCCGGGAATCTTTTCGATGCAGCAAATTAATTTAGTGGTGAGCTCTTGGAGCTTCGCTTGAGGAAAAACGGGTGGGGTCACGCAATTTTCGAGCGCAGCCACGAGGCCAATGATGGCCGCTAGATTTTCCGTGCCGGCGCGCCGCTCATTTTCGTGGCCGCCGCCGAACAGAATCGGATCGGGATGCAGCGGCGACTTGATGTAGAGCAAGCCCGCGCCTTTGGGGCCGTGAAACTTGTGCGCGCAGATCGAAACGAGGTCGGCGTTGAATTGGCTAAGGTTCGTGAACGGTTCTTTGCCGAACATTTGCACGGCGTCGGTGTGAAAAATAATTCCCCGCTCACGACAGACCGCGCCCAATTCGGAAATGGGTTGAAGCGTGCCGATTTCATTGTTCGCCGCCATGATGGAAACCAAAACCGTGTCGGGGCGGATGGCATCCTGCAAATTCGTCACGGAAACGCGACCATTAACGTCAACGGGTAGGCGGGTAACAGTGAATCCTTCGTTTTTCTCCAAATAATCGAAGCAATGCAGCACCGCATGATGCTCCACGGCGGACGTGATGAGGTGTTTACCTTTGGCTTTAAGCGCTCGCGCCGTGCCGAAGATGGCGAGGTTGTTCGCCTCCGTGCCGCCACCTGTGAAAATGATTTCGCTCGGCTTGGCCCCGAGAAATTTCGCCGCGCGATCCCGCGCATCATCGAGCAACGCCCGCGCTTTGCGCCCGAGGTGATGCACGCTGGAGGGATTGCCCCAATTTTCTGTGAGAAACGGCAGCATCGCCGCGCGCACCGACTCGTCGAGCGGAGTCGTGGCGTTGTAATCGAAGTAAACCGTGCGCGGCATCGGCGTTAAAGTAGGAGACGCCGCGAGTCGGCTCAAAACAAAAACGCCGGAATCGCGCGCGCCACTTCGGAATTGCCTAAAACGGCGAGTGAGAGTATCGGTTTAAGGTGTATTCCCGCCGAATTTCTTCATCGTGCTGCTGGCTCGTAGTCGTGGCACTGCTATGGTTTCACGCCGCTGCTAACTGTGACGCCAAAAGCATTCGCCTGCGGAATGGAACCATCGAGACCGAATCTGGCACCAACCGCGCCGCGCTGGCTGGTCAACTACGCGCAAAAGCCATCACGACGGGTTTGTATCTGCTGCAATTCACCGGCTCACTCGAACCCGGTCAGCGTGCTGAATTAAAAAAACTTGGCGTGGAACTGCTGCAATACGTGCCGGAAGATGCGTTCGTCGCCAAACTTAACCAAGTTTCGCCCGCCGCCGTCGGCGCTTTGAGTTACGTCCAATGGGTCGGGCCGTATCGGCCAGAACACAAAATTCATCCGCGCCTCGCTAGTGTTGCCAAACTTGCCGCGCAAACGAATCAAACTGTCAGCGTCAACATCCTGCTCGCTCCGAACGCGAGCGCGGCGGAAATTGCGGCGGTGCGGGCGCATCTCGGCGGGTTGCCGCAGGAAAGTCATTTGCGGCAAGGCGTCATCGTGCGCGGTGAACTGTCGCCGGGCCAACTCGCGGCACTCGCGCAAGCCAGCGCGGTGTTGTGGGTGGAACGCGCGACGAAACGTCAGCTCGTGGACGAAGCGGCGGCGAAAATTGTCGGCGGCGACGACGGCTTGCTCGCGACGCGCACAACCACGCAACAACTCGGCTTTGACGGCAGCGGTGTGACCGTTTGTGTCGCGGACACGGGCTTGGATTCCGGCAACACGAACACGATGCATCCCGACTTGCGTGGGCGCGTGACGGGTTTTCAATTTTACGAGCCGCTGACGGATGGCTCGGATGGTTACGGTCACGGCACGCATTGCGCGGGCATCGTCGCGGGCAACGCAGCGACGGGCGAAACGGATCCGGACACCGGCCAGTTCTACGGACTCGGCGTGGCGTCCGGCGCGAGTATTTTTGTGGAACGCATTTTTGACGCCGATGCGAATGAAGTCAATTTCACCAGCGACGAAACGCTCACGCACGACGCGGTGCGGCACGGCGCGAAGATCGGTTCCAACAGTTGGGGCAATGATTCCCAGGGTGATTACGACACCGACTGCGCGCAGTTTGATGAGCTCGTGCGCGACGCCGATGCGGGCACGGCGGGTTATCAGCCTTATATCTTGGAATTTTCGGCGGGCAACGCGGGGCCAAATTCACAAACGATCAACAGTCCCGCCAGCGCGAAAAATGTCATCGCTACCGGCGCGTCGCAAAACGATCCGGCTACGCTCGCTTCGACTTATGGCCTCTATGCGGACGGACGCGATACGATGGCGGATTTTTCCAGTCGCGGGCCGTGTGCGGACGGTCGCATCAAGCCGGATGTCGTCGCGCCCGGTTCGTGGATTGCCTCTGCTGCGTCGCAAAACGCACTTGATCTCGCGTCCACGTCGTGGTCGGTGATTGATGATTACTACGTTTACATGGGCGGCACGAGTATGGCGGGACCGCATGCAGCGGGCGCGGCGGCGGTATTCGTGCAATTTTATAAAGCCACCCACACGAATGCGCTGCCATCACCAGCGTTAGTGAAAGCGGCGTTGATCAATTCGGCCGACGAACTCGACCAAGCCAACGGCGGTCCCGGTCCGGTGCCGAACAATGATGAAGGTTGGGGCCGCCTTAATCTCGCGAACATCATCACGACGAATTTCGCCGCCGCCCCGCGGGCTTTTCAATACGTGGACCAGACGACGTTGCTGACGAATGGACAAATTTTCACGCAGCACATTTTTGTGCGGAGCGCCGGCGAACCGCTGAAAGTCACGCTGACCTACACCGACGTGCCCGGTTTTCCCGGTGCGATTCCGGCGCTGGTGAATGATCTGGATTTGGAAGTCATCGCCCCGGATGGAACGCTGTATCGCGGCAACCAATTTGGCGCGGGCGAATCCGTGCCCAATGCGCCGACGCCCGACAAGCTGAACAATGTCGAAGGTGTTTTGCTCGCCGCACCGGTCGCTGGTGATTATCAAGTCCGCGTGCGCGCGACAAAAATTGTTTCCGACGCGCTCACCAACACAGCAGTGGCAGATCAGGATTTCGCGCTGGTTTCATCGGGCGATCTGGCGCGGCCTGGCGCGGGAATTATTTTACTGGATCGTCCGGCCTACACCGCGCCCGGCGTGATGAATGTGTTGGTGCTGGATGCCGCGCGTGCCGCGAGCAACAGCGTGACGGTGACGGTGACGAATTTGACCGCCCATATCAAATTCAACAAAACCTTGGCAGCGCAGGGAAATTACGGAGCTTTCACCGGCGCGGTGACAACGGCGACCGGACCGACCGTAACCGGACTACAGGTGTCGAACGGCGATTTACTCTCAGCGGATTACTTTGACGCGGGCGGCAACCAACGCAGCGCGAGTGCCGTCGCGGATTTAGTTGCGCCCGTTATCACCAGTGTTGCGACGAGCACTGATCTGGGCGTGCTGACCATCACTTGGACGACGGGCGAGCCGGCGACGTCGCTCGTGCGCTACGGCACGAACTCCGCGAACTTGAATCTCGCCGTGACGAACAACACGCTGGTCACGAGCCACGTCGTGAAGCTCACGCGGCTGATTCCCGGCAAGACATATTATTTTTCTGTGAGCTCGGCAGATGCGGCCAGCAACTCCGCCACGAACAACAACAGCGGCGCGAATTTCACCTTCGTTGGCCTCGCGACGCCGACGGTGTTGCTCGTGGACGCCTACGACACTGCCGCCGAAGAAGCGAACGGCGCGACGGTGATTCCCGACAGCAGTTACACCAACGTCCTCACCGCCGCCGGCATCGGCTACGGTTTTTGGAAAGTGAATCTGCGCGGCTCGCCGACGCTCGCGGATTTGAAACCGTTTCCCGTCGTCATCTGGCGGCTCACCGACGACATCATCAATTATGGTGTGGATGCGGACGGATTGACTGACCCGACGGCCACGAACAACACGCTGAACGCGCAGCAGCAGTTCCTGATTCAAAGTTATCTGAACGGCGGCGGATCTTTCTTCATGGCGTCCATGGGAATTTTGACGCAGTTGGGCGAAGTGCCGTTCCGCCGCGACGTGCTGCAAGTTTCCGAGTTCAAACCGAATCCTGATCCGCCGTCGCCGTGCGATGAATGCGACGAAGATTTCGGCGTGGCCGGCTTCGTGGGCGTGGGCGGTTCCCTCGCCAACGGCCTCAGTCTCACGCCGGATTACGCGAATTATCCAGTGTTCGATTTCGACACGATTATTTATGGGCCGGATTTTTCCGACACATTCACGCCGTCGGCTGCGGCTGCGCCGATCGCTTTTGAAACCACCGCGTTCAAACCGTGCGGTATGAGCTTTCCGAAAGTCGGCGACGACAGCCCGGGTCGCGTAGTGTTTTTGTCGTTCCCCTTCGACACGGTGCCGACGAATGGCCCGGCGACCAACAACGCCGTGGCGCTGCTGAAGAACATCATCAGCTTTCTCGCGCCCGGCGTGAACGGTGCGGCGGTCGTGCGGCTGGATCGCGCAGCTTACACCACGAACGATCTCGTCACGGTCGAAGTCGGTGACACCGATTTGATCGGCGCGGGCACGACGACGGTGACGTTCGCCGCCAGCTCGCGCACGAACCGCACTTCGGTGACGCTGTTTGAGACGACGCATCCGGGCTTGTTCAAAGGTTACGTCACGCTTGTCGCGGGCGTGGCGGGCACGAACCAGTTGCGCGTGCAAAACGGCGACACGATTGTCTGCACCAACTTCGACGCGTCGAACAACAGCAACGTCGTGGCCACGGCCACCGTGGACACGCTCCCGCCGGTGATTTCGCAAGTCGCGGCCATCACGGATTACGCGAACGCGCTCATCTCGTGGAAGACATCCGAGAACGCCGATAGCGCCGTGCAATATAGCGAACAGCCGCTGCCCGCCGCGACGGTTTATACGAGCCAGTTCACCACGAACCACGCCGTGACCGTCGGCGGTCTCGCGGCGAACCGCACGTATTTTTACCAAGTGGCCAGCCGCGACCCGGCGGGCAACACGACGGTGGATGACAATGGCGGAAATCTTTATTCGTTCACCACGTTGAAAGCGCCCACGCCGCCGTGGTTCGACAACCTTGAAGCCGGCACCAACAGTTGGACGGTGGTCGCCGACAGCGGCTCCGATGTGAACTGGCGCTTAGGCCAACCCAATAGCTCGCTCGCCACCAGCGCGTATTCCGGCACGAACGTCTGGGGCTGTGCGCTGACCGGCGAACAGCCGGGGCTTTTCGCCAGCAGCTATCTTTGCTCGCCGCCGATTGATCTTGCGGGTCTGCAAAGCGCGACCCTGAATTTCCGAGATGCGTTTGATTTCTCTGAGCAGTTCTATGGCTTCCCCGCCGAGGACGGCACCGTTTTCATCCGCACCAACTTGAGCCTTTCGCCGACCAACAGCATGCCGATGGCCGCCGACTTCGCACCCGATGTCGCGCCCGCGTGGCAAAGCGAATCCGTGGACCTGACGCCGTGGGTGGGCAAAACCATTGAAGTCGTTTTTTATTACCAAGGCGTGTCCTTCGGCAATCCCATCAAAGGCTGGCTCCTCGACGACATCAGCATCACCGGCGTGGCGGCGGGCGGGAAAATCTCCATCACCAAAAATCTCGGGCAGGGCACCTGGTCGCTCGCGCGGGTTTCGAATATTGGCGATGTGCCGGTGGCTTCCGGCGTTGCCCCCAGCCTCACCCTCAGCAATCTCGCGGCGGGCAATTATCTCGTGTCCTTCAGCGACGTGCCGTATTACCAGACGCCGCCCGACCAGACGAACACGCTCGCCGCGGGTGGCGCGCTGAACTTCACCGGCACTTACGATTTCATTGACGTGAACACCAATGGCATCCCCGACAACTGGGAGCGCGACTTCTTCAATGGCGTGACCACCAACCGCACCGCGCAGACAGATACCGACCACGACGGCATGACAGATTTTGCGGAATTCATCGCGGGCACCAACCCCACGAATGCCGCGTCGCGGTTTTATTTCACCGGCGCCAATCTCCAGAGCAATCGCCTCGTGCAACTGCAGTGGCCCGTCGTCGTGAACCGGTTGTATCAGGTGAATGCCTCCACGAATCTCGTCGGCTGGTCGCCCGTCACCGCGTGGCTGCAGGCGTCGAACAGCGCGACGATGAACTACACCGCCACCAATGCTGCGCGCGCCCAATTCTTTCGCGTGAAGGTGAAGCCGTGACAAAAAGTGGTAGCAGCGGACGTGAGTCCGCTCTAATTTAATCCGGCGAGCCGACCCCCCGTCGGTAGCTACGAATGAAAACTCAGGTAAAAATTTGCGGCGTCACCACCGTGGCCGATGCGCTAGCCGCCGCCGAAGCGGGCGCGGACATGATCGGGCTGATGCTTTATGAAGGCAGCCCGCGTCATATTTCACACGCGCAAGCGGCGGAGATTTCCCGGGCCTTGCCGCCGTTTGTGCTCAAGGTCGGCGTGTTTGTGAATCCCGAAGAAGCGCTCGTCTCCCGCGCCATCGCCGAATGCCAGTTGAGCCTGCTGCAATTTCACGGCACTGAACCCTCCGAGTTCTGCACGCAGTTTGGCTTGATGAGCGTGAAAGCCCTGCGCGTGAAAGATGCGGTATCCCTCACCGCGCTGGAGCAGTATGCCACCGATGCGTTTCTGCTGGATGCGTATGCCCCCAACGGCTTGGGCGGCACCGGCGAGAAGTTTAATTGGGACTTGGCAGTAGAAGCCCAAAAGTTTGGCAAACCCATCTTTCTCGCGGGCGGCTTGACGCCGGAGAACGTGGCGGATGCCGTGCGGCAAGTGCGGCCGTTTGCCGTGGATGTTTCCAGCGGCGTGGAATCCGCGCCCGGAATGAAGGATGCCGCGAAAGTGCGGGCGTTTATCGCCGCGGTGCGGGCGGTATGAACAACTTACAGAGGAAGGCTGTAGCCTATCCTCATATTAGGCATCAGGCTCATGTTTATCTCGTGTTGCTTGATCCTGCTGAACCTTGCTCATAACCCGCACATAAATCACAGCGGCGACAACCGCGAGAATTAGCACAAATCCGGCGGCAGCCAATAGCCCGAAGGAGGACGCAGGAAACCAAATCAAAAGCACCAGCATGACAGCGAGTAAATATCCTGGTTTCATAATCGTGTGGATGATGCCTAACGTCCAGAGCTCAGGCACAGCCACGAAAGCCGAGCTTGAATTGTAATAATGATAATCTTGTTTGCGCTCATCGTCAAAACTCAACGGCCCATGGCTGTTGCCTGCAGCGATTTGTTAGCCTGCGTCATTTTCCGTGCTCTTCCTTTTCAGCGCTCTCCGTCTCGTAAGCAATCCGCGCCTTGCGACCTGCTCGCTGTCCATCAGAATGACCGTCCAACAGGGCTGACTCCCCTTCCGGGTCAGTCGATTTCCCAATCAAGCCCATAGTGTCGATGATAACCGATTTACCATCCCACGCTTCGCGAAAACCTCTGGCAAATGCAGAGCGGTAAATCTCGCGCAGCCTCAATTCATCATCATGCGTCGTGACCTGCGGTGACGACACAGGCGAATTAGATGCACAGCTCGTCAACAGGACCAGAAAGAGAATGGAAAGGAAGCGTGGCATAGCAGGCTAACATAATAGTGAGCCTCATAATTGAGGTTTATCACTTTCATTGGTTTTGACCTTAAATCAGTTCGTTGGGCTGGTCTATCCCTATGTTGAGCGCTTTCGCCGGTAGGGCGACGCTGCCGCGTCGCCCCGCGCGCACCGAACACAGCATTCAGCCAGCAATCGGGGGACGGGCATCATGTCCACCGGTCTGGCCACGCGGCCGAGCGGCAGCTCTGCCCTACCAACTGCAGGGTTCTTCGCGCCATCAGCGCTGTCACTGATGGGGTTGAGCTTTCCCTACCAGTTTCCGTTGAAAGTAGGTCTGCTTCCTCGCCAAACGACCTTACCAACGCAGAAAACCCCCTTAAACCTCGCTTTTTCGACCTAGTTGGTTCGCCAACCTAGCTTGCCCCTGCTGTTTTAGTGGTTCTATTTGCAAAATAGAGCCACAGGAACTTGTTTTCATCATCGCAGTGGCGCTATTTATAAAATAGAACCACTGGCCCTCCGTTCCCTAGCTTGCG
Source organism: uncultured Verrucomicrobia subdivision 3 bacterium (assembly GCA_903911825.1). Taxonomy (GTDB): domain Bacteria; phylum Verrucomicrobiota; class Verrucomicrobiia; order Limisphaerales; family UBA11358; genus UBA11358. Next base: position 83,782 of record CAIWFB010000194.1, read on the forward strand.
GAAATGGTTTCTGTGGCTCTATTTCTAAAACAGAACCACTCGGACGCCGTTTCCAAGCTTGTGTCAGGCTTTCCAGTGGCGCTATTTCAGAAATAGAGCCACTGATTCTTCGGGGGCAAGCTATCAAACTTTGTTCCTGTGGTTCTATTTTGAAAATAGAACCACTATTTTTTGGGGGACGGACCGCCGGGCTGTCCCCGCCAGCAGCGGGGCGGAGGGCGGAACGAACGAGGTAACGCGTGCGCTGGGGAAGTTCGTTTCCGTCGCCTGACGCTGCGCTCGGCAACGGGGACGGACCAGCGGTCCGTCCCTACCGCTAGGCGGACGCGGCTTGGATGTTTGGGGTGGGGAGTTTATTCTGCGCGGCATGAAACGTATCGCAGTTTATTGTGGTTCTAACCAAGGGGTTCGCCCGGAATACGCGGCGGCGGCGCAGGCGCTGGGCGCGTTGCTGGCGCGGGAAAAGATCGAACTCGTCTATGGCGGCGGCAGCGTGGGTTTGATGGGAATCGTGGCGGATGCGGCGCTCGCCCACGGCGGGCACGTCATCGGCGTGATTCCCGAGAAGCTGAATATGCGCGAGATCATTCATCACGGCCTGCCGGATTTGCGTATCGTGAAAGATATGCACGAGCGCAAGGCGTTGATGGCGGAGTTGGCGGATGGCTTCATCGCGTTGCCGGGCGGCTACGGGACGTTTGAGGAATTTTTTGAGGTGCTGGCGTGGAGTCAATTGGGCTGGCACACGAAGCCGTTCGGGCTGCTTGACATCGCGGGATTTTACCGCAGCCTGCTGGTATTCCTCGACCAGACGCGCAACGAAGGCTTCATCCGGCCGCAGCATCGCGAGTTGGTGTTGGTGGCAGATGACGCAGAAACCTTGTTGCAAAAACTCAAGGAATTCCGGCCGCCTAGTGAAGTGAAGTGGATCAAATAACGTTTCCGGTGCGCCAAAAATTGAGCCGGAAATGACAAGATAGGGGATTCACAGGCGGAGCGGTGGTGATAGTTTGCCACCAGATTGACCGCCATGAAAATCACTGTTCCACGCGAGACTCACCCGGGCGAAACCCGCGCGCCATTGACGCCGGACTCCGCCGCTAAACTTGTCAAACTCGGTGCCCAAGTCGAAGTCGAAGCCGGTCTCGGCCTCGCCGCCGGCTTCCCCGACGAAGGCTACACCAAGGCCGGCGCGACCCTCGCGACCGACCGCAAAGCACTCGTTGCTTCCGGCGACATCGTGCTCCGTCTGCGCAAGCCGCCGATTGAAGAAATCGCCTGGCTCAAGAAAGGCGCGGTTCACGTCAGCCTGCTCGACCCGTTCAACGAAAAGGAGCTGGTCAATAAATTTGCCGAATGCGGCGTCAGCGCCATCAGCATGGAATTCATTCCGCGCAGCACCCGGGCGCAGAAGATGGACGTGCTGTCTTCGCAGGCGAACCTCGGTGGTTACGAAGCGGTGATTCTCGCCGCGCGTTATTCGAACAAGATTTTTCCGATGATGACGACGGCGGCCGGCACGATTCTGCCGTCGAAAGTATTCATCATCGGCGTCGGTGTCGCTGGACTACAAGCCATCGCCACCGCCAAACGGCTCGGCGCGAAAGTCACCGCTTACGACACGCGTCCTGTGGTCGAAGAACAGGTGAAATCGCTCGGCGGTCAGTTCCTGAAGATTGATCTCGGCGAAACCGGCCAGACCAAGGACGGTTACGCGAAGGCGTTGACGGAAGAACAGATTCAAAAGCAGCGCGACGCGATGAAGAAAACTTGTGGTGATTCCGATGTCGTCATCACCACCGCGCAAGTCTTCGGTCGCAAAGCGCCCGTGCTCGTCACGGCGGAAATGCTCAATGCCATGAAACCTGGTAGTGTGGTGGTGGATATGGCCGTGGAAACCGGCGGCAACGTCGAAGGCGTGAAATACAACGAGATCGTTGATCGCAACGGCGTGAAGCTCATCGGCATCGCGAATTTGCCTGGACGCGCCCCGCTGCACGCCAGCCAAGTTTACGCCGCGAACCTCGTGAACCTTTTGGAAGAATTCTGGGACAAGAAGGAAAAGGTTTTCAACCTCAAGCTCGATGACGAAATCATCAAAGCCTGCCTCGTCACGCACGGCGGCCAGATCGTGAACGAAAAACTCATCGCTCAACCCAAATAAAATCTATGGATACTAATGTTCTCTTCATCTTCATCCTCGCCATCTTCGTCGGCATCGAGGTGATTTCCAAAGTGCCGTCGATGTTGCACACCCCGCTGATGTCCGGCACGAACGCCATTCACGGCATCATCTTGTTCGGCGGCATTCTGGTGCTGGCGGATGCGGCTACGCCGCTCGCGCAGGCGCTGGGTTTTGTCGCGGTCATCTTCGGCTCAGCGAACGTGTTTGGTGGCTTCATGGTCACGGACCGCATGCTGCAAATGTTCAAGAAAAAGAAATAACATGAACACCACTATCGCTTACATCATCATTGGCGTTTCGGCGCTCTTCATTCTCGGCATCAAGTTCTTGAGTTCGCCGAAAACGGCTCGGCTCGGCAACCTCGTCGCCGCCGCCGGTATGTTCATCGCGCTCTGCGTGCTGCTGAAAACGGACGGCACCTCGGTCTGGTCGCACGGCTGGAGTTTCAATTACACGCTCATCGTCATCGGCACAGTCATCGGTCTCATCATCGGCGCAATCGGCGCGTATTCAGTGAAGATGACTTCCATGCCGCAAATGGTTGCGCTCTTCAACGGTCTCGGCGGCGGCGCTGCCGCGCTGGTCGCGAGCCTGGAATTCGTCAAAGATTCCAAAGCTCCAGAAGTTCTTGGCGTCACCCTGCCGGTCGCGCATCAATCCGCAGCTTTCATTGCGGCCTCGATGCTGTTCGCCACGCTGATCGGTTCGCTGTCGTTCTCCGGCAGTATCATCGCGTATCTCAAACTCGAAGGAAAATTTGAGAAACCTATGACGTTCCCCGGCCAGAACATTTTGAATGGCTTGATTGGTCTCTTCATTCTCGGGCTGTGCGGTTACCTCACCTTCAACGCTTCCGGCGGCAATGCCACCGTGGCGTTCATCGTGATGTTCTCGCTGGCGTTGTTCTTCGGTGTGGCGATGGTGATGCCCATCGGCGGCGCGGACATGCCGGTGGTGATTTCGCTGCTCAACTCCTTTACGGGTCTCGCGGTGGCGGCGGATGGTTTTGCGATCAACAATCTGGCAATGGTCGTCGCGGGCACACTGGTTGGTTCCTCCGGCACGTTGCTCACGTTGCTCATGTGCAAAGCGATGAATCGTCCAGTGACGAACGTGCTGTTTGGTGCGTTTGGTTCCGGCGGCGCCACGGCTGGTGCTGCCAGCGGAGTAGCCGGCACGGTCAAGCCGATGCAAGCGGACGAAGCCGCATTGCTTCTCGCTTATGCTCAACGCGTCGTCGTGGTGCCCGGCTACGGTATGGCCGTGGCGCAGGCTCAACATTCCGTGCGCGAACTGACCGAAGAACTCGGCAAACGCGGTATCGAAGTGCAATTCGCCATCCATCCGGTGGCCGGTCGTATGCCCGGTCACATGAACGTGCTGCTCGCGGAAGCAAATGTTCCCTATGATCAACTCATCGAAATGGAACACATCAATCCTTCGATGGATCGCGTGGATGTCTGCCTCGTCATCGGTGCGAACGACGTGGTGAATCCCGCCGCTCGCGAAGACAAATCCAGTCCGATTTACGGTATGCCCATCATCGACGCGGATCGCTGCAAGACCACGATCGTCATGAAGCGCTCGATGGCCGCTGGTTTCGCCGGTATCGAAAACCATCTGTTCTACAAAGACAACACCCGTATGTTGTTCGGCGATGCGAAAGCTTCACTCAACGCGTTGGTCGCAGCGGTGAAGGCGAATTAAAACGACTTAGTCCAATGACCGGCCACCTTAAAACGGGTGGCCGGTCATTTTTCTTGGGTTGCACAGGATAAGGTTCAGCTTGACGCTAAATAAGCCGAAGACATAATCAAAACTCCAAGTTGCCGTTACGAAAATTAGAGCTAAACTACCCAATAATTATGGCGCATAACGAAACAACCAAACCAGCCAACCCGAAAGCTGATGATGCCGCGTGGAAAGCCATCGTGGTCAAATTTCAGAAGCCGTCCATCGCCAGCGCGATTTGGCAGATCACCAACACCCTCGTGCCTATCGCAGTGCTGTGGTATCTGATGTATCTGAGCATTCCGATCTCCTGGTGGCTCGTGGTGCCGCAGGCGATTTTGGTCGGCGGCTTGTTGATCCGCGTGTTCATCATATTCCACGATTGCGGCCACGGTTCGTATTTCAAATCCCGCAAGGCGAACGACGCCATCGGTTTCATCACCGGCATTCTGACCTTCACGCCGTATTATCATTGGCGCTGGGAACACTCCATCCACCACAACACCTCCGGTGACTTGGATCAACGCGGCACCGGTGACGTGTGGACGATGACCGTGCAGGAATATCTCGAAGCGTCGCGCGGCAAGAAATTCGCTTATCGCCTCTCTCGCAATCCGTTCATCCTGTTCGTCCTCGCGCCGCTCTTTTTATTCGTCGTGTGGAACCGGATTCCTTCCAAGAAAGCCAGCGCTCGCGAACGCCATTCCGTTTACGCGATGAACCTCGCCATTCTCGCGGTGGCCGCGGGCTTGAGTTTGCTCGTGGGTTTCAAAGCGTATCTCATCATTCAATTGATGATCATCACAGTGGCCAGCAGCGCCGGCGTGTGGATGTTCTATGTGCAGCATCAGTTTGAAGACGTTTATTGGGAGCGCGGCGAAAATTGGAGCTACGCCCAAGCCGCGCTGCAAGGCAGTTCGTTCTACAAACTCCCGCGCATCCTGCAATGGTTCACCGGCAACATCGGTTATCACCACATCCATCATTTGAGCCCGCGCATTCCCAACTACAACTTGGAAAAATGCCATCAGGCCGATCCGCTCTTTCAGCAGGTGAAACCCATCACGTTTTTCTCCAGCCTGAAATCCATCACCTTCCGCTTGTGGGATGAGAAGAACCGCAAGCTCGTCGGCTACGGCGCGCTGCGGAAATTGCGCAAACAATATCAGCAGTCGCCCTCGACACAATAGCCCCGCCACCGGGAATTTTACCAAGGCGCAGAGGAAGCGATTCCTCTGCGCTTTTTGTTTTCCCAAAACCTTCGATTCATTTCGCACAACGCGCTTGGCACTCAGCAAGGAAGCCATAAACTTCACCCCGATGAAGGCAATCTCTCAAATGTGTGCGGCAATAAACAGGCAACTGTTCGCCGTTTTATTGTGCCTGCTCGGCTTGCCGCTGCTGGCTTTGGCGCAGGGTAATCGTCCTGATCTCGTAGGCGTCAAAGCGTGGCGCGGCACGGTCACCGCCACGGCGAAAGATGCGAACGAACAACTCGGCGGGAATCTTCCAGCGGGCACCTCGGGTAAGTTGCAATTTGAAGCCAGTTTCACTGCTGATGTGCTGCTCGATCAGTTTGAAAATGAGCCGGCAGTGTGGAGCGGCAAGGTTATCAGCTCGACGTTAAGCATAAATTCCACGCTGGTCACCGCCGCTGGCGATGCCAAGGTCGTCAATCGTTACGCCACTAAGGGGCCGGCGGAAGCGAGCAATGATCCGGTCGAAGCCAAACTGACTTTTCATCGGGAGCGTGGTTGGTCGCTCTCAATTTACCGCAATACCCGCAAGACCGAAGCGACGACCGAGACCACGGTGGGGAAAGAGGTTTTTAAGGAGCAATCGGAAATCACCGTGCGCGGGCCGGCGAACTACGCCACGTTTCCTTACCCGGAGAAGGGGTTTGATTTGGAGGGCAAGGTGGACGCGGAGCCGGCGCTCAATGCGGATGAATTTCCCGTGGTCTGGCAATACACTGTGCATCTTTACCCGGCCGATCGCCAGGTGCTCACGCTCGAAATTGAGGACTCGTCGGCATATCAAGATTGGCGACCTTCGGCCACGCGCGACGGCGGAGCGGGTTTGCCGCTGGAGTTGAAAGCCACGATCGTTGCTTCTGACGGCAAAACGCCGAACACCAAAGTAAAGAGTTTCGTTTGGGAACTGGAGAAAACCTCGCGCGAACCCGGCGTCACGATGAATTATCCGCTGAACGCCAAGGACAATCGGCTGGATCTGGAATTGACCACGCAGGGCGGCATGTTCGTCATCAGTCCCGACGCCCAACGCGTTGAGCGCGCGGTGTCGGAAGGATTTTCTGATACAGTTTCCGTGGTGCCTTACGACTGGGGTGGTTGGGCCGACTTGAAAGTCACCGCCAACATGGAAGTGGGACCGCCGCTCATCGGCAAAATCAAAGGCGCGTCGGAGGACGGTCTGCGTTTGCCCAAACGCGCCGCTGATTCGAAGATTGCTGACGTTTGGAAAAAACAAAAATCGGTCACCGCCCCCGATGATTCTGATTTCGATAATATCCCTGCCGTCCCCGCGCACAAAGGCGATGGCTTGACGCTTTACGAAGAATATCGTGGCTTTTACGAGAAGGGGCAGCGCGTTGAAGGCAATCCCGACAAGAAAGATTTGTTCGTGCTCGACACCACCGGCTTGATGGATGGCGGCCTCAAGAAATTTGAAAAGGAATCAAAAATTCTCATCCACCGTTTGGACAAAGGCGAGATGGATGAACAAAATCATTTGATCAATCAGAACCGCACAAAAGGGCCGCACCTCGTGGCCCAGCACGGAATCCTCGTTAAGTTAAACACTGAAGCCGGTGCCTACATGGCCGCCGATCCGCAAGGCGCTGCGTCACCCGGCGGCGTGCGGGCGATTCTGGTTCCTAAAACTCCCGCGACGGGGCCGGCCGCGCCTGATGGCACGCCCTACAACGATGTCAGTTTTGCGCACGAAGTCATGCATGCCTTGGGTGTGCGGCACCATGGCGACGGCGATTACGAAGCCTTTTGGAAAATTGAAGGCGATACCGTCAAGGAATACCACCTGAACCAGAACAGTGAACTTTCCAGGTCGGGCACACCGATCGAAATTTTCCATGAAGACGGCAGCCCGGCGACTGCTGGTTTCATCGCTCATTTCCAAGCCCAAGGTGGCTTTCACGTGTTGGTCGGCGTGGAGCAGGGCGAAAGTTCCGGCGACGATACCTGCATGATGCGCTACGACCGCAACAGCGCCTACGTCAAGCATGGTCAGCCGAACGCGCGCGTTTCCATCCAACCCGGGGTGAATGACGAGCCCGTGGGCTACCGCATCTGCACGAGCCGCACCGGCACGGGTGTCAACGTCTTCAATCCCGGCCCTTCGCGCTTTGGCAACGCCGCGCCCAATCGCGGCAACTGCGCCGATAAACTCAAAGTCTCGGATCTCTGACAACGTCTTGCCGCGTGCTGAAAAATTCTTTGCGCGTATTGCGCCTTTGCGTGAGTATTGTTGGGTTATGGAAAATCCGGTCCCGACTTTAATTTTGGGCTGTGCCCTCTTACTGGTTGGAGTCGCAATGAAAAGACACAAGGATCCCAATGGGAATCCATTTTTATTTTGCGGGATTGCAATTTTAGCACTAACAATTTTTCTACAAATATTGGTTTGTTTAGCTTAACGAAATAAAATATGAGTTCAGTTGTCGCCGAAAATTTACCCGACGCCACCGGCCATTTTGGGCCGTTCGGCGGTCGCTATGTGCCCGAGACGTTGATGCATCCGTTGCAGGAGCTGGAAGAAGAATATTTCCGCGCGCAACACGATCCGGAGTTTCAGAAGGAACTCTCCTACTACCTCACCGAATTCGTCGGTCGGCCCACGCCGCTGTATTTTGCCGAACGCCTCACCAAGGAACTCGGCGGCGCGAAAATTTATCTCAAGCGCGAAGACCTGAACCACACCGGCGCGCACAAGATCAACAACGCCATGGGCCAAATCTTGTTGGCCAAGCGCATGGGCAAGACGCGCGTCATCGCCGAGACCGGCGCGGGTCAGCACGGCGTCGCCACCGCCACCGTCGCCGCGATGTTCGGGATGAAATGCGTCATCTACATGGGCGCGGTGGATTGCGAACGCCAGATGCTCAACGTGTATCGCATGAAAATGCTCGGCGCGGAAGTCGTGCCGGTTCACGCGGGACAAAAAACGTTGAAGGAAGCTGTTAACGAAGCCATGCGCGATTGGGTGACGAATCTTCGCAGCACGCATTACCTTCTCGGCACCGCTTACGGCGCGCATCCGTATCCCGTGATGGTCCGCAATTTCCAGCGTGTTATCGGCGACGAAGCCCGCGCGCAGATTTTGGAAAAGGAAGGCCGTTTGCCCGACCTGCTCTGCGCCTGCGTTGGCGGCGGCTCGAATGCCATCGGCCTGTTCTATCCGTTTCTCGACGACAAATCCGTGCGCATGATCGGCGTGGAAGCCGGCGGCTTTGGCATCATTCCGGAGAAACACGCAGC